>JAFRSF010000029.1 GCA_017427715.1 Alphaproteobacteria bacterium | reverse complement strand
TATATTATTTATTGATTTTATTACAAGAATATTTTATGAAATGTTTAACCTTTTTTTGACCCCCCTCCCGGCTTCGCCGTACTCCCACAAAGGGGAGAATTAAAAATTCCCCACCACATGTGAAGAAACTGTGCCATACAAAAATGATTATTACCAAACACTATGAACATAAATGCATAAAAAATATTGGCAAGTGAGATTATTATTGCTATGATAAAAACATGATTATGAAAAAGTTTCTGATTTTATGTTGTACTGTGATTATTGGCAATGCGTTCGCCACAACCACCAATTTTACGACAACTGCGAAGTCCGCTTTTTTGATTGATTATGAAAGTGGCGCCGAAATATTTGCCAAAAACGCAGATGTTTTAATGCCACCTTCTTCTATGTTGAAACTGGTGACGTTGGGTGTGTTGTTTGATAAAATTAAATCTGGCAATTTAAAATTGGACGATACTTTGAACGTATCAGAAAATGCAGATTATCAAAAACCTGTATGGTATCCAGCCAGTAAAATGTGTCTGGTCACAGGCCAAAAAATCACTGTCAAAGATGCCATTTTGGGTATAATTGTATTATCTGCCGGCGATGCGTCTGTAACAGTTGCTGAATCTATAGCTGGTTCAGAAGAAAACTTTACAAACGAAATGAAAAAATATGCTGATAAAATTGGCATCGTTCAATCTTCGTTTGGTAATTCCAGCGGTTTACCAAATCCAAACAATTTGATGACCAGTCGCGAATTAGCGATTCTGGCACAGCATTTAATAGGCGATTATCCTGAATTATACAAAATGTTTTCCACAAAACGTTTTGAATTTGCCGACACAAAAACAGATTGGTGCAGGGACTGGGTTAAAACACATACCACTAATTACAATAAATTATTGTTTTTGATGGCTGGTGCGGATGGTTTAAAAACAGGTCACACTGATAATGGCGGTTACGGCATGGTGGGCAGTGCTAAAATAGGTAATCGGCGATTAATTGGTGTCATAAACGGATTTCGGGGCAAAAATCATGAAGCATTAGCAAATGAAATGAAAAGATTGCTGAATTATGGGTATACGAACACCCAGACAAAAGTGTTTTATCGACCTGATGACGATGTTATAAAAATACCAGTGTGGTACGGCAGACAAAATGAAATTATTGCAACTGTGGATAAAAATGTGGCTGTCACTTTGCCTAAATCAGAATCTTTGAAAAACATTCAAGTGTTAGCACGGTATGAAAAACCGATTGCTGCACCAATTAACAAAAATCAAAAAATCGGTGAAATTGTTATAACTAAAAATGGTGACATAATTCAAAGAATACCATTGATTGCTAAACACAAAGTCGGTAAAATCCAATTCTTTGGACGGGTTATCAAAAATATATCTGTAATGTTCGGGGGAAAATAATGGCACTAAAGAAGAAAGAACGTTTGTTTAATTTCCCAAATCCAATAGATAATGATTACCTGGTTGGTCATGCAAACACATTAAAGGCATTTACCGATGCGTGGAAAAATAAAGATATACATCCGTTGCATCCGGTTTGGATGTTATGTGGACCACGTGGTATTGGCAAGGCCACATTGGCGTACAAAATTGCAAAAATGGTTTATGGTAATGTTGGTGATTTTTTCATTGTTGATTTGGCGAACAATATTGATGACCACGGCAAACCAAAATCAGATGCCAAAGCGATTTCTGTACATACTGTGCGCGCAATGATTGAACGCATGCAAATGTCTTCTATGTCTGGACGGTGGCGGGTTGTTTTGATTGATTCTGTTGATGAATTAAGTGGTGCAGCATCTAATGCGATTTTAAAATTATTAGAAGAACCACCAAGGCAAACTTTGTTTTTATTAGTGACACATCAATTGTCTAATGTGTTACCTACAGTTCGATCACGCGCACGTGTTGAAAAAATGCATCCGTTAAGCATATCTGAATTACATGAATTATGCACAAGGTTTATGCCTGATACAGAAATAAGTTCTGAAATATTGAAATTATCAAACGGCAGTTTTGGCAAAATCGCTAATTTAAAGGCGACTGGGGGAGATATAATATACGAAGAATTGTTAAATGTATTACAAAACAAACATGCCAATGCCAGTGACATTATGTCTGTCGCAGAAAAAATCGCTGTGTCACCTGCCCTGTATGGTATTGTGTTGGATGCATTGGCTGCATTTGGGTTGGCAGATTTATATCCAATCGCAACTATGGCAGTTGCCGATATAACCAGATTGAATTTAAAAGCAGAAATTGCAATTTTTAAAATTATAGTGGAAGCAAAAAAATGTTTATAGATACGCATTGTCATTTAACAGATGAATATGATGGTGGTGTTGATGCTGTTATAACACGTGCAAAATCAACAGGTGTTGATACTTTGATTTGTGCAACCGCACACCCAAAAGATTTTGAATCAGCGTTACAAATTGCAAAAAATCATAATAATATTTTTGTAACTATTGGGATACATCCTGAATATACAGACATGAATCCATACGATTATTTAACTGATGAAATATTGAATAATACACACGTTGTCGGCATTGGTGAAATCGGTCTGGATTATCATTATGGTATACAGATACGCAATGCACAAATAAAATTATTTGAATCCCAATTGGAAATTGCATACAAATACAATCTGCCTGTTGCGATTCATACACGTGATGCAGAGAACGATACAATCGCAATATTAACAGATAAATATCATGGTGTAATGCATTGTTTTACATCATCTTGGGATATGGCAAAGATTATGCTAGACCGTGGATTTTATTTTTCTGCCAGTGGTATTATTACATTTAAAAATGCAGAATCTGTACGTGAAACATTTGCAAAAATACCAAACGACAGAATTGTAATTGAAACCGACTCTCCGTACTGCGCCCCGATTCCGTATCGTGGCAAAAAATGTGAACCATCAATGGTAATTGAAACAGCAAAAGTTTTGGCAAATATTAAAAAATTGCAATTAGATGAATTGGAAAATCTGTTGTTTGAAAACACAAAGCGCCTTTATCCACGCATAAAATTATAGTTATATTACTAAATGCATTTTTTCCGCAGAAAACGGTAATTCATCTTGCAATTCAAAGCCGCGTTTTTGTGCTTTGTGTAGCACGATTATGATGTCTGGTAATAATTTATCACTTATGCATAAATCAATCTCGTTTTTGAATGTAGATTGAATTTTTTCTTTGTTTTTTACAATAAAATTATAAACAAACCACGAAGCGACCAATATGTCCAGATGCTGAATTCCCAACATATTTTCAATCTTTGTTTTCTTTATCTGTACGAATAATAACGCAAATCTGGATTCTGTAGTTTGTTCAAACAACATTTATTATTCCCTTTTGTAACAAAAAAACAACCGCGTGAAAAGCGGTTGGGGGTTAACAACAACCAGACGAATTGCTCCGCTTATTCAATATATTCGCGGACCCCCAACCACAAGTTGGGGATTTTTTATGTCATCGCTGACACGCCTGATTGGGGTTGTTAAGTCCCAAGAGCATTTTCACACCCTTGTTCAACACTATATCTGAATCAGTACGCTTTTCAATAAAAAACTTTGCAAATATCAAAAAAATGTATAAAATATCATAACATGCAAAGACAGATTATAAAATTTGGTCAGGTTTCTGAAAATCGCAAAGCGCGATTCAATTATTCAACACAAGACACTGTTGAAGCGGGCATTTCTTTGACTGGCGCGGAAATTAAATCTGTACGGTACGGATTGGTTAATATTGTTGATGGATTTGTTCAGAAACGTGGTGATGATTTGTATCTGGCTGGTATAGAAATACAAAAATTACCCACTGCAAATCGTGCTTTTAATTTTGATGAACGGCGCCCCAGACAGTTATTACTGCACCGTAATCAAATCAATCGGATTATTGGAAAATTGCAAGACAAAGGCGCAACTGCTTTTCCTTTGAAATTATATTTTAATAATCGTGGTAAATTAAAAGTTTTATTGGGTATCGGTTATGGTAAACATCGCGCAGACAAACGTGAAACAATAAAACAACGCGAATGGGAACGAACCAAAGCGCGTATTATCAAAGGTTAAAAAATCCCTGAATAATTTCAGGGATTTATTTATTCGATTATGCAAAACTTAATCTTGCTGTGGTTGTGGCTTAATTTTGCCATGCATCATACCACCAAATCTACCCTTTTTACCATATTTTTGTGCTTTAGCCGCTTTGAATGCTTTGTATTCTTCAATAGAAATACAATTATCACCATTTGCATCAGCAGACATCAATATTTCCTGCATTTTCTGACTTTGAACAGATTGCATATCCAAACATCCGTTTGTAAATACAGGATGTTGCATTTGTGGCATATGTGGCATACGATGTTTTCCACAACACACCATTTTACCACACGCATAACCCAAAATAAATACTAATAATAAAACAATTATATGTTTTATACGATGACCAGCAGCATGCTTATGACATCCGCATGGACAATCCGTTCCGCATTTATGTTCCATTACTGGCGCGGATTTAACCGCTGTTTTTTTCTTGATTTGTTTTGCCATTGTGTTCCTTCCTTTGTTTTTTTTACACAACATAATTTTATCACAGATATCTTCAAAGTAAAGCGGATTTTTTCCACAAAAAAACACCCACAAAACTGTGAGTGTTTTTATAATCCTTAATCCAAACAGATTAATTCAAAGCCGCTTTCAAAGATTTTCCAGGACGGAACTTTGGTTGTGTAGAAGCAGCAATTTTAATTGGTGCGCCAGTTTGAGGATTGCGACCTGTTGTTGCTTTACGTTTTGCTGTTGTAAATGTACCAAAGCCAACCAAGCGAACTTCGCCTTTTTTCTTCAAAACTTTTGTAACAGTGTTGATGAATGCATCCAAGCAAGCAGCTGCTGTTGCTTTTGTAACTTCAACTTCATTTGCAATTGCTTCAATTAATTCTAGTTTGTTCATATGTTTCTCCTTTCGTACATATAGAGTTAAGGTTGTAAGACAGTTTATCCAGCAATGTCTTTGAAAACTTTATGTATTTTGTGTTTCCAAGGGCATTACCCGATCTGCTTAATACGAATCGTAGAGAAAACTGGGCTTTAAGTCAAGTCAATTATTTATAAACCGCAAAAAACCCCAATTGTTGACAAAAAGTTTTTTAATACTTATTGTTTCTAACACGCACAGCACGCGCATTTTCCGAAGTATTTTCACACAAAACCCAACTATTAGAATTAACATGAACCTTTGCCCTGTAATAATTTGGTGTCTTTATCAAAACCATAGAAACAACAATAATCCAGAATATAACCTTGGTTATTTCCCATGGACGTTTATAAGCATCCGCACTGAATTTATCCTTTAACAGATTCTGATACAATGCCCAACCCCATGAAAATAACAATACAATCACAATAAAACACACAAAATAAAATATATAATTTTCGCCCTTTGACAACATATTAGACACAGAATCCCATGTATTATTTTTCATTGGGCAAACAAATAAATAATTGACAACATTTTTTGCATTATGCAATGTTGATTCTTTGCCCCCAGGTAAACTAAAATGAAAAATTGTGGCCAAAATTATAGCAGCCAACGCATATACTGAAAAAAGCAAACCAGGTTTTTTATTCATATCTTTTTCACCGTTGTTTTACATTATATCATAAAATATACCACCTTTGCAATTTTATGATTGAATATTTTACATGATAATTTATAATCAAGCGACAAAAGGGGTAAACCGCATGACATACAATGAAATTAGAAAAGTTTTTTTAGATTATTTTAAACAACATGGACATAAAATTGTTCCATCTGCTTCGTTGATACCAGAAGATCCAGATTTATTATTCACAATTGCTGGTGTTGTTTTGTGGAAACCAGAATTACGCGGTGAAAGACCCGCGCCAGCACCACGTGTCGCAAATGTTCAGAAATGTATCCGTGCAGGTGGAAAACATAATGATTTGGAAGATGTGGGTTTTGACAATCGTCATCATACTTTTTTTGAAATGCTTGGTAACTGGTC
>JAFRSF010000028.1 GCA_017427715.1 Alphaproteobacteria bacterium | reverse complement strand
GTAGGTTTCTGCGGCTTCCACGGGTTTTGTTTCCTTTCTTTGCTTTTTATTATATATTATTTAGCAATTTTATTACAAGGATTTTTTATTAAATGTTTGCTGTTTTTTAACCTCCCTCCTGGCTTTCGCCTGTACTCCCACTAAGGAGAAAATATTACAAGTTCCCCACCCGTGGCGGTGAACTGCCCAATGGGCTGTGTCATTGCGAGCGAAGCGTGGCAATCTAGGTAAATTAATAAGTGTTCGGCTTTGCCGAACTACTTTTTTTTATTGACCTGGATGCTCACACTCGCTTTGCTCGTTCAGCATGACACAACGCAGTTGTGTTTACCCCTTCCCGGCTTCGCCGTACTTCCCCACTGGGGCAGAATTAAACCCTTGTACAAAAAAGGGACGTTTAAAATCAAGTACTTTTTTATGTTTTTTCTGGTTTTTTAATTTTTACACAAAATTGTTTATGTGTGGCTGTTTCTGTGCTGTTCACAGTTTTTAATAACAAAATAAACATCAATCGTTTTTATGCGTTTCAAATTGTTACACAAACGTCCCTTTGTGGAAGAATTGTATCACAGGAAATTATCAGAAATTACGGAAAAAATTACATGCTGAAAATTATAAAAGTATTATTTATATCGTTTTGCATAATGCAAATATGCCCGTCTTTTGCAGTCGATGCCTGTGTAGAAGATGATACTGTCGCAATTGTCCTAGATCCAAGTGCATCATGGAATGCCGCATCATTATCAGAAGCTGATTGTACTTGGGGTGTTTCTCTTGGAAACACAACTATAAAGGGGATATGCGCACGATTAAGTGGTGATACTGCAAATCACCCTTTTGGATATACCGAGACACAATTGATAGACAATGGTACTATTGTTATTGGAAATGAAAGAAACGTTGATTCTGATGGAAAAAGCGCATGTTGGTGCAAAATTACTTACCCCGTTGTTTCGGCATGGTCATATACATACTATTACACAGATGTTCCGAATGCTTGCGCATGGATTTGCAGGCATTACATGAGTGATTCTGCAGCATCAAATATTCAATGGCGAAGAAAGTTATTCAATACAATAAATTAATACCTTGTTAACCCTAATAAATCGTTTTGTCTTTTTTATTTGCAAAATCAGTAAATACCTTGATTGCTTCGGAGCGCCCCAAAGATTTTAATTTTAATATTTTTGTATTTGGCTTGTTTGCTGTTAAAGTTTTCAAATAATCATATATAAAATCATCCCTGAATCCAATATTTGCAGCATCTTCTTTGGTATTTCCATAATACACAGTTTTTATATTTGCCCATATAATCGCAGATAAACACATTGGACAAGGATAACAAGATGTATATAATTCACAACCACTTAAATCATACGATTTAATATTTTTGCAGGCATCTCTGATAGCCATTATTTCTGCATGTGCAGTTGGGTCATTATTTTTTAACACATGATTTGAACCACGACCAATTATTTTACCATCTTTTACAACCACTGCGCCGAATGGTCCGCCTGCATTTGTTTTCAAATTATCTTCTGATAATTCAATTGCTGTTTTCATATATTCGTTCATTTTTTATTTCCTGTATTGATTTATATTTGCAAAATTATAAACTTGTTTTTTCTAAAACGCAAATATATTGATATTTTTCTGTCACTGATATATCATTACGTTCATGAAAACGTACGATGTGATTATTATCGGGGCTGGCGCTGGCGGTTTAAAGGCCGCAAGTGAATTGCACGCACGAAATAAATCTGTATTAGTTATTGATATGGGTAATAAGCCCGCCCGTAAAGTTGCTGTTTCTGGGGGTGGTAAATGCAATTTTACAAATATGGCGGCAGATTTTACACGATATTTCGGCAATAATCCGCATTTTGTAAAATCGGCATTGGCACAATATTCACCTCAAGATACATTGAATTGGATAAAAAAACATAAAATAAAATATTATGAAAAAGAACCTGGTCGTTTTTTCTGTGTCAATGGGGCAAACGACATTGCAAATGCTTTGATGAAAGATATTGGAAATACTGAAATTAAATATAATACCACTGTAAATGATGTTATTAGAAGTGGTGACGCTTTTTTGATTAAAACTGATAACGGCGATTTTAAATCAAATGGTATTATTGTTGCCAGTGGTGGTGTTTCTTATCCAAATCTGGGGGTATCAAATATTGGACACATTATAGCAAAAAAATTCGGTCATAAAATTGGGCCAATTCGCCCTGCCTTGTGTGCGATAAAAACCAAATGCTTTGATTCAGAATTGGCTGGTATTTCTTTGCCAGTTGAAATAAAAATTGGTAAAAATATTATTCGTGACGATTTATTATTTACGCATTTTGGAATTGGTGGACCAGCGGTATATCGCGCCACTTTGTTTGATAGACACGATTTTATTATCAATTTTGCACCAAACACAGATATTGAAAATGTTTTATTAAATGCTAAACGCAACAACGGTAAACGCAATTTAACAAATGTTATGGCAGATATTTTACCTCAAAAACTTGCACGATTTATTTGTAAAAATGATACACGTAATATTGCAGATTACACAGATTTACAAATCAAAGAAATTGCCAAACGCATAACACAATTTGAAATAAATGATGCAAAATCGATCGGTTTACAAAGCGCAGAAGTGACGGCTGGTGGGGTCAGTGTCGACAAAATATCATCCAAAACTATGGAATCTCTGCTGTGTCCAAATTTGTTTTTTGTTGGTGAAGTAATGGATATCACAGGCGACCTTGGCGGATTTAATTTACAATGGGCGTTTTCCAGTGGCTTTGTTGCAGGTAATAACGCATAAAAAAAAACGCCCGTTTGGGCGTTTTTTTTTATCGTGTATGACGTTTTGCTTCGTTTTCTAATTTATAATAAACGATTTTAGACATATCTACAACAGTGCAATCGTCACCATCAAAATATTTAAAGGATTCATCATAACCAGATGCGATAACTGGTTTACCATTTGCATCCGGCACAAACACTTTGTTATCTGAATCAACAAAGCCAATTCCAATAAACATCTTGCTGTGACCACCAAACCTTACAAGAGAACCTTCGCTAATTCTAGCAAAATCTTCTGCTGTTGGGTTTTCTATAATCGCACCAGGAACCTGACCATACTTTCTTTTGTGATAACTTACAAAGGTATCACCATTATATAATACGCCCGCCTGTTTGGCTTCATCATCAAAGATGTCCATCTTGCCCTTTGTTTTCATATTAGAACGTTTTATAGCATCTTCGTATGCTGTCGTTACGGCTTTGTGGCAATAGTTATAATCTAAGTTATATTTCTTACCTGGTGTAGTCAAATTGTGATTGATAGCATCAATAGCAACAGCCATTTCTTTGGCGCTGATTTTTCCAAAAACTTTACCGACCTTTTGATTTGAATCGTTGACCCAGTTAATTCTTGGGAAAGAGTTTGGATCAAAATATGCACGATTCAACGAATCAGCATTAAAGTTTTCGGCTTTAACTACTTTTCCTGTTGTATGTTCGGTATATTCTGCATGCAATTTATACAACGCATCGTCTTCATTATCTTTAAAACGATTGTGTTCAGCATTATTAACCATACCGTACATCATCAAAGCCCCAGCCACAAGTGCATAAAAATGAGTTGTAATGGTATGAGTCAAAACCTTGGTAACACCTTTTTGTTCCAATTTTTCAACAACTGCCTTTACTTTTTGACTAGCATCTTCTACTTTTGCTTTTACATTGTCAATCACTTTGTCTTGAACAACTTCTTTCACTTTTTGAGCAGCATCTTTGATAGGATCAGTTAAAACCTTTTTGATACCGTCTTGTTCCAGTTTATCAATGACCTCTTCTAATTTATTAGCGGCACTTTTTATTTTTGCCTTTAATTTTTCTTTGGTTTCATTTGTCATTATAATTTCCTTTTTTTGGTTTGTTTTTTATGGGGCTTTACCCCCGTTGTTGCTGATAATATAACACAAAAAAAAACGTTGTCAATTAATACTTAGAAAAATATTTATAATGCATAAATTGTGTGTAATTTGAACATATATTTACAATGCCTATTTTGCCCTTTGCACCTTGGAATTTAATACTGAACGAAATATGGGTGAATATAAAACACCATGCGCACAGTTACCAGCGCAACCGTTATTAGAACAATAAGACGGAGTAATTAAAAACATATCAGACACCCAATTTTTACCAGATTTGCACCAACAATATGCACCTGTTTTACGACTTGGATTGCCGGGCTTTGCAAATTCGCCTTTGGTTGCACTGCATAATGAAATACCTTTGTATGTCCTATTTTCAACCCTTGCAATCCATTCGCCTTTGTTTATACCATCACATTCACGATTACTGTTATCATACCAATCACATGTTTTATCATCACATGCACGGTATTCACAATGCCCATCTTGTTCTTTGGCTACGGCTATTACCGTACCATAATCTTTCCCTGTTATTTCTGATGTTGCGGTATGTTTTGTTAATGTTTCGGGTTGACATTTATCCGAATCATGACAACGTGCATCATAAACAATACCTAACATAACAAGACACGCATAAATAAACAAAATATTTACAACTGCTATGTTCTTGTCATCTGTAAGTTTAGATAAATGTTTTTTAATATTTTCTACGATTTTCATTTGTTAACCCTTTATCAAATACAAGTTCCCTTAAACATGCCGTTTTCAATACCAATTATTTTCACATCACAAATTGTTTTATTTGGAATCTTAGTACCGTTAATTCTAATGTCTATATCGTCAGGTGTTCGTCCAATATTATCTTCTTCAACTAAAACAGATACGATTTTACCAATTTGATTTTGCATAAAATCCGCTCTATTTTTATTTGCAATATCGGTTATTATTTTTACACGTTGTTTAGATACACTGCGGTTGATTTGGTTTGTCATTGTCGCAGCAACCGTGTCTGGACGTGATGAAAAAGGAAACGCATGAACATGAATTAAATTCATTTCACGAATCAAATCACAAGTTTCTTTGAATAACTCTTCGCTTTCACCAGGAAAACCACAGATTATATCTGCACTAAATGATATTTTACCATCCGACGATTTTATCAAATTACGCAACATATCAGCATTGTGTCGGCGGCGCATAGATTTCAAGATTGTATCAGAACCGGACTGCATAGATAAATGTAAATGTGGCATAAAACGCGGTTCATATTTCATCAAATCTATAATTTTTAAAACTTCTGGACTGGCTGGATCAATTGAAGATAAACGTAAATGTTTAATTTCTGGGACATCATTTAATAATTTTGCACACAAATCCGCCAACAAAAATGGTTTTCCATCATGTATTTGAATAAAACTCGCAGTATCTACACCTGTCAAAACAATTTCATAAAAACCGTTTTCTATTGCATCTTTAGCTGCCTGTAATATCTCATCGTATTCAAACGATACTGATTTACCGCGCAATAAACGTGTCACACAATATGTACAATCGTGGTTACAACCATTTTGCACCTGAATAAATTTCTTGGATAATTTGCCTTCATTGCTTTTAAAGTTTTCTATTATTGGATTACAGATATTGAATTTCATATTGTTTATGGCATCAATATATTTTTGTATCTGCATTTTGTCTTTGTTGTTTATAATCACAACATGTGGTATTTTTTCAAACAGTTTTGGATTTCTGGTTACACCACAGCCAGTCACAAAAATTATAACATTCGGATTTTCACGTGATAATTTTCGTACAGTTTGTGCCGACTGCCTTTCTGCTTCACCTGTAACAGCACACGTATTCACCAAAATAGCGGTTTTTACGGTTCCGCTTAGCATTTTTGTAATTTTTTCACACTCTAGTGCGTTTAATCTACATCCAAAAGACAAGGTTTTTATGTTCATTTTTACATTTTCTACTTGATTTTTTACATATCATAGGGCATTATATCGTGAATAAAAATGATTTCAACAAAGGATTTATCATGGCACGTATAACAAATTCTGATACTTTACCATTTGTGGAAAGCCGTTATGAACTGGGTATGTTGGCTTCTCAGCGCGTTCGCGATTTGAACGGTGGGGCCGAACCTGTGGTTGACAAGGAACGCGATAAATTGACTGTGGTTGCATTACGCGAAATCGGCAGCGGTAAATTGGATATAGATGCTGTACGTCATGAATTTGTGGAATCTTACAAAGATACTCCGTCTGTCACAGATTCTGAAAACTCTCTGGAAATTGCTACTGAAGACCCATTACTGCGTGAAATTGATGCAGAATTGGAAAACTCTTTGGTGGAAGATTCCCAAGATGGTGTATCAGATGCTGGTGATGATACGCCAGATGCCGGCGAAGAAGAATAATCACAAATACCGAAAAATCAGGAGACGTCGCATAGTTGGTCTAGTGCGCCACATTGGAAATGTGGTATACTCGCAAGGGTATCAAGGGTTCGAATCCCTTCGTCTCCGCCACAATAGACAATACCGCCTTGTGTGGTGTTTTTTATTGTGTTGGTAGTCGTTCTCGGAATTAGGCCCCGCAACGAATCCGTCACCGCTTTTGCGGTGACGCGATAAGGTTACTTGGCACTTTGTGCCTGTGGTGCATTCGTTAGCACTCAAATTTCGCTATGCTCGTTTTCGTTTACTCATAGTCGAACCCAGACAACCCATTTATCTCTGAGAATTGGTTTTAATGTTGATTTGCGGTTAATGTTTTAAGACGTTGTATTATATTGGCAATACGTTCTGGTGTTAATTCAATAGTCCTGATTTGCGCATTGTTTGTTCCACCATGTTCTGAATACATATTATTTATTTCGCAAAACTCGTGGTTTAAAATAGAAATCGCACGTCCATGCGATACTGCCAGAATACTATCTGTTTCAGAATATTTATTAAATATATCAACTAGAAATTCAAAAAAACGTGTCACTATTTCACGTTTATTTTCACCTGTCTGCCCAAAACGTATTTCATAATTGCCAGCGGCTTGTTGAATTGCAACTTCGGTTAATTCTACCTTTTTTGGAATTTCGCCATTATGATAACCGTAATCTATTTCACGTAATCTTTCATCTATGATTATGGGTTTTTTTATGCCTAATTCTTGCAAAAATATCCGTGCAGTTAATTGTGTTCTGGTATAAGGAGATGCAAAAACAGCATCTATATTTCCATGAAACGCACGTGCCGCCACTTTAACCTGCTCTATGCCGATATCACTTAGAACATTAATCGCATCTGGGGCATCCAATGCAACCTGTTTTGCTTGCCTTTTACTTTCACCATGCCGCAAAAACATGACTTTCATAATTGATTTCCTTTTGATCATACTATATTAAAATGAAAAACAATAATCAAATGAAACTTTCACTTAAATTATAGAACACTGAAAAATCTCTTTAAAATTGAGCCGTTTACAGTGTGCCATCCACAAGAACCATGACATTCTGTTTCACAATGACGGTTTATACCGTCAAAATAACTTCCTGCATCAATCAACACCCATTGTGACACCACAGGAAATGTTAATTTACAAAAACAATATTGTCCATTTTGTTCACCACCAACAACAATTGAACCATTATCAATCAAAATCGCTTTGTTATCGCCCCATTGATAATTACTGGTTAAACAGGCGCCCATACCATAAATATATCCACCTGGTGAATAAGAATGTCTGGCACTAAATTGCCCTTTGTTAAGCCCATTGCAATTGTAGCCACACCAAGAACAACCGTAAAAACAATAATCATTGGCATTTTTGGAATAATCAAATACCAACGCTACACTATCATCCGGCACACATGCATCAAGTGCAAAAGAATTATATGGAAT
>JAFRSF010000027.1 GCA_017427715.1 Alphaproteobacteria bacterium | reverse complement strand
CATGTTGCCAGACAATTTATCGGAATATGATACAGTGTTCATTGGTGGACCCATTTGGTGGGGAACATATCCAATGCCAATGTTTACAGTTCTGGAACAAATAGATTGGTCTGGTAAAACGGTTATGCCTTTTTCTACACACGAGGGTTCAGGTCTTGGAAATATAGAACGCGATATGAAAAAGTTGTGCGTTGGCGCAAATGTAAAACCGGGTTTGGCAATTTATGGTTCAAATGTGGGTAACGCAAAATCAGATGTTGAAAAATGGATAAAAAATAATTTAAAATAAGAAAGAAAGGAAGTTAAATGAAAGTATTATTAGTAAACGGTTCGCCACATAAAAATGGTTGTACAAATGTTGCATTAGAAGAAATAGCCAAAACTCTAAAAGAGGAAGGTATTGAATCAGAAATTTTTCATATAGGTGTTAAACCTGTGCCGGCATGTATGGCATGTTATGCGTGTCGTAATTTGGGACGTTGTTGCATAGACGATGTTGTAAATACCTTTGTCGAAAAAGCAAAAGATTTTGATGGCTTTGTTTTCGGCAGTCCTGTGCATTATGCGGCTGCCGGTGGCAGTATCACATCATTTATGGACAGAGTTTTCTTTTCCGCTTTTGGTGACAAAGATGTTTTTTTACATAAACCTGCAGCGGCAGTGGTCAGTGCAAGACGTGCCGGAACAACCGCGGCATTAGACCAATTAAATAAATACTTTATGATGACACAAATGCCTGTTATTTCTGGGCGGTATTGGAATATGGTTCATGGCGCAGTGCCAGAAGATGTAAAACAAGATGCCGAGGGTCTGCAAAACATGCGTATATTGGCACGCAATATGGCATGGCATTTAAAATGTCAACAGGCAGGTAAAGATGCTGGTGTACCATTGCCCCATGAAGAAGAAATTACATTTACAAACTTTATAAGATAAAAGGAAAAACAAATGAAAAAAATTTTATTTAGTATTTTTGCTTTGTTTGTTGCGGTTGGTTGTGCCAATGCAAAAAAATTAACAGTGTATTTTTCGGTTTCTGGTAATACAGAAAGATTGGCAAATGCAATTCATGAAAATGCCGGTGGGGATATAGTTCGTATTGAACCGGTGAATCCATACCCAACGGATGATTATCATAACAAAAGTTTTACAGACCAGGCGCAACAAGAAAAAACAGATGGCGCGCGTCCTGAAATCAAAGATATTGATATAAATCTGGGCGAATATAATACAATATTTATTGGTTATCCAATTTGGTGGGGGTCAATGCCAATGGCGGTTTATACTTTCTTTGATAAATATGATTTGTCGGGTAAAACCATCGCACCATTTAACACGCACGAAGGTTCTGGGTCTGGTGATACGCATGGTGAAATTATGCGTCTTGAACCAGATGCAACAGTTGTTGACGGTTTGCCTGTTCGTGGTGGTGATACAACAAATGATTTGACCGATACTGTAAAAAACTGGCTAACAACGATAGGAAAATAAAATGAATTTGCGCGAAAAAGCAGCGGCAGAAACACGAAAAAAGTTATTAAAGACAGGCCAAAAACTTATTATGAAAAATGGCCTGTCTAATGTGTCGGTCGAAGATATTACTAATGCTGCGGGTGTCGCCAAGGGAACTTTTTATACATATTTCAAACGCAAAGAAGATATTGTTTTTGAAATT
>JAFRSF010000026.1 GCA_017427715.1 Alphaproteobacteria bacterium | reverse complement strand
GGCCAGTGGCGGCAGCGATTATCACAGCCCGAGCAAAATAAACAGGGAACTTGGGATGTATGGCGATATTGATAATCGAAAACCAATACCAATAGATATACTGGATAAACTTTTACAGAATAAAGACAGATATCTATAAAATGCATTTTTCGGCATAATTATACGAGCTCGGTCAAAAGTTAGACCAAATTTTCGCCATATTTTTCTTGACAAAATATAGTGCTGGTGTAAAATATCAATGAAAAGGCTTGTAAAATGCAAAAACAGTTGTTAGATACACCAGAACAAATTGTAAAATTTTTATCACAACACCAAAATTCACTCCAATGGCTGTTTTTTGGACGTGGTCTAAAATTCAACAAAGATTCTATTGACATTAAAGTAATAGATAAAAATAAAGAACATCAAATATATAGCCCATCTCCAAACTATGAGTATAGGATGGTTTCCCGAACGGTTCATGATGGGGGGTATGAAATAATATACAACAACCAAAAATTTATGATATGGTATGGCGATGATTTGCATTATACACTTGAAAACCTGTTTTATTTACAAGAAAAAAGATGTCCACTAGTCATGATAATTTTGGTGCTTATGATGGCGGGGATAGGTGCGGGTCTTATTTATAAATATGGACTACTAGAAAAAGCAGAAAAACCAAAAACACACCAAGAACAACCATCGGAAAAAACAATTGTTAATCCTGTTGGTGTTATTGCATACGATAAGTTACAAAATGTAATGTAAACAACAAAACAGATAAAAGGTAAAGTAAATGCATAATATTATCGTCCCGAATTTTGGTTGGTATTGGGGAAAAAAGTTTAATGAGTCATGGGGGTCGGGTTCATCCGGTTCATCGCCATTGCCAGATTGGAACAATCGGAACAATCGTGACGATGATAAAGGAGCGTTGTGGCTTTGGATTCTTTGCATTGTTATGATGGGTGCAATGGCTGCTTATGCGGGATATGTAGCATTTTTCTATAAAACCGAATGGGATGAACAATTAGATCAAGCACGAAAACATGGAACAGAACAGGTTTTGGAATCCACGCATTCGCGTGCGGTAAAATCGGTGGATACAATCAATTTTGCGAATTATGTGATGATTCCACAAAAGACAGCAGAACGTGATTCAGCACGTTACAGTCGGAAAATATCCCGTTTTATTAACCTCAGTGGAACCGATTATTTATACAAATATGTTGTATACGAAACCCCGGGGGATGGGTATCGTCATGGTTATTATAAAGTGGGCTTTGATAAAGATGCTTTTGTTAAAGAACCCAAAGTCCAAAAAGCATTACGTGGATACGAACAGGCGTGTCAGCAACTGGCCGCCCGGCGCAAAGTTTATAAACCCCAAAGCAGATAAGAGGTAAATAAAATGGCAGAAGATAATTATGCAGAAGATTTGATTAAAACAGTTCAATTGTTATTAGAAAATCCGTCTGTATATGTTGTAAAAGAGCGCACTATAGAGGCCACAGAACACTTTAAAGTGAATCAAATAGACATACCATTTGGCACCATCACCTATAGTTATTCAGTTATAAACGGTACAGAACCTGTTTTTAAAGTTACTAAATGGTGCAGGACCACAAACCGAGAAAAATTCGCGAACAATATAACTCACCGTTTAAAAGATTCAGATGGCAAGGTGCTGGAAATATCAGAAAATTGTGCAAAACAAATATATGAAGATGTTAGCAAACAGCCATCTGTTAATGCTATTAAAACGGCAGAGGGAATACAGAAATTGACCGCAGTAAAGGAAAGAGCGTTCTTGAATAAGTTACATTCATTGGTAAATAGCCGCGAACAGTAAAAGAGTTTGGAAGTGTCACATTATTATTATCAAAAATATCCATATTTGCATTATAACTATCGCGATACAGATGGCCTTTGGACCATGTTTTCAATACCCCCCGAAATGTTGGCGGCGGAATTTGCAAATACATTTGGGCAGCCGCCCAAAACTTTCTTTGATTGCGGCGCGGCCACCGGGGTTATTGTTTGGCGTGCACAAAGGGCTGGCATGGACGCGCGTGGCATAGATATAAAAAAATACCCGTATCAATGCAGTTGTTATGACGAATTATTTAAAAATGGGAAAATACAGATTAAATCCATACTGGACAGCGAACCGATTATTGCGGATTTGGTGTTCTGTAACGGCACATTGACTTATTTTACCGAAGATGAGTTGGCGCAAGTTTTGGATAAATTCCGCCAGAGCAAGATGCTTTGCGCGATACATAACACGACCGAAGATGTTGATGCGGCTAAGGCCAATGGCGATGAATTGACCACTTGTAATAAACCGCGCCTTATCCAGCCACGGCAATGGTGGATGGACACATTCGAAAAAAATGGATTTGCCCCGCATTATAATGATGCTCTGCGTTGTTTTATGGTGACCCCATACGGGCAACATAGATAAGGATCATAGACCCGCAAACCGAGAAAAATTCGCGAACAATATAACTCACCGTTTAAAAGATTCAGATGGCAAGGTGCTGAAAATATCAGAAAATTGTGCAAAACAAATATATGAAGATGTTAGCAAACAGCCAGCTGTTAATGCTATTAAAATGGCAGAGGGAATACAGAAATTGACCGCAGTAAAGGAAAGAGCGTTCTTGAACAAGTTACATTCATTGGTCAATAGCCGCGAACAGTAAAAGAGTTTAAAGAGAAATGGTTATCTTGTTAATCTTTTAACTTTACAGATTTCAAAAATTCGTTTGCTTCTGTATAAGATTTCAATTTAACAATTTGCAACTGTGGGTGGTTTTTAATTGCTTTGTCAATTAAATCGTATGGTGCATCATGTTTTCTTAACATATACCAAATATGATTCCATCTAAAGTTCTTCGCAGAAAACCCCTGGCGACCATGTCGTTTTGTTTTTGTGATACAGGTTTTCAAATAACACCAAATTCTTTTATACGCTGGCGCCAACAACAATATTAAAGTATCCGCATTATCCAGCCGTTCATCAAAAGCATACCATTCATAGATTCCTTCAATTATCCATGCATCCTTTGCAACAGTTTGTTGAATAATACGGTTTATTTTCTTTTTTCTTGTATCGCGTTCTTTACCTTGTGGCACAGCATACGGGTCATACAAATCCAGATACACAACAGGCAAATCAAATTTCTTGCTTAAATTTTCCGCCATTGTTGATTTACCAGAATAAGACCCACCCATAATAATAATTTTATTACCAATTTTCATATTTTACCTTTTTGATAACAGAATATAATATACCATAAAAATCTAGGATATGATATAATAAAAGTCGATTTAAAAGGATGATATATGAATATGCCGAAAGTTTCTGTTATATTGCCATGTTATAATGTTGCGGATTATATGGATAATATGTTCGCTTCTTTACGCAGCCAAACACTAAAAGATATTGAAATAATTTGTGTTGATGATAAATCAACAGATAATACTGTTAAAAAAATTCGTGAATTTATGAAATCTGATAAACGCATAAGTTTATATAAACTTGCCAAAAATCATGGCGCAGGTTATGCAAGGAATTATGGATTAAAAAAATCTCATGGAAAATATGTATGTTTTCTGGATCCAGATGATTTTATTGATAACGATTTTATCGAAAAATTATATAAAAATATAACAGAACATAAGTCTGATGTGGCCAAGGCAAAATTTAAAGTTGGTGATAAATTCTGGAAAACCCACGAACTTGTAAAAAGAAACTATTTATATTTTGGTTCTGAACATTGTTCTGCAATGTATAACAAAAAGTTTTTATTAGACAATAATATACTATATCCCGAAAATGTTATCACAGGTCAAGATGCTGTATTTTTATCAAATCTTGTATTACATACCAATAAAATCACAACCATAGATGATACGTGCTATCATTATGTTCAAAGACCTGGATCGTTGGATGCACAAAAACTGTCGCACAAAAAAGTTCTGTCCAGAATCAAGATGCTGGATTATAAAATGCAAATGTTAAAGGAACATAAATTTGATACTTACGAAGATAAACTTATTTTTATTCATTGGCATATTTTAGATCATTTTTGTTATGCCATTGATCCCAAACGTATATCGGAATCAGATAAAAATTTACTGATTAAATGGTTTATAACAAATCGTAAAAGTTTTATCGCATAACATGAAGATATTTTAAACCAAAACTGCCTCGGTGGGTTCGAACGGAGCAAAGTATTTACAATGTTTCTGTGCCACGCCGGTTCGCGGCGCATAAATTACAATTTATTCCCAATGAAAAATATGCTATAATTCCTAAGACAAATTACAGGAATAAATATGAATACCAAGGACAACCCAAAGTTTTTGCGATGGTTTAATTTTTTCAGTTATTTTATATTTTCATCGCCAATTTTGGTTTTGTTTTTTAATTCTGTATTGGACAATTATGCACTGTCCATGACGATATATGCCGCGCAAAGCATATCTTGTTCGTTGCTGGAAATACCGTTTGGCATTATATCGGACAGAATTGGGCGCAAGAACATAATGGTCCTGGGCGCGATTACACGACTGTTATGCTTTGTTATCTGGGCAATGTCATACAGTTTTGTGCCATTATTACTTGGCGCAATAATCGGTGGGGCATCAGATGCGCTGGCCAGCGGAAACAACGATGCATTGTTATACGACAGTTTGTGCGACACGAAACAAAAAAAATCATACCACAGAATATATGCCAGGATTACATCGTTTTATCAATTCGCATTATTTATGGGGTCTTTGATTGGTGCTGTTGTTGCTTTTTATTCAATGCGTCTGGCCATTATATTAAACATTGTGCCATTGACGATTGCGCTGGGGCTATCTTTGGCTATTGTTGAACCCAGATGCAAAACATCGTCCGAAACATCATTTATCAAACAATTTATTGCCGCAATAAAGAACCTGTGGCGCAACCGCCGGTTAAGATATGTCGCAACCGGAAATGGATTGAACTATGGATTAAATGAATCCGCATACAGTTTCAACAGCGTATTTATATCGCAATTCGTGCCTGTATGGGCATTGGGCATATTCAAATCCTTGGGGCATTTATTGAACAGTTTCGGCGCACATTTATCAAACTGGATAGCACGCAAGATAGGTATTGGTCGGACCGCCGGATATGGATTGGTTGCCGATAATTTTATGAACATTGTGTCGGTATTATGCAACAGCATCTTGACCCCGATTGTGCGCCTGGCATCGCCATTGGCCGAGGGCATCCACAGCCCAGCAATAAACACCATCGTCCAGGACGAAATCCCAAACCGGATACGCGCAACAACACTGTCCATTGCATCGATTTTCGGCAGTTTATGTTATTCCGGCGCGGCGATATTTATCGGATACCTGGCCGACATCACTTCGCCATATTGGGCATTGCTTGCCGCATATTCAATAGCACTGATGGTGGATTCGCTGGTGTTTGTTGGATTAAAATACAGATCAAAATGACAAACAACAAGGCAGAATTGTGGGAATGTTGAAAATTCTTTTGATTAACCCACACAAAATACTTGACTTATGTGGTTCAGGGGTATATTATATGCGCTGTCATTCCGGCATAGCTCAGTCGGTAGAGCAATGGACTGTTAAAATTGACCGGGTTTTGAAAAACATGTTTTGAAATGTTTCTAAAAGTCGCAGGAATCTGCGGTTTTTTTATGTCTAAATTTTGCCATTTCTGATATCATTGTGATATCATCAGCAAGTAATTTTCCTGGCTAGAAATGGCTATTTCTTGCCCCATTTTTTGATAAAGTCGCACAAAGTAACACCAAAAACCCAGTCGCACAGAAAAAATCTGGTGCATTTTTTTCTTAAAAATTTGATGAAAAATCATGATCATTTTTTTATGTTCAAAAACTTTATATGCCGGAACAGATTGCCGCAAAATTATTGTATAAAAAATCCGCGGAAACCGCGGAAATTCTGGCTCCGGCAGTTGGGCTCGAACCAACGACACATGGATTAACAGACCTAATGATAAAATCAAAAAATCTGCTGTAAGCCACAGGTTCCGCCGGTTTCCCGTTCTTAACATGTTTTTAGTGTGCGGATTAGTGCGCCTCACCCGAAAAACATGTCTGAGCCAGCCATATAGCACATGATATTTTATATGAAATCATTTCTGATGTCAATATAAAAATGCCTGTGGATATCATTCACGATTTCAAATATGAAACAAATGCCGATTATTTATCCGATTTTGAAAATGGTTCTTATATGAAATCAAAAATAACACACCAGATTTGAAGAACGATTTATAAAAAACAATGTAGATATTTTTAGATATTTGTGAATAGAAAAATCCGATTTTATCCATACCATAAAAAATGTACAACAAACCAAAAGGACACATCATGAATCCAAAAGAACCATTGTTAACACCAAAACAAGTTGCAAAAATTATTGGAATATCCGAATACAGCATCGCCAGATATAGAAAACTGGGGATTGGACCAAAATATTTGCGTTTTGGGGAAAAATTGATCCGGTACAGAAAAGAAGATGTTGAAGAATGGCTGAACCGGTTCAATGATGAATTATAAAAAATCGCACAACCCGTTCTTTTTACTTGCTTTTTAGTTTTTTAATGGCAGTGTGTGTGTCGCAACAAAGAGGTATGCAAAATGACTGAATGGAAATGCAAAAGAAGAATTTTTAAGGATTCATGGATTGCACAATTAAAATCCGATGTGAATCTGCAAATTATGGATGGAACCATTCCGGGCCTGCAGTTAAGATATTATGCAAAAACCAAAGGGATCAGTTTTTTTCTTAATTGCAGAGTAGGAACAGGTCATGAAAGAAAAACTTTAATGCTGGGCAAATGGGCCGATTTTGTGGATGTGGGGGAAGTTTATAAAAGAGCCAAAGACATCCGCGCAATGATACTTAAAAACAAAGTATTAGCCACAGTAAGAGGCACAGCAACAAATGATGATGCCACAGAAACGGCGAAAGGATTGATCCGTAATGCACAAGAGAAAATATTTGAAAACGCTTTCGCGGTTTATATGGACAAGTATGCATCTGTACACAAAAAACCAAGTACGCAGCAATTAAATCAATTGCATTTCAGATTGTATTTAAGACCGGTATTTGGAAAAAGATATTTGGAAGATCTTACAGAAAGAGATATCATGGATGCATATACCGAATGGGCCAAGAAAACATCCTTTTCAACCGCGAATAAAATATTGTCGTTGTTATCAAATTTTTGGGATTGGTGTGAATCATATGGATATATGCCAAGACGATCAAATTTATGTGGATTTATTAAAAAAGGTCATGGGCCAAAATATAGAGCCACAGTATTGGATTTGGATGGATATAAACGACTGTTCAAATCATTGGATAATGGCCCGGCAAAATCAAGAATGCATCCAAGATTATTCCGGGTATTAAAAGTTTTGGCATTGACCGGATGTCGTTGTTCAGAAATTCGGGATTTGGAAATGGATGAGGTATCATTGCCAGAAAAGAAAATCCACTTGAAAGATAGTAAAACTGGGCCAAGAGATGTGATGCTATCAGATGATGCAATAAAAGAATTGGAATTTGCAATGAAAGAGGCAGAATTGATCGGCAGCAAATTTGTATTCCCTGGGATATTGGATAAAAACAAATCGGTGGACAATGTTCGAAAACCTTTTGAATGGGCATTGAAAGATGCTGGATTGCCACATATGCGCATCCATGATTTACGACATTCATTCATTACCATGGGTGCCAACATGGGCGAAAGTATAACAGCACTGAAAGATGTTGCCGGACACAGCAAAATAACGACTACGGAAATGTATACGCATTTGGCAGATGCACAAGCATTCAAAGCAGTGAATCATATTACACAAACCATATGTCAACAAGAGGGATAAATCATGATCAGAAAAAAGAAAAACATATATTTGGCAGCATTTTATCATGAAATAGAAACATATGCAGGCATAGGCAGAATTTGTCGTGCGCTTGGTCGCGATGCCAGAGAAAGCAATGCATATTGTTGGATCGAAGATGGTCGCACAGAAAAGGAAATCGTTGCATTGCTGCGCAAGATTGGATATGACATTCCAAAGGACTTCAAGGGATCCGCGGATATAAAATTTGATGGCAAAGAGGATTGAACATGGTAGAAATAAATAAAAAGTTTGGATTTTATGGCACGATTAACAATAGTTTTAATGCGATAGATACACAAAAGATTTGGGATGTTGTAACGCAAAAATTAGAAGAAATATATCCCAACAAAACGGAAGATGAAATCTTTGAATTTTTAAATGCGAAAACTGGGCGACATTTTGCAGATGAATTGCTGGATGCCCCGGAAGAGATCCCAATAAATGTGTTGATGATGAAGATCGCAATGTTGAATAAATTGAAGATGGCCAAATGGTGGGCATATCATTATGGCATTAGCATGGCATTTGCCATGCTGGATAAAAGAGAGTTATTCAAAGCAGCAATAAGAAATGAAATGCGCAAAAGACAAATAAAAGAACTTGTAATATCCGTTGTTGGATGTGGTACTGGCAAAATATGGCCGACACCGGAATCATGGTTGGAATCAGAGAATACCACAACAGAGGAAATGCATTTTATGTGGGGATACATACAAGACAAACTGCATAAAAAGAACGATCGTGGAAACAATCGCATTTTAATATAAAATGTTGATAACAATATAGGAAGAAACAATACCTAGGACAGTTTTCTTATATGGGGGGAAAGTAGCCATATTATAACATAAACAGCAGAAAAATCAAGCCATCCAGATTTTATTTTTACAGGCGTCTTTTATTATTGCAAATCAAAAAAACATATTGTATTTTGCAACCATAAGGAAAGGAGTTACCCTTTGGGTGACCCTTTTTCTTTTTTGATAGAACCACACAACAAAAGGACGTTCATGACTGGGTTGGACATCCCCGTTGAGTTCTTGGGTATAGAGGACTTGGCACAACGTTGGAAATGCAGAGTTTCCACAATAGAATCCCTGGCCGAAACCGATAAAATAAGATTCTGTTTACGACCTGCTGCGCTGGAAGTTGCACTGGCACGAACCCCACCAGAAAAATATAACACTATGGTTCGACAATTAGCTGGCATGCATATAGATCATAGATATATCTATATGATGTTCAAAAACAAAGAACATAAAATAGAAATTGCTCGTATCGGCGATTACGATATGAAAGAAATCCTAGAAAGTCCACTCCGCGTGGATTTTTTTGATCTCATAATCCCAATGACACAGGTTGAAGATTTTGAATTCAAACATGGCAATATCAATGAAAAACAATACGAATTCAAACTGCTATCAGATGATTTTACTTGTTTTATTTGGTGCGGAAAGGAATATCGGTTTGGCGAAATGCAAGCAAAGGTCATCAAGCGATTATGGCAAGCAAGAGAAGATGGTAATCCTTGGATGTACGGCAAACGCATATTGACTGACATTGGTGCCAGCAGCGATCGAATACGTAGCATATTCAATCACAATCGATATTGGCACCGAATAATCAAATCTGATAAAACAGGAAAATACAAATTAAATTTGCCACCAAAAGGAACACCATTATTGGTCTGCAGCCAAGATATCTGATAAAGTGATTGGCCGTTTTTTATGAGCATATTGGGCTATCACACCCGTAACCGTACGATCCACAGTATCGTAGGAAATTATATACTTACAATTCTTCCCATCAATAGTAACGCACAGTGGCCGCACACCCGGATTTTGTTCAATCGCAGTATCAATTTTTAATCTTATAAAATCCTTAGTAAATTTTTCCATGTTTGAATCATAGTAAAAACAACCGATTGTTTCAAGTTTATTCAAGTGCCACACCAAAAGGCTACAAGCTCCGTTCACTTGCCACACCATCGCCACACCATGCCACACCAGATGGCATCAATCTCCGTTCAAAGTCCCCACCGACAAACGCAAATTATGTTCGTACAGTTAAAACAAGTGAAAGCAAGCAAAAACAACCAAAAGCAAGGAATTTTACGATGGATGACGATGTGATATTAAAAAAGATCATGCTTACAGAAAAAGATCTTTCTGAATATTGGGGAATCAACCAAGCGACTTTACGAAAATGGCGTTCATGTGGAGGTGGACCGATATATTTGAAGATTGGTGGCCGGGTTTTGTATCCACGCAGAGCCGTTCAAGAATACGAACAAACAAGAACGTTTTTCAATTCATTCACGCGGATGGATAAAAATAAAGGGGGCAACGATGAAAAATAATGTTTCTATATGCCCCATGTGTGGCCACAAATTGGTTGAATACAAACACACCATGAATAAAACATTGGTTTCATGTTTGGCCAGATTGAATGCGATGGGTGGTCGTGCCAGATTAGACAAGATGAATCTGGATAATACACAGTTCGCAAATTTTCAGAAATTGAGATATTTCGGTTTGGCAATACCAACCAATGAACACAACGAATGGCAAATCACAAACAATGGCGTTTGGTTTTTGCAAGGCAAGATTCAGATATACAGATTTGTTATAACCAAGAACGCGAAAACCATCAGACAAAGCGATGAATTGTTTTACATAACCGAGGTCAAAGATTGTGTGCAATACAAAGTGAATTGGCAAAAACAAGCCGGACAACCAACATTATTTGAACAATAAGGAATGAACATGAAAATATTGATAGATCCAGCATTGGCAGTACTTATCAAAGATTTTTCAGATGAGCAATGCGCAGAATTGTTGCGGTGCATCTTTGAATATCCAAACCGAGATAGTGATCTGGGTGTTTGGAAATACATGAAAAAACAGATAGAAAAAGATGAGCAAAAATACAAAGAAAAATGCATGCGGTTGAGTTTAAATCGAGCTTGTCGCACAGGTCTGAATTCAATATTGAAATCACAACAGAAATCATCAGTAGAAGAAGAGAAAGAAGAAAATAAAAATATAAATATAAAAATATTAAAAGGAAGTGAAAGAAGAAATGCACAAAAAATTGTTGAAAACTCTGTTGAAAATGCCGAAATGCCTGTTGAAAACATATCAGAGTTTCCAATTGATGAAAATTTCACATTCGATTTAGTCATTCAATGCCAACCAAAATTCAAAGATTACTTGGCAATGTTTCCACCATCAGTTATAGAAACAGCACAAAAGACATTAAAAAAGAAACGCAAAGGTCAATGGATCAATATGGCCCAGTTATTGGATTGGATAGAAAAGCAACATGCATTTTATAAAAGCAGCCAAGAGGGATAACAATGGAAATATGGACACCAAGCATCATTGAAGAATGGTTGAAGATCGCAGCAATGGTTGATAAATCGTTGCCACCAGTAAGACCAGCAAAAGTGGTTGGGCAAAAATGGGATATAGTCAGAGAATGGTACGAATATCTTTGGGATACGAATGATGATATCGAACCACATTTTCAACCAACAAACAAACAAATATCAATGTGGGAAGAAGTTGTTTTGCGCTGGTTCAGATTGATAGACGACAACAAAGATAAAAAGATCGTTTGGATGCGGGCCTGCGGCAAAAGCTGGACAAAGATAGGCAAAAAGGTTCATCTGTCCCGGCAATCAGTGGCATTGCATTATAAAAACGCAATTGAAGATCTGGCAAAGAAATTGAGCAAGCCAAATATAAAAATATCAACATATTTAATGTCATAGCAAGGAAAAACTAGGAAAAACCAGTCAAATATAAAAGTGTCGCAAAAATTAGCACTTTACACTTTTGCAAAAATAACATAATATTTTCGATATAATAGGACATCGATATACAAAGCCGCCAGCAAGGCGGTTTTTCAATACGCAAAATGGCAATCATCAAACTTGAATTATCATCATCGGATAGCGCAAAATTGATGACCCTATGCGAAAAAGATGTTCTGTTTACTGCTGCAAAATCATTGACCCAAACGGCGCAATTGGCACAGGAACAAATCAAACAGCATTTGCATTCCACATTTGTGTTAAGAAAGCCGAATTTTGAGAAATCAATCAAGATCCGTTCCGCAACCAAACAAACACTTCAAGCAAGTGTTTATACAATGGCCGGATTCGCAACATTGCAGCAGACAGGCGGCAGACGTGTCGCAAAATCCGGACAGTTGGCAATACCGCAGTACGATGACCTGCGCAATTTGAAAGCTGTCCGGAAAACCAATCAGCCGGATTCATTTCTGATGACATTGAAATCCGGCGGCATGGTTATTGCACGAAGAATAAACAAAGACATTGAGATTTTATATCACATCAAAAACGTTGCGCTGGTCCCGAAACGTTTACAGATGATCGAGATTGGCGAAGATGTAGCCAAAACAGAATTTCCCCGGTTGTTTTCCCAGAATTTACAATAGGTTGTTGAAAAAAATAGGTTCTGTCAGAAATAAAAACGATCGAGGGTAACGGCGAGCAAGCCACCTTGCTACACACAGACCGCCAAATGTGTCCGCAGTCCGCACCCACGACAAAAAGTGGCGGAAATCTGCGGCAAAATGAAGATTTTGGGGTGCGGACACATTTGAATGTGTCCGCACCTAACCAAAATGTGTCCGCACCCAACCAAAAGAGAAAACCATGAACATTGATTTCAAAGATTTACAATTGAACATCGAATATGTTGATATCGATGCGGTGAAACCATCAGCAAGAAATCCGCGCACACACAATCGCGAACAGGTTCAACAGATCGCGGATTCAATGCGCAAATTCGGCTGGGTCAATCCGATATTGGTCGATGAGAATATGGAAATCATCGCAGGTCATGGCAGGTTGATGGCCGGCAAGCAATTGGGATACAGACAAGTTCCAGTCGCAAAATTATGCCATTTGTCTGAAAAAGAAAAATTGGGATTATTGGTTGCAGACAACCGCATCACAGAAAATGCCGGATGGGATGATGAAAAGTTGCAAGATATTTTGCAACAATTGCATGATGAAGAATTTGATTTAACGGTTCTTGGATTCACAACAAAAGAATTGGAAAAATACACCGCGGAATTTGAAAGCGAAATCGAGGCCGCAGCAATTGAAGATATTGTTCCGGAATCACAGGATAAATACATTTCAAAACAAGGCGATATTTGGATTCTTGGCGAACATAAATTGTTATGCGGCGATGCATGTTTGCCAGAGAATTTTGAAAAGTTGATGGGCGATGAAAAAGCAACGATGACATTTACAGATCCACCATACAATGTTGCATACAGTGGCAGCGTTGCGGATAAAAATGCCAATCGGGATCGATCAATCAAGAACGATAATTTGGGTCATGAATTTTATAATTTCTTACTGAAAGCAGTAACGAATATTTTGAATTACACCAAGGGATCCAGTTATATCTGCATGAGTTGCGCCGAATTGCATACATTGCGTGAGGCATTCGAGGCAGCCGGTGGCAGATGGGAGGCATACATTGTTTGGGTTAAGAATAGTTTTTCATTAACCCGGGCAAGATACCAACACAAAAATGAATGGATTTTATTTGGCGAATTAGATCCAGAAGAACCGCCATACAAAGAAATCCATGAAGATGTAATGGTTGGGCGCAAAGATTGCCCATGCGAAATCCCATGGTTTGGTGGTCGCAGCCAAACGGATGTTTGGAATTTCGACAAACCAACAAACAATTATTTGCATCCAACAATGAAACCGGTGGCTTTGATTGAACGAGCAATCAACAATTCAAGCAGAGTATCCGATATCGTTTTGGATTGTTTCGGCGGATCTGGTTCAACAATGATTGCAGCCGAGAAAACACACCGCCGTTGCAGGATGATAGAAATCGAAGAAAAATATGTGGATACCACGATCAGAAGATGGCAGGAATTCACAGGCAGAGATGCGATACATCAAGCAACCGGCAAAACATTCAATGAATTATCACAAGAACAATAAAGGAAAATGAATATGTTATTATCAAGGCGTGAATATGCAAAACATAGAGGTGTTGACGATAAAGCCGTTCGCAATGCGATTGCAACCAAACGGATAACAACCATCGATGGCATGATCGATCCAGAGATTGCCGATAAAGAGTGGGATGAGAACACCAAGCACGAATATTTGGCCCCAGTATACAAAAATGAAGATCGAGGAAATCCAGTTTCGCATTCCACCCGGGACAAGCGAGAAACATTGGACTTGATGTTAAAAAAGCTGGATTACGATGAACGGATTGGAAAGTTAATTCCGCGAGCAGAAGTCGAAACGGATGTTTTCAATGCGGCACGTGCGGCCCGGGATAGATGGATGGGCGCACCGCATAAGATCGCATCGCAAATAATCGGGAAGACAGATATTGCCGAAATAGAACAAATTTTAACCAAAGAATTTGAATCATTCTTGGAAGTTTTAACGAGTTGTTTACGTGGAAATCAATCATGAAAATTTGACGAATTGTTTAATAATTGACGGCTTGGCACGAGATCCAATTCAGACAGTTACCGAATGGGCGGATGAATATAGATTCCTATCCAGTGTGTCGAGCAGCGAGCCAGGCAAATGGCAAACCGAAAGGACACCATATTTGAAAGAGATTATGGACTGCCTGTCGCCCAAACACCCATGTGAAAGGGTTGTTTTTATGAAAGGCGCACAGGTAGGCGGAACAGAATGCGGAAACAATTGGATGGGATTCTGCGTCTGCAATGCACCAGGGCCAATGTTGATTGTAAATCCAACAACAGAAACGGCCAAAAGAACATCCAGAATGCGCATTGATCCGGCAATAGAAAATTGCCCGGTATTGCGCGACAGAATTAAAAGCCCACGTTCACGTGACAGTGGCAACACGATGTTGATGAAAGAATTTCCGGGTGGAATCTTGATCTTGACCGGCGCGAATTCCCCGGTCGGATTACGATCACTTCCTGTTCGTTATTTGTTTCTGGACGAGGTAGACGGCTTCCCAGATGAGGCCGGAACCGAGGGCGACCCAGTGGATCTTGCAGTACAAAGAACGGCAACGTTCAATAATCGCAAGATTTTCATGGTATCAACACCGACCATCAAAGATGCAAGCCGCATCGAGCAAGCATTTTTGGAGGGCGATCAAAGATATTATCATGTGCCATGTCCGCATTGTGGATATTTCCAAGTGCTGCGATGGCGCAATGTGATATTCGATCCAAAGAACCTAACAGAGGCAGTTTATAAATGCGAAAAATGTGAGGCGATTTGGCACGATTACGAAAAGGAACAAATTCTTAAAAAAGGCAAATGGATTGCATCAAAACCGAATGTTAATTCCGGGGTTGTTTCATTTCATTTATCATCGCTTTATTCACCGCATGGGTGGACCAGTTGGACGAGTATTGCGAGAGAATTTTTGGATTCCAAAAATGATCCATCACGACTTCAAGTATGGACCAATACAAAGCTGGCCGAAACATGGGAAGACATGGCCGGACAGCAAATAGATCCGACAAGTTTGATGGTTCGCAGAGAAAAATGGGGGCCAGAATTGCCACGACAGGTTGTGATATTGACCTGTGGCGTGGACGTTCAAGACAACCGTTTAGAATTGGAAATTGTTGGATGGGGGCGCGGCGAAGAATCATGGTCAATTGATTACCAAGTTCTGTATGGCGATCCAAGCACACCAGAATTGTGGGCGCAATTGGATGAGGTTTTGAGTCGCAAATATTCACATAGCAAAGATGTTCCAGATTTATCGATTGCAGCAACATGCATCGATAGCGGCGGACACTACACAGATTATGTGATCAATTATTGCCATGCAAGGCGATTGCATGGGGTATTTGCCATCAAGGGCGTTGGCGGAGTTGGAAAACCAATTTGGCCAGCAACAGCCAGCAAAAGCAACAATACCAAGAAACCGGTTTATTTGATCGGGGTTAATGATGCGAAAGATACATTGATGCGGCGATTACATTTGGAAGACAGTAGCGGACCAGGCATCTGGCATTTCCCGATGGATCGAGAATCTGATTGGTTTGAACAAATAACCAATGAGGTTGCATCAAAGAAATTGAGCAAAGGACGATTGATCCGGGAATGGGTTCCACGCAAGAACGGTGTGCGAACCGAGGGATTAGATTGCCGCGTTTATGCATATGCAGCATTGCGAGGATTGGTCCGAAATTTCCGGTTGAATCTGGATCTTGGCGCAGACAAATTGGCCGAAATGAAAATGAAACAACCCCACAAACCTGTGGTTGTTCAAGAACAAAAGCGGCCCGAGCCAATAGTGGCGATCCAACCACGCGGCAGAACAGTACGTAGTCGGGGGATAGAATGACAACGATAAGAATTAAAACCTATGAAGAACAATTGGTCGAAGTGCAAGAGGCAATCACTGCGATCCTAACCGGTGCGCAAGAGGCATCATATAACAATCAAAAAGTTAGGAAAGCAGACCTATCAGCATTACAGGCCAGAGAGGAATATCTTCAAAAACAAATCGCATTAAAAAAACGCGGCGGCATTCCAGTTCGCGGTGCCACACCAGTATAAACGGATGAACAATGAGCAAAATTAAAATACCACCACAAACATTTGTGGACAAAGCAATTTCATGGATATCGCCACAAGCTGGATTAAAACGGTGGCAGGCACGCACCCAGATGGCAATGCTGGGCGGATATACCGGTGCCAGCAAAAGCCGCCGCCAGACACAAAGCTGGAGTCCGGTCAAAGGATCCGGGAATAATGTGACATTGGATGATTTGCCAGTGCTACGCGATCGTTCCAGGGATTTATTGCGCAATGCCCCATTGGCAGTTGGGGCGGTCAGCACAGTTGTGACCAATGTTATCGGAACAGGATTGAAACCACAGGCGCATGTTGACCGCAATGTTCTGCGACCATATTTGAAAACCGATGATGCGATGGAAGAATGGGAAAACAAAGCAGAACGCATTTTTCAAATATGGGCATCAAATAGAGATTGCGACATAACCAGATGCCAAAACTTTGCAGAGATGCAAGCATTGGTTTTGCGTTCATGTTTGGAATCTGGCGATGTTTTCGCATTGCGGAAATACAAAGAACATCCAGGAACACCATTTGGAACAGCAATTCAAATTGTTGAGGCAGACAGGGTTGCAGATCCAGATCAAACAAACGATAAAATCATTGCTGGCATTGAAATGGATGATGACGGCGCACCAGTTGCCTATCATATTGCAAACCATCATCCAGATGATTATGACCAAGGTGCGCTGGAATATGCAAAGATTCCGGCGTTTGATGAAAATGGATACAGACAGGTTTTACATGTATTCAATAGAAACAGACCAGGAATGACCCGGGGCGTGCCATATTTGGCACCAGTGATCGAGAGTTTGAAACAATTGGACAGATACACCGAGGCCGAAATCATGGCCGCAGTGATATCATCCATGTTCACGATATTTGTAAAAACAGAATCTGAAGAGGGATTGCAGCCGATGGTACCAATGTCCGGTACAGAAACAGCCGCAGCACCACGCAACAGCGATTATAAATTGTCGCCCGGGGCCATTCTGGATTTACAACCGAATGAGGCGATTGAGATTGCAGATCCGAAAAGACCGAACCAATCATTTGATGGATTTGTTCAATCGATATTGCGGCAAATTGGTGTAGCATTGGAATTGCCATTTGAAATATTGATCAAGCATTTCACATCAAGTTATTCAGCAGCGCAAGCAGCATTGGTCGAGGCATGGAAAACATTCAGTGCCAGACGGACATGGATGGCAAACCAATTTTGCCAACCAGTATATGAAATGGTTATCAGCGAGGCAATAGCGAAAGGATTCCTGGATGCACCAGGATTTTTTTCAGACCCATTTGTCCGGGCCGCATATCTTGGTGCCGAATGGATCGGACCACCAAGGGGCCAGATTGACCAATTGAAAGAAATCCGAGCCGCAGCATATCGGGTGGATTTGGGCGTTTCGACTTTGGAAGAAGAAACCGCGCAGATCACAGGTGGATCATGGGAAACAAAACACATCCAGCGAGCCAAGGAACAGAAACTACGAACCAAGGCAGGATTGGTAACAGCGATAGACAATGATACTGGTGATGAAAAAGATGAAGAATAATTTTTTTCTGGACTTTTTTATGGTATAATGTTAGCATTAAATTGAACATCAAATTAGATGCGAGGTAAAAATGATAGCAAATCCTGAAAATATTATTTCTTTAACAGATTTTAAGCGCAATGCAGCAGATGTTGTAAAGCGCATAAAAGATGATAAATCGCCAGCTGTCTTGACTGTCAACGGTGCAGCATCTGTGGTTGTGCTGGACGCAAACGAATATCACAGAATTGCACGCGATGCAGAGATGGGATCTATGATGCGTGGCATTGAAGATGGTTTGAAAAGCATGGAAGAAAATCGTGGTATGCCTTTGGATGCCGCATTCAAAATGCTGAAACAAGATATGCGTCTTGCAACAAAACGTCAAGGTTAGACAATGGCAAAAAAATATTCAGTTATAGTTGAAGAGCGTGCATATAATGATTTGCGTGATATATTTATTTATATCGCAAAAGATTCGCCTTTGATTGCGGATCAAATATATGACGGTCTTTTGGAACAGATGCATTCTTTGGAAGAATTTCCAGAACGGCATCAAGTTATTATAATTGTTCGCGACCATGAAATCAGACATTTGGTATTCAAGAAAGGATTTCGAATACTGTATACAATACGCGGTAATGAGGTCCATATTTTACACTGTTTCAGATCAGAACAAAATATAGAAGACGTATTATAGAATTTTATTAGAAAACCACACCCCACCAAAACGGTGGGGTGTTTTTATACACCAAAAAAGGAAAGGACATGAAGAAGATAAAGATGAAGAATGAATTTCAAACATTCGCAAAGCATTGGGCAATAGAACCTAGTGCGATGCAATTGGTCGCAGCAACATTCAAGGAGGTCCAATCGGGCCTTTCTTTATTTGCGCAAAAACCATTGGTAAATACATACACAACGACAATTCGCGATGGGGTGGCAGTTATCCCCATTCATGGAATTATCACACCACGTGCCGATGTATTTACGTTTCTGATGGGTGGCACAGCATTGGAATTGCTGGCACGAGATTTGCAAGCCGCATTGGATAATCCAGAGGTCAATGCAATATTGCTGGATATCGACAGCCCTGGGGGCGTGGCGGTTGGACCATCAGAAATGGCGGACACAATTCGCAAAGCAACACAGAAGAAACCAATATGGGCATATGTTGGCCGCAATTGTTGTTCGGCAGCATATTGGTTGGCATCAGCAGCAAGCAACATCGTTGCACAAAAGACGGCATTGCTGGGCAGCATTGGCGTTGTATCCAGTGTGGCAGTTCAAGAACAACCGGATGCAGATGGATATAAACAAATAGAAATTGTTTCTTCGAATGCGAAGAACAAAAGACCGGACCCGAGAACACCCGAGGGCGAGGCAACAATCCGTTCAGAATTGGATGCATTGGAGGCCGAATTTATTCAATCGGTTGCCACGTATCGAAATGTCGGAACAGATACGGTCAAAAGCGATTTTGGCCAAGGCGGTGTGGTTGTCGGCGAGGCAGCAATAAATGCTGGCATGGCCGATGAAATCGGGGATTACGAAACAACCATCAAAAATTTATCAACCAAAACCAAAGGAGAAAACAGCATGGATGCGAAAGCCATCACAAAAGACCAAATTGCTGCCTACCGCGCCGAGGGTGCAAAGGCAGAACGCGAACGTCTTTTGGCATTGGATGAAGTTGCGGTTGCAGGTCATGAAGATCTGTTGGCCAAAGCGAAAGCCGATCCAAATATGACAGCGGAAAAATTGGCATTACAAATCGTAAAAGCAGAAAAAGCCAAAGGTGGCGATTATCTGAACGGTCTGAAAAAGGCCGCAAATTCTATGCCACAGGTTGCACCAAGCACAAAGCCAGTGGCAAAAGTAAACAAAGGGGCAACACCGGAAGAACGTGCAAAAAATGAATGGAACAACAACCCAGAAATCCGCAGTGAATTCAATGGGGATAAAGATGCGTTCATTGCATATTGCGTTGCACAGGAAAACGGTCAAATCAAAATCCAAACCAAAGGGGAATAAGACATGGCCAAAATAACAAAGAATGTAATTAGAAATTTCGAAACACAGGCGGATACAAACACAGTCGCAGTTGCGGCAGGTGTTCATATCTTCCAGGGAATGTTGTTGGGATTGAATGACGGATATGCGCGTCCATTCCAAGCTGGCGACAAGATAGTTGGTTTTGCAAAGGACGAAATCGATAACAGCAACGGTCAAGCCGGCGATAAAAAAGTGGATGTAAAAGCACGCGGCAAAATCTGTTTGGAAATCGCAAGTTTGGCACAGACAAGTATCGGCAGCGATGTTGTTGCAACAGATGACGATACATTTGCGCTGGGATCAGACGGCGATTATTTCGGCAAAGTGTTGCGTTTAGAAGATGCGGCACATGCGATTGTTGCATTTGATTTCATTTATGTGAAAGAAACCGCAGCGGAAACGACAACCGAAGAAACACCGGCATCAAATACACCGGAAACACCTACTGGCACTGAAACACAAGGCGGCGACACACCAAGTGGAACAGATACACCGGCCGGATCCGACACACCAGGTGGTGGCGATGATACATCGGGAACCGAAACAACACCAGAAGACAACACTGAACAAAATGGGGGTCAATAATGAATAAATTATCGTCTCGGGCCATCATAGGCCAATTTTATAAACGCTTGAACGAAAACAGCGGAATGGAATGGATAACCGCCATTTCAAACTACTTCACATCGGATCAAGATACAGAAGAATATGCATGGATCGGTCAATCACCGGTTATGCGTGAATGGGCCGGTGGCCGCCATGCCAAAGGATTCACATCCAATGGTATCACAATCGAAAATAAACATTTCGAGGCGACACTGGATATCCCATTGAAACACTTGCGCCGCGATAAGACCGGGCAAATCCAAGTTCGCATTGGCGAATTGGCGACAAGAACAAACAGCCATTGGGCATTGTTATTGTCCAAATTGATAGCCGATGGCGAAACATTGCCATGCTATGACGGCAAAAAGTTCTTTGCGGATGATCACAAAGAGGGTCGTTCCGGAACGCAATCGAACAAAATTGAATTCAATTTGGCGACTGCGGCAGTGAACGGCGAAGTTGGTACGGCAGATGCCCCAACAGAGGCAGCATTGCGTGAAGCAATCTTGGCCGGCATCCAACAGATCATCAGTTTCAAAGACGATCAAGGCGAACCGATGAACGAAAACGCATCAAAATTCTTGGTCATGGTACCAGTGAATTTATGGTTCGTTGCCAAGGCAGCATTGGCAGCACCATTGTCTGTCGGTGGCGCAAGCAACCCAGTCAAGGTTTTTGCAGATCTTGATATCGGGGTGGCGGCAAATCCACGTTTGACCGGAAACAAGATTTATGTTTTCCGCGCAGATGGCGATGTGAAAGCATTCATCCGCCAAGAAGAAACAGCGGTTCAAATCAAAGCCAAAGCCGAGGGTTCAGAATATGAATTCGATCATGATGCGCACCAATACGGTGTCGACACATGGCGCAATGTCGGCTATGGATATTGGCAACAAGCGTGCCAAGTGACTTTAACAAAAACAGAGTAAACAATGTTTGACTTTGACAATTTTGTTAATAAACCAAGCATGGATATCTTTGGGCGGCCGGTAACGTACCGCCCAAAGAATACCCAATTTGCACCGTTCGAAATCACAGGCGATTTCCATAAAAGTTACATGGAAATTGAACTGAAAAATGCAGGCGCGGACATATCATCGGCCAAGATAGTTTTATTTGTACGGCTGGTGGATTTTCCGACCACATATCCAAAACCAAAGCAAGGCGACTACGTTGAGATTTGGGGCGTAACATATCAAATCATTGATATTGAACATCATATTCCCGGATCAAGAAAACTGGTTCTACATGAAGAATGACACACGCAAGACAAGACATCAGAGAACAAATCGCAGAACATTTGCGAACAGAATTTGTGAATGTATTCACATCACGATCCAAAGTTTTGTTCGAACAAGACATGCCAGCGATACTTGTTTATACAGCAAACGAAACGATCCAAAAAGAAAGATGGGATACGGATGGATTTGGAAATTTGTTTCGCGATTTGGATGTTTCAATAGAGGCAATCGATATTGGCAAAGATGATTTGGATAACAAATTAGATACGATGGCCGAAACGATTGAACGGTTATTCGATGGGTGGGAAATGCCAAACAGAATGAATGCGGTTTTGCGTTTCAAAAGCACCGAAACAGATATGAGCATTGACGGCAATAAAATATATGGCGCGATCAAATTAACATTCACATTAACGTACCAAACGGAAACAAATAATGAGCATTGAACAAGGTAAAGATATTTCAGAATTATTCCGTCGTATCGGGAATTTAATCCGAATTGGTAAAGTGATTTCTGTCGATTATACAAAGGCAAAAGCCAAGGTTAAAATTGGCAATTTAACAACAGATTATATGCCCTGGTTGACACCCAGCACATCCGCATGGATACCATTGAGAAACGGCGAACAGGTTCTTGTTTTGTCGCCGAATGGCGATCTGCGAATGGGAATGATTTTGCCGGCATTGTATCAAAATACAAAATCGCCACCGGCACATGATTCAAACAAAATCACATTTAATGTTGATGTGAATCACAAAGGAAATGTAACAGCAACAGGCAATATTTCAACAAGTGGAAATATAACAACCACCGGTAAAGTTACAGCCACTGGCGAGGTCGAGGGCAAAGGCAAAAAGTTATCAACACATACGCACCAATTTTCATATAACGCAGGCGACACACCATCAACAGCAACAACAGAACAACCGAGTTAAAAATGCAAGGGATGAATATAAATACAGGCCGCACGATAAGCGACATGGAACATTTGCGCCAAAGCATAACGAATATTTTATCAACACCGATTGGATCAAGAATTATGCGGCGCGATTATGGCAGCCGATTGTTCAAACGATTGGATGCGCCATTAACAGGCGAATTGATGGCGGAAATTTATGCGGATGTGGTCGAGGCATTATTCAGTTATGAACCAAGATTCGAAGTAACCAATGTGTCGGTTGTTTCAATGGACCAAGGACATTTGATTTTAGATGTTACAGGCAAATATTTGATAACCGGCGAAGACATAACCCTAACTGGAATTGAAATACAATGAGTACAGCAAACCAAACAGATATTGAAAGTTTATTGACACCAAATCACATTGATATGTCGCAATTACCGGCACCAACGATAATTGAAACATTATCATTTGAAGATATCTTCGAAGAATTGTTGGTGGATTTCAAATCCAAAGATCCAACATATGATGCATTGGTGGAAAGCGATCCAGTGATAATCGCATTAGAATGCGCAGCATACAGAGAGGTCTTGCTTAGAAACAAAATCAACGAGGCCGCCAAAGCATGCATGCTGGCATATGCAACCGGATCAGATTTGGATAACCATGCAGCTTTTTATGGATTGACCAGACAAACCGGGGAAACAGATGAACGTTTGCGGTACCGGACACAATTGGCGATGGAGGCAATAACAACAGCCGGTGCAGAAAAAGCATATTTGTTTCATGCATTAAGCGCAGATCAAAGGGTCAAATCAGCAAGCGTGAAATCCCCGGATGCAGGCGAAGTTCTGGTTACAATTTTATCAACAGAAGATGATGGAACACCAAGCCAGGATTTGATTGATACGGTCGAAGAATATCTTAGCAGCGAAGACAGACGGCCATTGACGGATCAAGTAACAGTTCAAGGCGCGGAATTGGTTCAATATCAAATAACCGCCCAGATATATCTTTATTTGAGTCCAAGTGTGGCAGTAACCGAACAAGAATGTCGTGATGCGCTGGATGCATATATTGCCAAGAATACAACGATTGGAAACATGATCGCACGATCCGGAATCTTTGATGCATTGCATACCGAGGGCGTGCAAAAAGTTATTTTGACAGATCCGGCAACGGATGTTGAAACAACGAAAGAACAAGCACCAACATGTACAGATATACAATTGGAATTTATAATAACCGATGAGTCAGATTAAAAGCATTTTGCCACCAAACGCAACGCAATTACAAAAAGATTTAGAGGCCGCAACAACATTGCGGCTTTCTTCTTTGAATGAAGATCAGTTGCGATATTTGAACAATCCGGAATTATGCAAAGCGGATTTTTTGCCATGGTTGGCATGGTCGATGTCGGTGGATGTTTGGAATAACGATTGGTCCATTGATACAAAACGGACAGTTATTCGAGAAAGCATGCGAGTGCATCAAACCAAAGGAACACTTGGATCATTGTGGCGAGCATTAGAGGCATTTATGGCATCCGAGATACGCATTTCGGAATGGTATGAATACAATGGCGATCCATACACATTTCGAGTATTTGCGACATTCCGAGATGTGAATATATCCCTGGATGACATCGAAACAATTTACAGAACGATTGTGCAGACCAAAAATCTGCGATCGCAATTGGAATATTTCTTGCCAGAGATAGAACACCAAGAACCAGTACCAAAATATGGCGTGGCATTTGGCCATTTAGAAACAACAACAATATACCCAGGATAGAACAATGTCAGAATTCTTTTCATTGATAACCAATGCCGGTTTGGCGAAATTGGCAGCATTGCCGACAGGCGCAACATTGACATTAACGCATATGGCATTCGGGAACAGCACACTTGACCCGACAGCAGATATGACGGCATTGCATAGCGAACAGCACAGATGCACATTGAACGCGGTAACAATTGATCCAGCAGCACCAAATAATCTTGCAGCCGAGGCGGTTATAGATAGCACAGTTGGCGGATTTTGGATACGCGAAGTTGGGATCTTTGATTCAGATGGTGATCTGTTCGCAGTAGGAAAATATCCGGCGACATATAAACCATTGGCCAACGAGGGAACCGTCAAAGAATTGGGTATAAGGATGGTTTTAGCGGTCAGCAATGCGGCAAGTGTTGTTGTAACATATAACAACGGAATTATGCAAGGCGCGGCCAATACGGATTTAAGCAATTTGACCCCCACCGGACAAGGCAAGTTAGATGCCAAAGCAAATGTGGATCTGAGCAATTTAAGCAATACAGGACAAGGAAAATTGGATGCCAAAGCGGATTTGGCATCGCCGGCATTAACCGGCACACCCACAGCACCAACGGCCGCCACAGGCACAAATTCAACGCAAATTGCAACAACGGCATTTGTTGCCGCAGCAATCGCAGCGATCGTGGATTCTTCGCCGGCAGCATTGGATACATTGAAAGAATTGGCGACTGCGCTGGGCAATGATGCGAATTTTTCAACAACGATGACAAATGCGTTGGCGGCAAAGGCAGCAAAAACAAATGACACGATATCGGTTGCCACAGCAGATCCGACATCGGCATTCAACGTGCGAAACATAAAAGCCACTGCAACGGATCCGGGCGAATTGAGTTCGTTAGCAAACGGCCAGATTTTATTGGTTTACGAATAAGGATAAACAATGAGCAAAAATGCATTGATAGGAATAAGTTCATTAGCACGCAAGATAGCAAAATTATATGTTGGCGTTGGTGGATATGCACGCAAGGTCAAGAAAGGATATATCGGCGTTGGCGGATTGGCACGAGTATTTTATACAGGCGATCCAGTGTTGATATATGAAAATTCAACAGCCGGAACATACACGCAGGCATTATCTGCTGGCACATATGAAATCACATTGATTGGCGGCGGCGGTGGTGCATCTGGACGAAAATGCACAACCAACAGCACATATCACTATGCCCAAGGCGGAGTTGGCGGAACAATACAAATAACTGCAAAACTGACAGCCGCAGCAACGATAACAATCGTTGTTGGTAGTGGCGGTGCAACAAAGACAGGTTCATTTTCAAGTGCATCAGGCGGAACTGTAACAGGTAACCCTGGGGTAGCAAGTACAGTAACAGGATTCACAAATTTGACATTGTCCGCAGGCGGCGGAACAGCGGCAAGCACACGAGCAACATCAACAACCGGATGTACCCGAACAGTTGGTGTGATTGGTACCAATACCGCAAGCGGAACGGCATTGTTATCGACATTGATAAACAATCCAAATGCTTGCACGTCGTCACAGGCATCATCAACAGCATCTGCAAGAACCGGAGTTGGCCGAGAAAATGATAACTGGCCAGATGATACAACACGCGGCAAATCTGGTGACTTTGGTTGGCGCACAAATACAAATGCGATGACCGCAGTCGCAGGACAACCTGGTTACGTAAGAATACGCAAACTTTAACAACAACCCAAAAACAAAAAGGAAAAAACATGACAGACAGATTTTTACATGGCATCGAAGTCATTGAATTGGATGGCAGCGCACATCCGGTCAGCACTGTTGCATCATCCGTTATCGGATTGGTTGGAACAGCACCCAAAGGCCCAGTGAACAAACCAACAGTGATCACTGGAAATTTGATCGAGGCAATAGATACATTCGGCGAAGAAACCGATGGATTCACAATACCAACAGCATTGAAAGGCATCCTTGAACAAACTGGCGCAGTTGTGGTTGTGGTCAATGTTGCCGACCCAGATAATGAAAGCCACCTGGGCGAAGATGATGAATTAGATCCAGATGCAATAACCGCAACCGACATCATCGGTGGCGTGCAAGTTGATGGATCATATACCGGAATTCAATGTTTATTGGCAGCGCAAAGCGAATGCAGCGTGCAGCCGCGCATATTGATTGCACCGGGATTCACACATCAACCAGGGGCAAATAATGCGGCCAATGCAGTTGTAACAGCATTATTGGCGGTTGCAGATCGTTTGCGTGCAACGGTTGTTGCAGATTGCCCGAATGGCACAAGAGAACAAGCGACAACATACCAATCCGCATTTACATCAGCGCGTTTGTATTCAGTTTATCCATGGGCAAAGGTTCAAAAAGGCGAAGATGTTGTTGAAGAACCATTATCCGCACGCGTTGCCGGGTTGATTGCAAAATCGGATAATGATCGCGGATTTTGGTGGTCCCCATCCAATCAAGAAATCAAAGGCATCATTGGATTATCCAAGCCGGTTGATTTTACATTGGGCGACAGCCAATGCGTGGCCAATTATTTGAATGAACATAAAGTGGCAACGGTTATTCAACAAGACGGATTCAGATTATGGGGCAACCGCACTGCGGCAACAGATACCAAATGGCAATTCTTATCTGTCCGCCGCACAGCCGACATGATCAATGATAGTTTGCTGGCAGCACAATTGTGGGCAATAGACAGAAATGTTAATCGCACATACACCGAAGATGTATGCGAAAGCGTGAACAATTATCTGCGTTATTTGAAGAATATCGGCGCGATCATAAATGGCACATGCTGGGCCGATAAGAATTTGAATACACCAGAAAACATCCAGCTGGGGAATATCACATTTGATTTCGATTTCACACCATCGTTCCCGGCAGAACATATCACATTCCGTAGCCGTTTAACAAATGACTATTTGGAAGAAATCTTTGAATAACAAAGGGGGAAAATATGGCAAAAATATTGAAAAATTTTAGTTTGTTTGTCGATGGCCGCGGATATGCTGGCAAGGCAGAAGAAGTAACACCACCGAAATTGACCATCAAGACAGAAGAATTCCGCGGCGGCGGAATGGATGTGCCTGCGGCGGTTGATATGGGCATGGAAAAATTAGAGGGCAGTTTTTCGATTGTTGAATATGATCCGGATGTATTAAAGCAATTCGGATTGATATCCGGCAACAATGTCCAAGTCACATTGCGCGGTGCATTGGTTGATGACAAGACAACCACACCAATGACAATCAGTTTGCGCGGCATGTTTACCGAAGTCGATATGGGCAATTTCAAAGCTGGCGATTTGGCAACATTAAAATGCACCGTAGCATGCCGATATTATTCATTGGATATCGGTGGCACAAAGGTCATTGAAATCGATGTGGACAACATGGTCCGCAATATAAACGGCAAAGATGTTTTAAGCGACATCCGTTCAGCATTGGGGGTATAAGATGGAAAAAATAAAATTACAATACCCGGTCAAGATTGATGAAATGACATATACGGAATTGACGATGCGGCGCAGCAAAGTCAAAGACCGATTGGCAGTTTCTGTCATGAAGACAACGGATGAAGAAAAAGAGATCAATCTTTTTGCAAATTTATGCGAAGTATCGCCAACCGTAATCAAGGAATTGGATGAAACCGATTACACCAAGATTCAAAAGGTATATATGGGTTTTTTCGGACCTGCGGCGATATCAGACGAGAAATAATCGTGCTTTCAAAAATAACACATTGGCCATTATCCGAAATTTTGGAAATGACCGAAGAGGATTTCTATGAATGGCACCGTTCAGCGGTTGCCATTCAGAAAGAAATAAATGGGGAATAACATGGGTGTTCAAACAGCAGTTTCAGTTGTTATCGGCGCGGAACTGGGCGGAACTTTCAAGGGTGCATTTACATCCAGCAAAAAGCAATTGGACACCCTGGGGCGCAGCATTAAACAATTAAACACCACATCAGAAAATGTGAATGCGTTTAAGGATCTGCGCCAAAGCACGATATCGGCCAAGCAGGAATGGAACGCAGCCGAGGCCGAGGTCAAACGATTGGCCAAGGAAATCAAGAATACTGAAAAGCCAAGCAAGGAATTAAACAACAGTTTCCGCAATGCAAAAAAAGAGGCAGCAATTGCAAAATCTGCATATGAGCAGAACAAAGCTGCCTTGAAAGAAATGTCCACATCATTGAAAACAGCCGGTGTGGATACAAAGAATTTGACCCAGGAACAAAACCGCCTGGGCCAAGCGATGGAAATTCTTCGCAAAAGACAAACCGCATTGACGGCGATCGAGAACAAAAGACAGGCGAACCTGTCCAAGCGTTCCATGTATCGATCCCAAATGATGGATGTTGTTGCGCTGGGAACATCGCTTTATGGATTGGTCAAACCGGCAATCGCATTTGAAAGTGCGATGGCGGATGTGAAGAAAGTTGTTAATTTTGACACACCGCAGCAGATCAAAGAGATGGAACACGACATCAAACAGCTGTCGAAGAGGATTCCGATAGCAGTTGATGGATTGACCCAGATGATCGCAACCGGTGGCCAATTAGGCGTGCCAAGGGAAAAGCTGGCACAATTTGCAGAGATCGCATCCAAGATGTCGATCGCATTTGATATAACAGCCGATGAGGCCAGCCAATCAATGGCAAAATTATCAAATGTTTTGCAAGTGCCAATCGAAGAAATGACCAAGGTTGGCGATGTTATAAATCATCTTTCCAATAACACCGCGGCAACCGCACAAGATTTATTGACGGTCAGCATCAAAGCCGGGGCAATGGCGAAATCTTTCGGGATGACCCATAGCGATTTGTCTGCATTGGCAAGTTCATTCATAGCATTGGGGATCGCACCGGAACAAGCGGCATCATCAATAAACATGATGACATCCCGTTTGAAATTATTGCCAGTGGCAACCGGGGCGGCACGCGATGCATTCAACATGTTGGGCATTTCCATGCAGGAATACACAAACATGGTTGAATCCGGCAGAGGCAAAGAGGCATTATTGTCGGTATTGGAAAGCATCAAAGGATTATCCACAATCAAACGTTCACAAGCATTGAAAGAAATATTTGGCGAAAAAGTCAGCCAAAAAGTGAATGCATTGATTGATGGATTGGATTCTTTGAAAACAAATCTGGCGATGGTTTCAGATGAGGCAGCATACACAAACAGTATGCAGCAAGAATTTGAAATGAGATCGGCAACCACCGCAAACAGTTTGCAGTTGTTGAAAAACCAGATGTCAGTTCTGGCAACGAATATTGGGGCAACATTGCTGCCGACCATTAACAGCGTGGTTGGAATATTCGGCAAGGCAGCATCCAGTTTGGCAGAATTTGCAGAAAAGCATCCAACATTGATCAAATACATTGGCCTGGCAGTAACCGGGATGATGTCATTCAAATTGGCAACATTTGCGCTGGGATATGGATTCACATTTATCAAGGGCGGTATTTTAAGCATCGTTGGCGTTTTTACCAGATTGAGAACGGCATTTTCATTGTTGAAACTGGGATTTGGTGGATTGATACCAATCATCAGATCAGTTGGCACAGCGATTGTCAGCAATCCAATTGGATTGATAATAACCGGGATTGCAGTTGGGGCCGCATTGATAATCAAATATTGGAAACCGATATCGGCATTTTTTAAGCGGATATTTGAACCAGTGGTCGAGGTTTTCAAGAATGTATGGAATTGGATCACAAACCTTTGGGAAAAAGCCAAAGACATATTCAGCGGCATCAAGGAATGGATCAAAGATAGTTGGGTTGGCAAGGCATGGAATTGGGCATTCGGCAGCAATACCGAAGAATCCAAACCGCCAGAAATTGGGCAGACGATCATAGAGGATACAGATATATCCAATGTGAAAGAAATCCCAAAAACAGCGATCAACAATTCATCAAGTCAAACCAATGTATCTGTAAATGCACCGATAACAATAAATGCATCCGAGGGTGCAACAGCGGAACAAATAGCGCAGCAAGTTTCAGCAGAATTAAATGCACGAGAACAAGCGGCGCAACGAAGAATGCGAGGTGTGAATTATGACCAATTTTAATTCAAGCACAATGATGATGCTGGGCGAATATAGGTTTTGCATCAACAGTGCAGCATATCAAACATTCACGCGTTCCACAGAATATCATTGGGAAGAACAAAGACGGCTCGGCAAAGATGCAGCAATGCAATTTGTTGATAACGGCACAGACACCATAACCCTGGAGGGAACGATTTATCCGCACTTCCGGGGCGGTGTGTCCCAGGTTGAAAGCATGCGATCACAAGCATCCCAAGGCGAACCATTGATGCTGGTCAGCGGAAATGGCGCAGCGTTTGGCAGATGGTGCATAGTTTCAATCAGCGAAACCCAAACAACATTTATGAGCAATGGATCGCCACGCAAAGTGACATTCAATTTGAAATTAAAGCGATATGGCGAAGACAATCGTAAAGGCGGCATGCGATGATATACACAACCAAAGACGGCGAAACATTGGATTACATTTGCTGGAAATATTACGGCAAAACGAATGTTGTTGAACAAGTTTTGCAGGCAAATAGACATCTGGCAAAACAAGATGCGGTGTTGCCGGGCGGAATCAAGATAACACTGCCAACAATTGAAGAACCAGAAGATACAAAGAAAATCAAATTATGGCAATAGAATGCAACCGAAATACAGAATCATTGCGAATAAATCGGACATAACAAAAACAATAAATGGCCGCTTGTTATCATTAGAAATAACCGATGAAATAGGAATTGTTTCGGATAGTTTAACAATGCAATTGGATGACCGGGATGGCATGTTGGCAGTACCGCCCCGGGGTGCAGAATTGGTTGTTTTTATGGGATATGATGAACTTTATGAAATGGGCAGATTTATCGTTGATGAAATCGAATTGAAAAGCCCACCACAGACGATGATCATAACCGCCAGAGCCAGCAATTCAATGCTGGACAATATTGCAGCATTCAAAGCACCGCAAACATATTCATGGGATAAAAAGCCACTGGGCGAGATCATAGAAACGATCGCTGGCAAATATGGCCTTTCTGCAGCAGTAGCCGAAAGTTACAAAGAATTGATGGTAACGCATCTGGATCAGACCGAAGAAAGCGATTGCGCATTTATACAGCGGTTGGCCAGTGATTACAATGCCAGTGTAAAGATTGCCGGTGGAAAATTGATGTTCATATCGCCATTATCCGGACAATTTCCAGATGGCAGATCAATGCCAACAATAAGCATTGGGAAAGATATCAGCGGATATCATTACAAGATCACAGAAAGGGGAAAATACGGCCAGGTCATTGCAAAATATTATGATTTTGACATGGCGGAAGAGAAACAGGTGTCTGCCGGGGCTGGGTCCCCGGTTTTTACTTTGCGAGATATTTATACAACCGAAGATCTGGCAGCATACCGGGCAAAACAGAAATTGACCGAGATCATGGCCGGAACCGAGAGTTTGACATTAGATCTGGTTGGCAATCCGGCATTAACAGCGGAAAGCATTGTGAATGTTCATGGGATTCGATCAGATGCGTGCGGCCAATGGATTGTGATATCAGCAAAGCACACGATGAATACATCGGGATACAAGACAACAATTGAAAATGTACGGAGGGCATTATGAGCAAGGAAACAAAAGATGGATTCAAGGTAAAATTGGACAGTTCATTACTTTATTGTTTGGCCGCAGCATTGATCGGATTCATTGTCCGGGTTGAATCACATAGTGCGGCAATAGACACCAGATTATTACAGTTGGAAAGACGGACCGATACATTAGAGGCGGATCTGAAATCCATCAAAGACAGTTTATACGAAATCAAAGGCGACATGAAAATTTTATTAAAAGGAATCAAAAATGATTAAACGCATTTTGAAATATTTATACGACCTGTTCAGCGATCGGGCCGGATATCCATCCGCCAAAAGATACGCATGCGCAGTGTTCGGAATAACGGCGGTTGTTCTGGCATTTTGCCATTACAGCGTGGATGTTGTTGCGGTATTTGTTGCGGCAGCATTGGGCGAAAACATAGCAAGCATATTTGAAAAGGATAAATGATGAACACAGAACCAAGAGGAATCCGGAACAATAACCCCGGAAATATAAAATACAATGGCATCAATTGGATGGGTTTATCAATACCGCCAAGCGATGGCGTTTTTTGCATATTCACAGAACCAAGATATGGAATACGTGCGCTGGGGAAATTGTTGCGCAATTACAATCGATATTATGGGATCAGAACCATCAATGGAATTATCAAAAGGTTTGCACCAGCAACAGAAAATCAGACCGATGCATACATCAAATCCGTAGCCGCAAGCACTGGATACGATCCGCATTTGCAATTGAATTTAGAAAGCACCGAAGTGCTGGTCAAATTGATAAAAGCAATCATAAAACATGAAAATGGCAAACAACCATATACAACCGAAGAAATAGAGGCAGCAATACAATGTTAAGCAAATTGAAACAATACGCATTAGCAATAGCGGCCGGTGCAGTTGCGCTGGCTTATTTTTTAGGCATAAAAAGGGGTAAAGAAAATGAAAAAGCACATCAAAATAATACACTTTTGGCGAACATACAAAGGGTTAATAAAGCTAGGAATCGCATTGTTGATAATACTGATGATGTTCGCAAGCTGCACGATAAATACCGCCGCAAATGATTTCTGTTTTTTATACAGGCCGGTATATGCGGATTATGAGAACGATACTGCCGAAACAATTCAGCAGATAGATCAAAATAACATCGCATATGAAGAATTGTGCAAATAATTATTTGGCATTATACAAATCCCACAGGTATTCAAATCTGTGGGAATATTCTTTGTTTTGCTGGTCAAAGAATACACAGTTTTCACTGTTATATTTGCTGGCATTTGTGGTCCAGTTATAAGATCCGGAAACAACATGCACATCATCAAATACAGCGAACTTATTATGTTCGATTTTATGTTTTTTATTCGTTAATACAGGAATACCAGCATTCCGAATTTTTCCAACCAATGAACCTTTGTTTTTTGCCATCATCCTGTCGGTTACGATACGAATATTTGCGCCACGATTATGTGCATCAATAATGGCATCAGTGATATCCGGATGGGTAATAGAATAGACCGCGACATCAATACGGGCGGCCCTTTTTATGGCCGCAATGATATGCGTTTCGCAATCAGTGCCAGGCGTAAAAAACGCTTTGTTTCCTGCGGTATTTTCTTGGACTGGGTTTTGGTCAGCGGAACCACACGCGACCAATGTCATAGTTAATAAACACAGAAAAAATGTCCCGACTGTTTTTGCCATAAAAAAGACCACTTGTTTAAGGTGGTCGGGATTTGATCAATTCATACACTGAACCCCGTTGCCTTCAGCCGAAGCCTGTTTTATAGCAACGACATCCCGACCATAGTCGGGACAAATAAGCGGTCGGGGTGTATGGATGATCAGTCCTAACTCGCCCCAAATTTGTCATGAGCAAACGCATTGCTCATAAGGGCATTATACACCAAACATCAGAATTTTCAACCACATAATAATAAACAACCAAAACAAGGAGTAAAACATGATATATGGCTACATTCGTGTTAGCACAGACCACCAAGACTGCGAAAATCAGAAACTTGGTATAGAACAGAAAGCGGCATCTTTGGGTCTAAAAATAGACAAGTACATCGAAGATGCAGGCATATCTGGAACCAAGGAACCAGAAAAGCGTGCGCTGGGTGGCTGCCTTAAAAAACTAAAACCAGGCGATGTTATTATTTGCTCGGAATTATCCCGACTAGGCCGTAAATTATTTATGGTAATGAGAATACTGGAACACTGTATGCGGATCGGTGCCTGCGTTTATACAGTCAAAGATGGATACGTACTAGGCGACAATATCCAAAGCAAAGTGCTGGCATTCGCATTTGGTCTGTCCGCAGAAATAGAACGTGATTTGATAAGCCAACGAACCAAAGAGGCATTGGCAGTACGTCGTGCATCCGGACAAAAGCTAGGTCGAGAAAAAGGCAGCAAAAACAAAAGCCACAAACTGGATGGACAGGCGGAAAACATCAAGAAAATGCTAAATAATAAGATTCCAAAAACGAAGATCGCCAAAAAGCTTAAAGTCAGTGTGTCTTGTATTTATAAATATTTGGCCAATAACAACAAACAAGTGTCTAACCGTGGTTAAATTTACACAAAAAACGGTCGTTAGACACCTATAATTTCATGAGCTATATTTTACCACTTTTTTCCCGTTTTCACAAGATTTTTTTCATAAAAGTATCTATATCTAAACCCCGATAAATTTAACGACGGTTTAATTTATTCACTATAAAAATCGCCCGAACATCTGTATTTTCTAAGGTTTTTTAAGAAAAACAGAAAGCAAGGATGGAAAAATAATGAAACAAAAAAAGACAGATGGTAAAGAGCAAGCATTACCAAAGTCATTGTGGCGATTTTATGTGAAATATGCAGCAAAACCGATGATGTGGTTTTTGATTGCGTGGATGTTTTTATTTATATCTTGGGATATAGCAAATTCCACATGGTGGCCAATGTCGCAGCAAAAGATTGTTGCATTATTTGAAAATGGCGTTACAGGCGATGGATTTTTCACACATGCATTGTGGACAATTGGAATCATTATCTGGTTGTTCTTGGTATTTGATGTTATGAACACAGTTCATGAACAAATGGCGGCGCATTGGAAACCATTAGCCCGTAAAAACATCAGCGAAACACTGACCAATTATGTACATAACCAATCAATCACTTTTTATAACAATAGAATTCCAGGCAAAATAAATAGCCAGATAAATTATATCATAACTGGCTTTGAAACTTTATTTGATTTCACAGCGATTATATCCACCCTGGGCGTGATTTTGTTGAATATGGGGTTGGTGTTAAGCATAAACAAATATGTTGCGATGGTGCTGTTGGGATCATTTATATTCCGCGTTGTATATTCTGTGTTGATGATGAAACCGGTAACCAAGGCATCAAAAACAGCATCGGAATCATCATCAACATTGTCAGGACACATCGTTGATTCAATATCCGGGTTTTCAATTGTTAAATTATTCAATGGTGCAAGACACGAAGAACAATATTTGGATCCATTGCGTGTAAAAAATATGAAAGACCAAATAAAATCATCATTCTTGCAACGCATCATGTGGATCATCCCGATGTTTTTATGGGATTTATTATTCGGGGCAGTTTTGGTTTTGATGCTGGTTTTATACATGCGTGGCAACATCAAAGTCAGCGAAATCGTTTTCACATTATCAGTATATCAAGTGGTGCAAGGTAACATTGGATATATTGCCAGAACAATACCAAGATTGACCGATACAATCGGTTCTGCTTTGCATTCATACCAAGAATTAAATCAGCCAATTGATATTAAGGATGCACCAGATGCTGAACCACTGGTTGTTTCACGTGGCAAAATTGAATTCAAAAATGTGTCATTCAGATATAAGAAAAAATACGTTTTACGTGATTTGAATTTGACGATAAAAGCCGGCGAACGTGTCGGATTGGTCGGGACATCAGGTGCTGGTAAAACCACATTGGTAAATTTACTGATGCGTTTTTATGACCCAACACATGGTCAGATATTGGTAGACGGTCAAGATATAAAAACCGTAACGCAAAATTCTTTGCGTAATGCAATATCATTTATCCCACAAGATCCAACAATGTTTAATCGTACATTGCGTGAAAACATCGCATACGGTAAACCAGATGCCACCGATGCAGAAATCCATAGTGCTGCACGCAAAGCTGCCGCAGATGGTTTCATAAATGCTGCAGAAAAGAAATATGAATCAATGGTCGGTGATCGTGGAATCAAATTATCTGGTGGACAAAGACAACGCGTAGCAATCGCACGTGCGTTTTTGAAGAATGCCCCGATTTTGATATTGGACGAGGCAACATCTGCATTAGACAGTGAAACCGAAGTCGCAATTCAAAATTCTTTTGAGAAATTGGCAAAGGGTCATACAACCATCGCCATTGCGCACAGATTATCAACCCTGCGTAATATGGACAGAATAATAGTCTTGGACAAAGGACAAATTATTGAGTCTGGCACACATCAATCGTTATTACGCAAGAAAGGTTTATATGCAAACTTGTGGAAAATGCAATCTGGCGGATTCTTACAAGAACAAGAATAAGGGCATGATATGAAACATACTGATGAACAAATAATTGCTACGGTTCGTAAAATATTGGATGCGTTACACGATCCAGATACAGGCTTTAATGCATTTCGGAAAGAATTGCGCGAGCAACACTTAAAAAAGGAAGAATACGAACAACGTATTGTTGATAAAGAATACGAATTAGCAGAAAAGTATGGATTAACAAAAGCCAACAACAGAGATGAAGTAAAATTCAAATTAACAGGTAAAGACATCATGGATAGCCGTCTGTATGTTTCATGCGGTCAGGCGGCAAAGGCTTTTTGTTATGTAAATTCACAACTGCCAAAAGATGAACAGTTGGATTTGAAAGTTTTATTCAGTACAGATATTGAACATTTGGTCGATGCAAAAGAGGGACATACCTTGCCATGTGTAAAATTATCCGATGGCAAATGGCATGCAATAGAACCGCAGATACAGCCAGAAAAAGACAAACAACCAGGATTCCAATTTGTATGCGATGATGTAAAGGTTGGTGGCGAAATTTGGCACCAATTGAAATCGATAAAAGAAAAAGCTCGACCATATCAGATCACAAAAATCGTAACACCAGAAGAACAAGCAACAACATATTCTGACTTTGGTAAATTTTTAGAAGCCTCGATGGTGCATAAGGGAAAATTAGCTTTTCTATGTCCAACGATCAAACTGATACTGCAAAGCAACAACCTTGGACAATACAAAGATTCTAACAAGCAAATATACGAATTTTGTAAAGCATTAAGTGACAAAAACAACCCTTCAATACAAATATTGGTGTTCAGTGATGGGAAAAGGTTCAGCTGCATGCCTTGCATAAAAGAAAAAGACGAATTCTATGGTCTTAACCTTAAAAAGAAATATTTGTCTTTTTGGAAAGGTGGGGATCTTGAACAATCAAAAGAAAAATTTGGTCTATCAGGATACACATTCCAAAAGGTTGTGTCACCAGAAGAATACATCAAAGAATTTGAAGAATTTAGCCGAACAATGTCGAACATCAATAATCATGGACGGGAGTAAAAATGAAACAAGATACATTTCCAAAAACACTGCGTGGTTTTTATTGGTTAGTTATTAAAAAATTTCCATTTTATTTTGGCATCATATTTCTTTGTGGTGTTATAGGGAATGCAATAAACTTGATTTTTGATCCATTGATAATGAAATGGATGACACAGGTTTTTGAGAATGCAATTTCAGCAAATTATCACACAATATTTAAACTTATTTGTTTCTTAATTGGCGTATGGTGTTCTACAACGATATTACAATTGATCACATCAATTTTTAATGGCAGACGAATGCAAATATTCAATAGGTATAAACTGTATTTGTTGTACAAAAGAATTTATGCAAACGACATTTCTTTTTTCATAGATCACCCAGCCGGTCAGATAGAATCGCAACGCACAGAAATTTCGGGACAATTGTTCTTTTTAATGCAAAGTTTCTGGACAGAAATTATCGGAACTGTTCTTGGTTTTTTATTTATCGTTGGTTCTTTGTTTATGATGAATATATGGTTCGTTATTATTTTATTAACCTACGGTATAATTAAAGTTGTTTGGGAGTGGATAATCCAAAGAAGAATCAAAGCAAATAAAATAGAAGAGATGGAAGAAAGCTCTATATATTCAGGAATACGTAGCGACAGTTTGAATAATGCCCTAGTTGTAAAATACTTTGCAAATACAGAATATGAAAACATGTATATTTATAGGGGTCGAGAAAGATTGATTGAAATAATCAGACAGGCTTATTATTTAGAAAGATTACAAGGACTGCCAACACGAATTTTATGGATTTTTACACGTGTGCTTTTGTTGGTTTTATGTTTTGTGTTAATTAAAGATGGCGAATTATCAATTTCAAATGCTGTCTTTGTTATGACGTCAGCAATGTCCATAAATGGATCTTTTAGTAAGATAAATAATTCATTGCGTAAATATTCTACAAATTCTGCACGTGCAACAAAAGCATACAATAATTTGGTTGTGCCGATTAAAATTCAAGACAAAGAAAACGCAAAAAATCTACGAGTTAAAAAGGCTACTGTTGACTTTAATGACGTTTCGTTTGCATACGGTAAAAACAAGGTTTTTCATAATTTCAATTTACATATAGACAATGCTGAAAAAGTAGGAATTGTTGGTTTGTCCGGTGCTGGTAAAACAACCCTGTGTAATTTATTATTACGTATGTACGATGTACAAACCGGTGCCATAAAAATAGATGGCACAGACATACGTGATATAAAACAAGATTCTTTGTTACGAAACATATCTTTTGTGCCACAAGAAACAACATTGTTTAATCGTACTATTTTTGAGAACATAAAATATGCAAAACCAACCGCAACAAAAGCAGAAATAATAAATGCTGCAAAAAAAGCACATATACACGAGTTCATTTCCAAGTTACCAAAAGGTTATGATACTTTAGTTGGAAATAACGGCATAAGATTGTCGGGGGGGCAAAGGCAACGTGTATCCATAGCACGAGCATTGTTAAAAAATGCAGCAATCTTGGTATTAGATGAGGCAACATCCGCACTAGATTCACAAAACGAACAAATGATCCAGAAGTCATTATCAAATGCCATGAAAGGGAAGACAACACTTGTAATAGCACATAGATTGTCGACCCTTAAAAACATGGACAGAATAATTGTTATTAAAAACGGGAAGATCGTTGAAACAGGTAGCCATAATCAATTGCTACACAAAGGTGGCGAATATAGCAAGTTATGGCGCATCCAAACACATAAGAAATAAAAGGATAATTGATGACACATATGGAAAAGTTCTTTGAATTATTTAAGAGAGATCTCAAAACAGAACGTTTGGAAATGCGGATACTGGAACCTACACCAGAAAACGCAAAGATTGTATGGGATGTATTAAAGAACGAGAATCCGGAAGATTTCAAATACATGTGGTATTCAGTATCACACAAATCACATTTGACAGAATCTGTCGAAGAAACCCAAGAAAGGATGAAATTGGATTATGAATCCAAAAACGGATGTGCATATTACATATTCTATAACAACAAATTCATAGGCTATATGCGCGTGCATTATTGGGCCGATTCCAAAACACTGCAATGCGCCAGTGTGTGGTTTATCAAATCTGCTTGGGGTAACGGTTTCAACAAAGAAGTCCACAATAAACTGGAAGATTTAGCATTCAATGGATTGCACGCCAACCGTATATGCAGACAAACCATGGCAGGCAATCTTGAATCTAAGAAATCAATTGAATCCAGTGGATATCATTTGGATGGAATAGACAGACAAGCAAACCAAATGCCAGACGGCACATTTATGGATCATTTATGGTTTTCAAAGCTGGTCTGTGAGTATAGGAAATAACTTAACAAAGGTAAACAAAATGAACGACGTAAAGCTTGCAAAAGCACAAATATTACAGGATGCATTGTTGGAAATTCTAGAAAACGATACGGTGCTGCGAGATAAACAACGTGAGGCATTTGCCAAAATGTCTGAAAAGGAACTGATAGAAATATCGGATGGATATTTTAGATTGCCAACAGCATTTGGTAAAACGGTCATGTTTTCATTGATGGCACGTGCTTTCTTGGATAAATCAGCAAAGAAAAGCAAGATTATTATATTGGTTCCACGCCTGACATTGGTATGGCAAACATTGGATAAACTGCAGCAATTTGCCGACAAAACAGGTAGTGTTTATATTGGAACCGAAAAAGACACATCGGCAGATATTATTGTATCTACATATCATTCCGCAGATAAATTGATTTCTGAATTACAAGCAAAGAAACAAGATATCGGTCTAATTATAGCAGACGAGGCACATCATGCCTTGGGCGAACAAAAAGCAAAAACGATACAGGCCATTGCAGAAAATACACCTGTTGTAGGTTTTACAGCCACACCAACATTTTCTGAAGATCATGCATTGGGCGATTTGTTAAACACCGAATTATACACATTGAGCATTGAAGATTGCGTAAAAGATGGACTTTTGTGTCCAGTTAAAAATGTGTTATATCGACCAAGTATAAATTATGATATTTTAGATGCGCCTATTAAAGCAGGTCGTGGATCAGATTATGATTATGCCGAAATGGGTAAAAAGGTAAAATTACAAACCTTGATAGACGAGATTTCACAATTGTATGGAACATATGGTGATGGGGATCGCAAATTCAGACAAATGCGAGCCATCATAAATTGTCCAACAGTAGAGATCGCAGATAAACAAGCGGAAAAACTGAACGAGTTATATGGTCGAGATATAGCTGTATCTGTACATAGCGATCAAAGAGATTTCAAGAAAAGAGTTGATGCATTTTTAGCAAAAAAATATCGTGTGGTATGTCAAGTAAATACATTGACTGAGGGCTTGGATGATCCAAGTGTGGAATTGTGCATCAATTATCCGTCACATTCTCCGGTAAAGATAGAACAAACCGGTGGTCGTGTATTAAGACAAGATGGCGACAATCCAAATAAATTTGCATACGTGTTGGATACAATCTTTCGTGCAGCACCAGAAGAACCGTTAGAAATATCTTTGCGTAGAGCTTTTGTTGCAGGACAGGTTTTGTATCGTGATGTGGCCGGCGAATTTGTTGTAAAACCAGAGGAACAGGTAAAACAACCGGCTAAGCCGTCAAAAGACTCAAATTCAAAACCAAAAGATCCTTTTGATGTTGTAACGGATGACACTTTGTTAAAACGTTTGAATCCACGTTATAAAGAATGGCGCAAAGACAACGAATGGTTGGCCGCAGGTTATGTGCCACCGGTTGATGAATTGCATGATATGAGTCCAAAATATTTGGCAAAGAAACTGTTTGATCCAAAAACAATAAAGAGAGTAAAACCTACGGAAATCCTGGCTAAAATGAAATGGATGAAAGAAAATAATATTATGCCGGATGCGATTCAATTGAAACGTAGCGATAACAACAGAAGAAGTTTGTACTTGAGAGATGAATACTATGCCGAATTTGTTAAAAATTCGGGCTGGCAAGAAATTTCGGTTAAAACCAAAAGAGATGTGGACATAGATAGATTGACCGAATTGTATGTGATAAATAAGCAGCAAGCCAAATTAAGATTGATGCAATTGGCACAGAAAGTAAATGCCATATACAAAATAGACGGCAAGACAGGACACCTTGTTTTGTGTTTTGATAAGCAATACCTCAAGGAAGTGGCGGTAGGTTTAAAACCACGTGTCAAAGAAACAAGAAATACATATATTGATGCCAAGGTATTAGCTGGTAGATACATAGACACAAATGCTGGTCGTATTCATGATGCTTTAAGACGTATTTATAACGAAGAAATGATACCAAGAGATTGGTATAGAGATAAGGATGGCGAAGTGCAGTGGCGTGAGGCTAGACCTTACTATAATGCTAGCGAAAAATTGCGCGAAGCAATCATTATAGATGGAACAATCAAATTGTATCCAAGTGCGCCATCAAAACCGAATTATAAATTGAAAAAAGGTTATATAAACGAATTTTGTAAAACAATCAATGTTCTTACAAAGGAAGAAAAACGCAAACAATCCGCGCAAGAACGAGCCGAGGCAAAACAAACGGGTGTTGTTACAAGTGCAAAAACTGGTTTTAAGCCGCAACGCAAGGGTACGGCTATATGGAAGACAGAACAGCTTCTGACAAAATATGTAGAGATTGAAGTAGATCCGAAAGAGTTGCATACAATACTAGAACATTTTGCAGAAAAATACCCTGCATCGGTCAAATTGGCAAGTGATTATAAATCATTTTTATTCAATATCGCATACATACCAGATTTGTGTGAATATGCTGATTTTATGCCATCACCAGTGCCATTAAAAACAGATGAATGGAAAAACGCAGCAGAATTAAAATCAGAATATCATATTGATGCAAGTATAGATGAGATTTCTGCGGAACTAAAAAAGTTTTCTGGTTACAAGACATGGATGTCTAACAGTATTGTTGTTTTGATGAACCCAGAAACAGATTTGTTGGATCTGTGCGTTAATGTTAAAAATATCACAGAATTTATCAAATTCTCTGGGCTGCCGATTAAGTCAAAAGCCGATGTTATAAAACAAGGAACAAAGCTGGTTGAAACATTGGCAGAAATAAGCACAACAAAGGGCAAGACCACAGGATCAGATGGTAGAGGCAGTATGTAAAAAATACATTTGCTAAAAATAGCAAAGTTGCGTTTTTTATGATACAATCATATGAAAGACAAGGAAAGGATATGCTATGAATCGTTCAATTAAATTTAAATTAAAAAATGGTAAATTTATAACAATTCGCCGGACACGAGGCGCAGACTATGAAGCAATCATGAAATTCATGGAAAAGTTTACTCATGATGTAGGGGCAATTCAAACGTTTCAATACGCAGGCCAACCCAAAAAAGACAAAGAAAAATCTATTCAATTGTATGAAAGCAAAGATAATTTGCACGTGAGTGCTTGGGACGGTACCAATGTTATTGGTACATGTTCTATCAGTAAAATACGTCCGAACCATCCTTATAGCCAAGGCAAAAGTGCGAGTATCGGCATGGTTATGCTAAGCAAATATACTCATAATGGCATCGGAAATAAAATGATGCAAATCTTGGAAAAGTGGGCGCGTGAAAATGGTGTACACAGAATAGAGGCAGAAATTCGTCATATGAACATCCCATCCATTGCCAATTGCATTAAAAATGGTTTTTTAATCGTAGGTTTGCAACGTGATGCAGCTATCATCAATGGTAAGTACGTTCATCATTATTTAGTTGAAAAAATATTGGACTAAACAGATATGAAACGAAATCAAGTAATTTTAATATACGGGTTGCCAGCAAGTGGCAAGTACACCATGGCAAAGCAGATACAAGAAAAATGTGGTGGTGTACTGTTTGATAACCATTATTTCTACGATTTGTTTGTAGGCATAACGGAGGTGTCCGAAAAAAACCGCAATCAGTACTTTGGTAAAGTTGGGGCGGTCCGCAGAGCTTTTCTTGATGTTTTGCGAACCTTTTATCCAAAAAAACAACATGTCCGATACATATTTACATCGGTGTTATTGAAAGGGGAAAATTTGCCGGCCAGATTGCGCAAGTTTGCACGTGACATAGATGCTGATTTTATACCAGTTGAATTGGCTGTTCAGGGAAATGTGCTACTGAAACGTTGTGACACAGAAGCACGCAGAAAACGTAAAAAACTACACAATAAAGATCAATATAATGATTTACTAAAGCAATGGCTGCCGGATGCGTTTCATTCGCGCCACCCCAACAAGCTGGTGTTAGATTCAAGTAAATTGTCACCAGAAGAAACGTTCAAACAAATAAAGAAACATCTGAAGAAATTTGATTAAAAAGGATTCACAATGCAAAAATGGGAAAAAGCATTAAATAAGTTTCTGGAAAGATATATCAATGAACCTTGGTTCGAAGGTGCTTTGTTGTGCGGCAGTTATGCGGCGGGCAATCAAAATAGATTTTCCGATATAGATGTTGTTATTGTTGGGAAAAACAATATGGGGTGGCAAGAAAAATCAAATTGTTATGTTGATGGATTCTTGATGGAATATACAATAAATCCTGTATATAAAATCCAAGAATATATGAAATCTGGCATTGAACGACACAGTTTGATTGATCAGAATATGTTTGCCTATGGTGTTATATTGCATGATAAACATGGTGTAATGAAAAAACTTCGCCAACAATCAGTTCGTGATTTAAAAAAGCCGATTAAAGCATTTTCAAAATATACAAACGATTTTACAAAATATGGTTTATGGTGTAATTACGATGATATGATTTCATTGAAACAGGATGGGTATCCAATAGATTTGGTATATTGGGCTTTGGTGGGGCGATTGATTACTGCATATTGTGATTTTAATTGTCTGCCTAAATATCCAATGTCTAAAATACAAAAAATGCTGTTAGATCCAAAATATGCAAAAAAATATCATGCGGATCGCCTGCCGGATAAGAAATTTATAAAACTGTTGCAGGATTGTTTTGATGCGAAACCAAAAGATAAAATACCAGCCATTGATAAATTATACAAATATGTGATCAAATCAAATGGCGGCTTTGATATCGGACAATTCCGTGGAAAACGAAAGATTGATAAAAAATAAAAGGATATACAATGATAACAGATGCTTTTGATAATGCCACACCGGCGATTATAAACCCAACAGAAAACCCAAATGCGGTGATTGTTGATGCCTGTATAGTTACTTTTTCGTATAAAATAGAAGAATATGTGTTGTCTCATTTTGATCATACACAAATTGGTGAACTTCATTTTGCCACAGGTTTGACACCAGTATGGCTTATTGAAAGAAATGGGAAAAAGTTCGCATTTTTCAAGACATATGTTGGTGCTCCTGCATGCGTTGGTTCAATTGAAGATTCCTTTGGATGTATCAAGACAAAAAAATATATCCTTTTCGGTGGTGCAGGTTGCTTAAATAAAGAAATCGCACGCGGCAAAGTTATGGTGCCAAACGCAGCATGGCGAGATGAGGGAACATCCTATCATTATATGCCTGCAAGTGATTGGGTCGAAATTCGTAATTGCGAGAAAGTATGTGAATTTATGGAACAAAGCAAATTACCATTTGTACGCGGAAAGACTTGGACAACAGATTCTTTTTATCGCGAAACACGTGGCAACTTTGAGAAACGCAAGGCGGCCGGATGTATCAGTGTAGAAATGGAAAGTGCGGCGGTCCAAGCAATGTGCGACTTCCGCGGACTTGATTTTTATGTATTTTTCACAAGTGGCGATTTACTTGATGCACCAGAATGGGACGAACGTCATGCCTTTGAAGGCCAGGTTGAGGGCACTCAACACGATGCGCAACATTTTGAGATTGCGCTGGAACTTGCTGAGTTTATAAGTTAATTTGTCTTGACAATTAAAAAGATTTGTCTATAATATCGGTATGACTATTATAGACAGATTTTTTAATTTATTTCAACGCAAGGCGGTCAAAGACTCGCCTGTCATTGTTATGCCGGCAAAAACAGCAGATGAAAAACCGGAAGTGAAATACGTTGAACGCATAATAAACGCGAACAATGTGGATGCGTATCGTTCCGGACGCGCACAGTTTGTCGGTGGTGATCATGTGAACGGTGCCAAATACGTTGTTGTGTACAGATACGTTATTGATCCATATTTGCATTTGGATCCAGAAGACCAAATAATCCAAGATATAGAATTTATGCGTGCAACCGAGGACAACACAATCAAACATGAGGCCAAACACATGAAAAATGATAGGTTTGGTAATCCATTGTTTGTTGTGACCAATTATTATGAAATGACAGGTCTGTATGCTTTTGATGAGGTTTCGGCCTATGCCACAGCATATTTGAAACATGATAAACCAACCCACAAAGAAGTTTGCAATGCTGTTTCTCATGGGATAGATGATTTGTTGGAACGTAAATCTGTATATATTCCAAGACATGTGAATCAAGTTGCTGGTCTGATTGGTTTTAAATTTATGGCCAGAAATGCAGAAAGCACTTTGATGCACAATTGGGAACCGCCAAAACAGTATTCAAAAACATTTAATACAATAGCAAATGGATATTTGACCTTTGACGGACAAGGTATACGTGACGAAAACAATGTTATACCTGCGGACTTGAAAGAAAAATTAAGACATTTGCGCCACGAATATGAAGATGCAACATCGCAAACATTGCATAGTATCATGGAAAGATTTACACGTGGTCAAAAATAAACAACAGGAGGTTGATATGGCAAGAGAAATTAACCCTGGATACAGATACACAAGAGATATAGAACATTTGTGCGAAACATTGAAGACAATGGGCCATTTCAAGGTGTATGGCGATACATTGTCTGCCAAATTATTATTCTATCCACGTGACCCGTTCAGAACGGAAATAGCCGCGGATTTTGCTACGGATTGTTTGCGCAAGGTTGGTTTTACAAACGTAGAAACCCATAAAGAAAACGATAAATTTACTTGTGCTGCACATGCAACAATCAATTGCGAATACGATCTGGAACAACGCAGGGTAAAGTCGGCAAACGTTCAAGATATCCAGGCTTTATCTGATATGTTCAATTTTATGATTGTTTGGTGCAAAATCTTTGTTGAAAAGGAACCGGAAGTCAAAGAACTGCCATATTGGGAATACAAAGTAGGAATACAAAAATATCTGCGTGAACATTCCAAAAGCAAATAACAGAAAACCGCCAAAATGGCGGTTGTTTCTATTTTTCTAATATTTTTTCCAAATTATACTGATGATACCATTCGCCATCTATAAAAGCTACATCATGTAATATACCGACAATTTCATAACCATTTTTTAACAAATTTCCAACGGAACGGTTGTTTTTATGAAAGGTTTCGGCAACCAATTTATGGACATTATTCTCATGCGCCCATTTTTCAACAATCTGCTTGAATTTTGTTCCTAATCCATTAGATGTATATTTTTCCAACATGGTGGTTCCTGTTATAGCATTGCGGCCAGAAAAAGGATGATCGGGCATTATTTTGCAAATTTGGGCGCACCCAATAATTTTATTGCCATCAAACGCAGCAATACATAGATTATTTTTGTTTTCCCATTTATTTACCATATGTTCCTTTGTGCTTACCGGGGATCCCGGATATTCAAATACCATTTTTGCACTAGGGCCATTATTAAATTCTTTATAATATTTTACAACAGCATCATAATCTTCCGCGCGTAGACGGCGAATTGTCACAATTTTCCCATTTTTTAATTTTAATTTGATAGCACGATTCATAATCAATCCTTTTTATTTTGTTTTTGTGCAATAATTCCATCAATCAATTGTTGTATACGATGTGGGGCGATTCTGAAACCAGGACCGAAACCCAAAGCATCTTCGAGCTTACGTTGATTTTTATCTGCCTCATCAAAATTTGTCAGACTAGAAAAATACTTAATATCTTCGAGATGAAATCGTGAAGTCATACCGATATACAGATTGTAAAAATCAAAAGCCGATTGTGGATTTATACTATCAATTTCAGGGTTTAATTTTTTTAATTCCGGCAAGAAACTTTTCATGCGGCCAACGGCCTTTGGTTGTTCAGCTCGAAAATAATCCGCCACATATGCTTTTTCTTCATCGGATAATGTACCGGTAACTTTCAATAAATCGGCAAGATATTCCTTTTGTACCAGTTCCGGAACATCTGCATCCATATCAGCATAAAACCTTTGTACATATTTTTCTGTGTTTGTGACCCGTTCCGGATCAAACAGATGGATATAAGCTTGTTGAAAAATATACTTTTCAAACGATGCCTCATCATAACCATTTGGAAATTTGTATTCGTGACAAACCTCAATGGTTGGTTTAAAACCATTCTGCAGTAATTTATCATAAAAAATCTGGGCAGAAGACTCGTGCTGTTCGTACGGAAACAGGGCCTCGTGATCCAGCAAGTTTGTAATAACGCGTTGAACTTTTTGTTTGTCTATCATAATACCGTTATTATAGCATAAAATATACAAAATCGCAAAAAATATGGTATAATTATGAGAATAAAGGATAAAAAATGAAGAATTTGACAGAATTTCCACAAACGATAAAGACACCACGATTGGTGTTGCGTGTGGTTGCACCAACCAAAGAAAACGCAACAAAGCTTTTGAGCATTATTGATCAGAATCGTGATTATTTTATGGACTGGCAGGCACACTTTGGCGAATTAAAAACCGTTGAAGATGTAGTGGCATATTTGAATAAACGAGCAAATCAAATTAAAACCAACCAAGGTGTGTGTTTTTATATTTATCTGAATGATAACATCATTGGTCGAATTCGCTTTTTTAATATCCAAGATAACGGATGTGAAATAGGATACTGGTTGATTAAATCGGCAAATGGGCATGGATATATGAGCGAGGCGTTATCTGCGCTGGAAACAGAGTTATTCAAATTCGGGTTTAATAAAATCACACTGGATATAGATAACGGAAACATTCATTCGGAAAATCTTGCTAAACGCAATGGATATACTTTGGATAAAAGATTGCCGATGGCATCATGGGCCAAGTGCGTTGGCAAATGTGATTCTTTGATTTATATAAAAAGGGAAAGCAGATGAAATATGTAAAATCTGGAACGTTTACAACCAAACAATTTAGTATTGAAGAAACAATAACAGAAACAAGGGATGTGATTGGTATTGCACAGGATATAATCAAAAATATCCCAGATGTGTCAGAAGAGATAAAAAAGAGCTTAGATTTAGCACTAAAGAATTTGGATGAAACCACAGATTATTTGGATCATATACAACGCAAAACGGATATCGCACTACGGTTTGTTCCAGAAGATGTACAAGAAAAAGAGTTTTTGTAAGGACAGTGATTATTTAGAGGTTTGGTATGGATAACAATAATATTGAAATACAAAATGCACAACAAACGATTGAGTTATTAAAATCGTATGCTGCAGCAAAAACACAGGAAGAAAAAGATAATTTGTTACAGCAGATACACTCTGTTAATCTGGGGGCGCATATATTACTTACGCAGCAAAATTATGAACCAATAGATCTTGCCACCAAAATGGAAAAAGCTGTACAACTGGATCAATACAGACCAAAGAATATGTCAATTGTGCAATTGGCCATAAGTGATGATTTGGAACATATCGGTGGCGATTTTAGTACCTTTGATAAAAAATTGAGTCGAATGATCAAGAATAACGAAAAGCCAGAGGTGATACGAGAACGTTTCAAAGGCGGAACTCATAATGTATACCTTTTGGCAAAACAGTTTTCTGCTGACTGGATACGCAGGTTGAATAAACATAAAGATTTGGTTGATATAGCACGAAAAACCGGCGAAGAATATTTTGCAGATGCTCAAGATAGATGGGTAGATAGCATAGAGAAATATCCAGAAACAGTCCAAAATCCAAGTGAAGAAAAAATCATTGCCGCTTACAATAAACTATTTGAGGCATTGAACAAGGATTTTTGTGAAGAATATGATTGTGAAATAGACGCAAAGTTAGTAAAAGATTGGGATACAGCAGACGAACAACCAAGCGATCCGACTACAAATGGGTTTCAGTCAAAAGTGTATTCTATATCTTATCCGCAAGACCTACCAGAAGAGGAACAAAAAAAGATAAAAGAAGAATTCTTAAAAGATTATAAAAATCATCCTAATACTATCAGAAAGTCGATCGTACGGGTAAATTTTTCGAGGTTGGCATATAAAAGCAAACCGGAAGATTTGTTTTATGTCTTACTCTCGGTTTTTGCTCATGAGATGCATCATGCACTAGATTTTTTACAGCCACGACAAGGGGCTCTTGGACCACAAATAGAACGAATAGATGATAAAATATATGTGCAGCACAAGGATGATGAAAAAGCATATCATGCATCGGCAACAGAAATCAGTTCGTATGAAATAGAACATGAATTATATAACCAGTTAAAAAACACGCGGTTTTAACACATGGGTAAGAATAAGGGAATAATTATGAAATCATCACCGTTTGATTTAGATTTTTCCAAAGAATATCAATCGTTAAGAAAATCGAAAAAAGAAATTCAACGAAAGATAGATCCATTGGTGACCGATGCCACAGGCAATTTTCAGCAAATAAAAGTATTGGTTGCTAAACGAAAAGTGTATGACGATGCTATAATCAAATTATTGCAGAAAGAAACACAAGAACATTGTGAACAATATGCAAGACGGATGTTTGATATATCAGTGGACATAATAGTAACATATCTAGCCGATGCAGCAACGCGATTTGATACATTATCAGTTGATAATAAACTAAAATTCGGTCAAACATTTATAAATTATGTGGCAAAACATTTTAGGATTGCCCAAAATAAGTTGATCTTGAAAGAAGATATGCCACAAAGCAAAGGCGCAGAATACGATTTTAAGACCGGCGATATCAATATAAACAAAAATTATATTGGCGATTTGCAGTATTTTATCGGTGCAGTTTTACACGAATACACACATCATTTGTATGTAAAACATCCAGAACGCAGTCCATTAGGTGAACAAAAAGTTGCGGCGGTCATGGAAAACTTTATTGCAGATTCCCCGATAGGTATTGTAACTGAGGAAGATTTAATAGCATACAAACAAAGACCTTTTGAGGCGATAGCTTACTATCTGCAAGACTACTTTGAAAAACAAGAATTTGGCAAACAAGTAGCCGCACAAATTACCGCCAAACGCAAAATTATGGATATAAGTTCAACGACTAGTTATGACAATGTGGAAATGTTGTTGATGGATTTGTTCTTAGACAAGATAAACAATCCAGCTGTGGATATAGATATATCTGCTGATAATTTGCTAGAGATACAAAAAAAAGTCAAAAATACAGAAAATTACAAGAGTTTCTTTGATAAAGACAAGCTAGAAAAATTTATGCATAGATTTTACAAAGCGTCAAAAGATAAAAGGATTGTGGGATTCCAGATATCTATTCCAAGACCATTGTCACGCACAAGTGTGATTGCTGGAACGCATGCTGTTGCACTGATAATAAATCCGATTAAAAAAAGGATAATTTATCACGATTCTACGGGATTTGATATGCCACAAGAACTCAAAATGATTTTTGATAAATGTTTCAAGGACTATACGGTTGTTGATTACCATGATAAAAGCCAGTTTACTGAAAAGGGTGATGGCAGTTGTTCGTATCTTTCAATGTTAAATATTTATTACAGAATCATGGATGAATTGGGTCGAAAACCAGATAAAGATTTAGATTTTTCTGCTTTTGCAGGTGCTGATTTCCGAACTGATACCCGGTCTGAAAAATTGCGAGAATATATTTGGAAAGAATTAAAAGGCGAGTTATTAGAAACAGAAATTAAAAGAATGAAAACTGAAAAAGAACAGTCCACTTCAACAGATAAGAAACCAGTTTTTTCTTTTGGTAAAGTAGCTAACAAGGCTTCTGCGTTGGATGATCCAAACTATGAATTGTATAAGGATCCAGAGTTCAAAACATGGCTCGACAATTTATCAAAATCCTTGGCTTTGGAAAATAATGGGACAATATATTCAATGCAACAAGATGGACGTAGTTTTTGATGTTGATACAAAGGTGGGTACTAAATGAAATTAAAATGGCAACAAAAAGATTTTAATGAAGACATTGAATTTATCTTGTTCCATCAGAAAGATGGCACACCAGAATGGTGGCAAAAACAATTATTCAATGCCTATCCGGAATTGAATTACAAATATGCGAAATCTGTGTCTGAATCCGAAAGGTTTGATTATATTACCAGTCAAATGAAGTTCATGGCACAGAAACGCCAACCAACCGTAGAAAATTCGATCAAAATATTCAAAGACAGTTGGAATGCGCTGGTGGCTGGTAAACTTAATGCCGCATACAGTTCTGCGTTTGACAACGATTGCAGCGACATTTTGAATGATATGGCAGCCGAGGTCGGATTAAACCCGATTTGTCCACGAAATGTGTCGGATCATAGCTTTGATGTTTATCACTATTTTGAAACAAAATGGGCCATATCAACCGCGTTACACGAAATAACACATTTTGCATGGTTTACATTCTGGCAAAAGCATTTTCAAGACGATCCGGCAGATTATGATTCTCCACACCTAAAATGGCTGCTGTCTGAAATTGTTGTGGAAACAATAATCAGAAATTCGGACATTGACGACTTATCAGAACAGCCAAATTACATCGCATATTCATATTTTTACGATATGACCATAAATGGCGAATTGATATTTGATACGATGAAAAAGATGTATCTGGAACGCAAAGATATTTATGATTTCATGGAAAGGTCATATGCTTGGATCCAAGCCAACGAAAACGAACTGCGTGCTAAAATAGCCGAGGCAGAGAAATAACAAAAGGTTATTATAATGAAAAAACAATTATTAGATAAGTTCTATAAAGCACGTACAAAGAGCACAGTTATATCAGAAAACAACGTATTATTGGAACGTTTTGTAACAATTGCTTATCTTAAAAAGTATATAAAATCCAACAGTTCCGTTGCAGAAATTGGGGCTGGTATTCGGGCATATTCTCCGGATATATCAAAAATTGCTAAGCACATTACCGCGGTGGATTTATTCCAAGACAACCTTGATAGATTATCAAAACAGATAAAAACGAATAATTTTGATACATTGTGCGCAGATGTTTTGGATTTAGCATCTATAAAATCCGACAGTTTTAATGTTGTTTTTGTGAATGGTCCAATGTCCCATTTGTTTACAACCAAGGAAAGATTACAAGCGATAAAAGAGTCTTGCAGAATATGCAAAAAAGGTGGTTTTGTCTTATTTAATTATTTAACAAATACGCCCATCATTTATCGTTCCGGATTGATAAAGGGCGATGTCAAAGCTTTCGCAAAATATGCACACAGAACAGAAAAAGATATATATGCCACATATTTTGTAAATGAATTTAATGAACTAGTCCCGAAAACATTAAAACACGTAACTGATATATCATTGGATGGGTTATTTGAAATATTAAAAGAATACACAAATAAACTGGATCAAGCCACATTTAACAAGATCAAACAGATGCAATTGCAAATAGCAGAACGGTCAGATATGATTGGTTGTTCCAGTCATGTGATAAGTGTTTATAAGAAATTATAAAATAACCGCCTATTTGAACTGTATCCCAAAAAGTGGACAGATAAAAAAACACCCCAAGGTTGAATCTTTGGGGTTTTAATTTATCTTGTTTTTATTTGTGGATTTTTTACCAATTTCTGTGCGGAAAGCAATGCATTGTTATATGTATCAAACGCGGCACCAATGCTGTATACCTGAACACAGCCGGGCATATTTATATAATCTGCTGGAATCTTATAAGGTTCAACCGTTGTGATGTTGTATGTGCCACGATGGGATTCTTTTATAATATATTTTACACGCGTTCCTTCAAATGCGGAACGATCAATATCGCAATCCAATGGCAATGTTATAAAATCGGAAACCGCCAAAGCATCTGCCTGGATTTTATCTTTTGTAAATTTGTACGATTTGTAAATAGCAGATTCTAAATACTCACAACAGCTGTTTGCTATGTTCACAAACATTTTATTGTTTTGTTCTGGCGTAAATTTAACATCGTTTCGTGCCGCAATAAAATAAGATAGTGTGTTTGGATACATCTTGGTCCCATGATTATCGGATAAATCCATTGAAACTACAAAATCCATATCAAATTTTTCAGCGGCAGATTTTGCGGTTTGTATGTCCGTTTTATATTTGTTTATGATATATTCTGCACCAACAGCATTCCATAACAAACCAAATGCAGCATACTTTTCGCCAGTTGCACGAATACCAGCATTTTGTTGATGATGGTCAAATTCGCCGCCACCAATATCAAAAGCCAATCCATTAAAATCCTGTGGAACCCGACCAACACGCTGTATCGCTGAAATATCAGGTATAACACCAACAATCTTTAACAGAGCTGCCGACAAAATATCATCTGCATGAAAACGACTGGAGTGTGTAATGACACCATTTTTAGCAAGATTCTGTAAAGATTCTATTTTATTCGACATAAACTTTTCTTTGACGGAATAATATCAAAAAGATATCGGTTGTCAATATGATTGCGTAACAGGTTTTATCTTGTCCGCTTTTGGGATGCAGTCCAGAGAGGTGGTTTTTGGTTTGGTTTAACCAGCAGAATTGTGGGAAATATGAAAAATCTTTTCGTAATTCACACAAAGTCCTTGACTTGTGCGGATTTTAGAGTTATTATATGTCGCGTTATTCGGGCATAGTTCAGTCGGTAGAACAATGGACTGTTAATCCATATGTCACTGGTTCGAGTCCAGTTGCCCGAGCCAAGATTTAGATAAGGTTGCATAGATTGCCTAGTTTGCTTGAGATTGCAGACAGATAAAAGGGCTGGATATGCAATCTTTTTTATTTTCCCGTAACTTTGATGCCAGTTTGTCGTTACCTGTCTGTCGTAATTTGAGTCTTAGAAATGGCGTTTATTATTATCGGCAACAGATCAATGGTAAGCGTATTTATAAGTCCCTACACACATCTGATCCTTATATCGCCATCTTTTTGCTTAGACAGATTTTATCACAGAATTTAGCCAACAGTCCTATCCAATCAGTCCCTATTATCCCCTCTTTTACTCACACAAATTCCGCTAAAATATCAGTCCCAAAACAGTCCTTAGCAAAACATGATATTGTAAAGGTATGGGACAGTCTGCAGCATCAATGTAAGAATGAGATAAGGCTACGCAACAACAGAGCATATATCGTAAGAGTCGTGGAGTTTTTAGGGTGCAAATATATAGAAGATTTAGCTGCACAGCCAGACCTTATATACACCATGATAAGCAAATTTAGGGACACACCGATACAAGCTGGGATACATAAAGGAAAAACTATAGCAGCTAAAACGTTGAAAAATTATCTGTTATTACTTCGCCAGGTTATAAATCATGCTGCAGATAGAGAATGGATAGATAATGCCGACAAACTCATATCCAAACTACAAATACGGAAGATAAAGGGGTTTGGTGCATCGGTTCGCAGAGAGCCTTTATCTGAACCCGATTTTGAGAAGCTTTTTTGTTGTCTTTATAAATTGCTACACCGAGATATTACATTTTTGAACCACCCCATCAATTTATCTAGTGTGGAATTAAATCGGCTAGACACAATCAAACAATACCCCTTACAGATCGGTTATGTTATTCTTATTTGCTTATTTACTGGAACAAGAGCCTGTGGAGCAATAACGATCAGACACCAAGACGTAGATTGCTGTAATAAAACAATAACCATATCCAGAAACGAAACAATAATTCAACAAGGCGATACCAGAGAAACTTATAAAAAACTAAAAACAGATGATTCAGAACGTAAGATACCAATCGCAATAGTGCTAGAAGAACTTGGACTGATCGATTACATAAAACAACACGAACAAAAATATGGATCACAGGCTTTTATATTCGAAGAAATGATTCAAAATAAGACAAAACAAGGTTATAGACCAAAGGTAATGAACGAATGTGTAAATGTCTTGTTTAAAGTTATAAATATCAAACCAAAAACTACAGATAAATTTATGCTTGATATGCACAGCCTCAAGGAATCATTCTACAGCCATAACGAAATGCATATAAGCAGAGACATGCTGGAAGCTATAGCCGGCAATAAACCATCAAACAAATCAATCTCATCAAGGGTGTACAACAAACAAAGTTTTACCAGGTTACCAACTAAGATGATAAACGCTGTAAACCAAATACAATACCCCTATATGGAACTTTTGTTTGGTGGAATATTACCAGATTCTATAACCTCACTAATACAACATACCCTACACTAGATTTTGCTCTATCCAATCGTAGACCTGTTGTTTTTCACTATCAAATAGAGTATAAGGATATGTTGTCCCGTTTACGATAGTATTTAATACTGTGCCACCATCACACTTTTGGAATTGCACTTCTTTTTTACCATCCCTAAACACCCATCCTTTTTCCATACACCCCATATATTTCCATACATCAGATTCCTTTACCATTATTTTACATGGATTATGATTTGGATTATTAGGATCTTGAAAACGAAAATTACAATAGGGATTTTGTTGATTTGCTGTTCTACTTACATTCAAAATTGACATTGTTTATTCCTTTTATTTTGACTTAAATCTGAATTATTTATTATTATTTTGTATTATTGATAGATGTTTATGGTCTAAGATAGTAAAAATTCTGCATATTGAACATGTCTGTTATTGTGACAATTGCATTTTTGGCAGTACATAATACTGTAGAAAAGAAAGAATAGCTATACAATTTGTTATAAGTAACATTTACTTGAATATAATCAAATACTTTATGAAGAACTTTTTTACTTCTTTCAAAATCGAACACATATAATAAATGACCTTTTATTATTTCTCTACATTTCTTCCCTACAGTCCATACACCACCGTTTGGAATAGAAATAAGTCTATGGTCTTTACATTCTTTTACTATACGATAATAACTTCTTTCTGGTATAATTTCTAACTCGTTCATTTTACAAAATTCTATGTAATGAATATACCCAGGGCAACGAATATTACGGTGCGTACAATTCGCCAAATATGTTGCTACAAACAACAGTTCTTTCTTGGGTTTTATACCATTAGAAATGAAAAATTCTCTCAAGGAAGCGTTCAATTCTAGTATATCTTCCTTATAATTTTTATCGCACTGAATTCTGGTCGATGTTGTTTTGTTCTTTGTATTTTTTATATATTCTATTCTTTCTTCTATCAATTTGTAATGATTCTCTTCGAAATCTGGGAAACGTTTCCTAAAATCAGTTATATCCTGTATATTTAAATTTGATAACGCCCTAGTGATATATTCGTGACCATTGCTTGATAATAAAATTTCTGTTCTGTGGCCTTTTGCACTCATAAGTGATTCTATATATTCTACACCACGTTCCACTCCTGTGTTATGTCGCCACATTACACAATTTTTTACACCGTCTTTATGCGATTTTATATTAGCTTTAGCAGCTTTATATAACTGAATAGTTTCTATCACATCTGGTGAAATTTCTAATGGTTTTGGGTATTTTATAGGTTGATCAGGTTTTGATTGATATATAGAAAGCCGGCCTTCGATTTGAACCTCAGCAATATCTATAAAATGTTGAACTTCTTCTTCCTTGTACAGATAATGATCAAAACCTGGGATTCCTATGCCATTACCTTTTTCACTGTTAAATATATCAATATGACCACCCGTAGATTCAAATTCTTCACATTCTTTTTCTACTATGCTTTTATGTTGCACCAAACAAAACACATGTAAACCATTGAACCCTGTTTTATATCCTATCAACAAGTCCTTATTTTGATGCAATCTTTCATAAATTTCTTGTATTTTCTGGGATAAAGAAGCCAAATTGTCATGATTATCAAAATCATATACAAAAATATTTGGATGAGCAATTGGTGCTATAACATTTTTCCATTTGATCAAGTTCGGTTTTTTAGGAATTCTAAACTCGTCAAACACGGGTTCTTTGCCAAAATTCGAACTCAAAAATGATTTAAGAGGCGTTTTACGAACCGTTCGTAAACTTTCATCCCAAACACAACCATTTGAAAAATTACACTTAGAATATTTAGTTGAGCCAGTATTTTTATCTTTTTTGCTTGTCCAGAAGGCAGTATTAGACACATCAAAACCCAAACAAGCAGCTAACCTGGTATTTTTATCCAAAATAACCCATTCTGCTTTTGTATATTTTTGCTTCTGTGCCATAATCTATTTTCCTTTATAATATCATTGCCCATATCTATTAGAACTGTATGTTTTGACGATATTATTTTGTTTTTTTATTACTTATATATATTATAATTCCAAGAAAAATTAAAGACAGAACTTAATTTCCATTAATACAAGAAAAATTTGCAGGCAAACGCCCAACAAAACCGCCACTTTCAGCCTGTAAATTTCAAAAACTTTTGAAAATATTTTTTATACCAATTTTCATGACAAGCCGATTGACCTTGTCATGATATTTTGTTACAATAAAACACATGAGAAACGTAAAATTTCAAAACGTCAGAAAAACACTTGAAGCCATCAATCATGATAGGGCCACTATTGATCGTGAAAAAGTAAAAAAGCTATTCAAATTTCCACGAACCGCCACAATGATTTTGAACGCTTTTTATGATCAGCCTGAACAAGCGGTGGCAGACCTCGTAAAAAAGACCAAAGTTTCAAGACAAAATGTTACAACCACTGTGAATAAGCTTATCAAATATGGATTTGTTTCACCTGTAGATCCAAGCCGTCAATGGGGACAACGATATAGATACAATTCGGTGGTTGGATTATCTGAAAATTTCTCAAGCAATAGTACAAGCACACAGAATCTCAACGGTGTTTCATTACAATTCCAGGGACGTGCAGCCGCTGAAAAATTGGTTAACATGCCGCCTACTAAAAAATTCAAACCATATGACCATTATAATCAACCTAATAAAAAGAATCATGAAATTTACATAGGGGACAACCTGGATGTAATGAAACAAATTATGCCCACTTATAAGGATCGTATAGGGCTTATATACATGGATGTTTTGTATGATGCACCTTCAACTCGCAGTCCTCAACCGTATCTGGATTCTGCTAATTTTGAAGGGGCGTGTGATTTTCTAAGTTTTTTATATCCAAGATTACAATTGGCTAAACAGTTGTTGAGTCCGGACGGGGTTATTGCAATCAGTATTTCGCATCATCGGCTTGCTCAACTTCGACTTTTGATGGACGAAGTATTTGGACCAGAGCAGTTTATTTCTTTAGTTACCGTTATCACTAGTGAAAGTGCCGGACCGATTGTTGGATATTCAAATTACAGATTGCCAAACGTATGTTCTTACTTACTTTTATTCTCTCGTGATATATCCAAGATCAATTATTTGCAACGATTATACGAACCGGTAGTAAGTACTAGACTGAGCGGCTTTACGTGGGTTATTGAACGAGCAGCCCCCATCGAGCCACTGTACAGGAAAACGCCACTAATAGACTATCTAAAATCTCAGGACTGGGTGGTAAACCTTTTTCATAAATACGGTCTAAAGATGAGTGTTGCCAATATACCTTCGTTGGTGGATATGTCTAGTGAATTTGAGAGCTATTTTTACAATAATTTAGCACACAAACTTTATAAACCAACCACACCTCGTTCAAACCCACTTAAAAACGCTTCAGATGCCTGTACAGGCGTTATAATTGAAAAAGATGGGTCTTTGTTCGAAAAGCTATCTTCAAGCATTACAGTCCATTATAAACGATTTTCTGACAAATTGATAGAAAATGAAGATGGGACGATAGAAAGCGGTTACATTCTTGGAAATTGTTGGGACTTACGATCACAGAAGTCCCGTATCCAAAAAGAGTCTAATGTGCCGTTCCATGCTGGGAAAAAACCAAAAAAATTGTTGATGATGCTCTTACGTTTGCTGGGTAAAAAAGATGCAGGCCTGATAATTGCTGATTTTTTTGCCGGCTCTGGTACAACAGGCGATGCTGTTATGACACAGAATAAATATGATGGTGGTAACAGAAAGTTTATTTTAGTGCAACAGTATGAAAAAACACAGCCAGGAAGCGAAGAAGCTAAGAAATTTCGAACAATCCCTCAGCTTATGCTAAAAAGAATTGATAATGCAATAGAAGAACTGGATAATGGCGATACGTATACGGTGTTTAGATAGCAAAAGGTGCCGTTCGTGGTACATTTTCTTGAGTAGAGACGTAACTTAATAGAGAAAGTTCAAATATTCTAATCTGCCTGATCAAACATATCAACATTTTCAGCACGAGGAACCTGTTTCAATACTTTCTTTATGGAATATTTTTCTGATCCAACTACAGGATTCCCATCTGGATCTTCCACGTATTTGATTCTTAATTGACACAATAAAGAATCCCCCGATTTGAAAGATATTGTCCCAGATTTTACTTTTTCCATAAATTGTTCATCTTCGATTTTCATCCAAACATTTGATTGCTGATATTCCATAACCCATGGACCATCCTTGGCTAAATCTGGTCTACGAATAGGCAAGAATGCATTTATTACCATCTCTGATTCTATACTGTTTTGTTTTGGTTCAAAAACTACATCAGGAAAATTGTTACCGTACGATTTTTCTATTGTTACTGTATTTTGATCAGATTGTTCCTGATCTTCATTAGTGGCAGATATAGACAAGTCGCCTTGCCGTGACGATTTGTATAAAGATTTCCAAAGATCCGTCGTTGCTTTTCGTGCATTTGGATCTACATATATGTTGTAGGTATTACGATTTATATTTATAGTATTACCATCACCATTAATTACGGTTACATTCCCATTGGAATTATTTACAGAAACACTTTCTGGTTGTTTTTTCCCTAGTTGAATTATGAATCTCAAATATTCTATAATTGCACCAATCGTATTTAGGCCTTCTGGACTCAATAACGATGCACCTACAGTCGCAATTGTTGAAAAATATGCCTCAAAACATCCTGGTTTCGTTTCTGTTAGAATAAGTCCAGTTTTTGCCTCTGGGTCTATCTGTTTTGCAGCAATATTTGATAATGTATTTAGATCTAATATAGTCTGTGCCAACAGTGTGGCATCAATGGTCGTATCTTCACCAGTAAATTTCAATTTTATTTTATCTTCCGTACTTGGCATGATAATCCTTTTCTTTTATGCCAAATATAACAAAACAACCTGGAAATTCAAGGATTATGTGATTTTATCTTTCAACAATCGTTTTGGTTACAGAATCATATTTGTATTTTACAATTTCACCAGACACCAACAATGCTATTGCTTGTTGAATTATTCCCAAAGGCACACTAAACCATTCATGAGGCGAACATCTTGTACCATTATGATCAGTAACATCTATCAAAACTTGTGCTGTTTTGAAGAATTTATGGATTATATCTTCAAACTTCTGAGCATTAACGTTGAATGTTTTATATGTTTCTACAATTTTTACTTTTGCCATCAAATAAGTTGGTTCGTTTATTGCATTTTTTATTCTTTCTTCAACACCGGTACTAGACCAACCAATTTTATACAAGTCTGGGATGTCTCTGATTTGTGGATCTTTACTCAATGATCGCAGAATATAAATATATCCATTTGATTCATCCTCTTCAGTGATCCCAGCCATATCTTTCAATGTATCTTCCACGTTTTCAGAAACAATCTGACCTTCACTGTACATGGTCTTGGCCAAAGAATTTCTCAATATATCGGATTCAGTGCCATTTTCATAAATACATCTAGTTCTTGCTTGCTGCCGATGGTTTCTGTATGTAAAATCACCGACACTATCGATATACAGCAACATCCCACGCAAAACGAAAAATGCACCTGGTTTAATGGATCCCTCATTAGCAAATTTTAGCAATCTACGCTTATTGTTTTTCAGATCCTCTTGGCACGATTTGAAAAGGTGTTCGAATTTATCAAAATCTTTACACTTTTTCTGCTTCGCAATATGATCGAACGTACCAACAGATCTGTTCACTGGTTTGCCATGTTTGATTGTGAATATATCATGTTCTGGATCTGTATCTAACATACCAAAATCGTCACTGTTCATAATATCTTCAATGCTTGCAGGTTCAGTTTGTGTTACTTGTTCCGGTAGCAAATTATGAACGTCTACTTCTTTCAATTTGTGTGCAAGATCCGGATTGTTTCTAAGCCCCTTTAATCTCATAAATAACCGCTTTTCTATTATATCATTTGGGTTGTCAGTCGGTTCTTTGCCATGTTTATCAATAAAGCTATTTATCTCTTCAAACCCCATAACCGTGCGTTCTTCTTCGGTCTGTGGTCTAACAATCGGCTTTATATACAAAAGGCCATATTCATCTTCATCAATGATCTGTTGCAACCAATCTTCTATCATTTTGCAGCCTTTTGCTTACGGATTTCATCTTTCAGACATAACAAAGCTTCTGCCAATTCACGTTCTTTTGGATCATTGGAATGATAATAAGGTTCATGACCGACATTCTTCCGAAATTCTTGAATCTGTGGCCATAACATACGAGCTTGGTCCAACGTCATTTTGATCCTTGTTGTGTCAATAGAATCCTGGATCAGTTTGAACATCTTTTTATCAAGCGATTTAGACAAGACCTCAAATGCTTTCTGGAACGGGTTAATGGCATCAATAAGATCGATATCCAAATCCACAATGTTTATAAACTGGTTGGCTATTCTGATAAATTGCTTGTCACCAACTTGTTCAATATGTCCTGTCTTGATAGCCGCATCTGCAACCACTCTTTGACGTACTTGATCTACTTCGTCATCGGTCAAATCCGGGTATGCAGTTCTGATAATCTTCGGTATCAAATGCTTGTTTATAATCAGTGGATCTACGTTGCCAGGAATTGCTTTTTGAATATCGGTATCTTGTAAAACCTTGGCCTTCAAATCGTCTAAATCTGTTTCCAAAATTTTACTAACCCTATCCGTAGTATCTTTCAGACCACGAACTTTGATTTCACCTGGTTTATTATCGCTAACATCAGACCCTTTGCGTGGTTTAAAGTCGAATTTTGGTGCAATAACCTGTTCCATCAACAAAGAGCAAGTGATGGCTTTCAACATATTTTGTACCGCCACTGTTGTTTGTTCTTCTGTTGCGGCCGGTTCAGCTATAAGGTTTGTAAATTGTGCATGTGTTTTGTTTTCACTATCTCTGGTACAACGTCCAATAATCTGCACAACTTCCGTCAAAGATCCTCTGTACCCAATTGTCAAAGTATGTTCACAATAAGGCCAATCAAAACCTTCTTTCGCCATACCAAGAGCAATCAAAATATCAAGATCATCTTCACTTTTCATGTTTCGAAGATAAGTCACCACACGATCACGCCCATCTTCTTCGACCAGATCTGCCACCTTCAAAATCTTACCGTCTGAATGTCTTTTTACATAGATTATACCGGTGTCTTGGTCTTCATGGTCTATTTCGCCTATGACATCTATAATCTTTGAAACCTCTTCATATTTATCTTTGGTTGAAGCCTGTGAATTAACGTACGGAATATGAATAATTGTTTTCTTGTCAGTATCCAATACATCTTTGATCGCCGAAATATATTGACCCTGATAAAAATGATAACCAATTCCCAAAGATTTCAGATATTTATACCCATTCAATTGTTCATAGTAGTTATAGGTTACACGATCAAATTTATATTCATCTTCAGGCAACATAACTGCTATACCATCCCCACGAAAATAAGATCCGGTCATGGCTATAATATGTGCACTAGATCCAATTATAAGTCCATGGAACAGATCCCCAAGTTTACTTGCATTGATATCCGCAGAAACATGGTGAAATTCGTCTATGGCCACCAAGCAATCATTGAAATCTTCCGCCTTCAACTGTTCATAAGCAAAACGTAAAGTCGC
>JAFRSF010000025.1 GCA_017427715.1 Alphaproteobacteria bacterium | reverse complement strand
GAGAAGTTGTCGTTGCGGAGAATTTTTCTTGTATATTTTAAGATATTGTATTCTATGTATTGCTTTTTATGCTGTTTTGAGACTTGTTGCATAAAGACACACGGAACAGCTGAGAAGTTGTCCTTTTAAGTAAAATTCATGTGTAATTTTGTTAAATATTCATAAATATCAAATATTGCTTTTGCCATTTTTATTGCTGTACGCCAATGTAAATAAAATCTGCTTACCTGTATAGGGGCACCTGTCGTTGACGTTATTGTTAAGGAACCTTTCTCAACAATTTTTTCAATACATTTTAATTGTTTTGATATATAGCTATCTTTAAATCTCTTGCCGGATAAATGAACTATTCCACAATCATAATATGCCCTGTATAGTTTTTTATTTAATGGTCCAGGCTCTGTGCACAACACTTTCACAGCATCATTAAATCGAATCCAAATACCTAAATCTTTTGGGTCTTCAAATATCATATTTCTTTTATAATTCTATCTGTTTCAATTAAAACAGCTATTATCTGTTCATAATGTTCGACTTCATCTGGAGTTAGTGTGCGACCTTTGCGGTCTTTCAAGTATTTTTGTGCAGGTTGATAACCACCAATATAGAAATCCCAGGCGGTTTGTGGAACATTGTCAAAATACTGTGTTTTGTTAATATAAACACGACCGTTATCATATACTGGTTTATCAACTATACAATCGCCACCAATTGGGAAAGTGACATTTGATTGTGGCATGTCTTGCATTAAATGCAATTTGCGTAATTGTTCGCCGTATTTACGATAGTGTTCAAATTTATCTTTATTTTCTGGATACGGTATACGTGGAAAATCAATCTTTAAGAATTCACGATACTTCTCACGATAGGATGGACTATGTAACACACCATAAATATAATCAAAAATGGATTCAGGTGTTGTTTGTCCAACCTTTGATTCAATTTCACGAACAATTTGTTGATTTAAATTAGGTATTTTATCGCCATTGATATATATATACAATGGGAATATATAATCTCCACCTTGCATGCCAGAACAAGACCATAATCTAAAATCACTTATAATATTTGTGATAAAGCCTGGGGCGGTGTCATTTATAAAGCCGCGTTTAGCAATCAATACGATATTATCTTTGTTTAATATATGATTCATGGCCCTGGCCCTGGCCCTGGCCATACATTGAAATCCCTTACTGTTGCCTGTATAATATGTATATCTGGTATCAAACACCCGATATGCATACGGCACAATAAGTTTTTCATCTATGCCTGTTTGTTTTAAATCATTTTGTGCACCAATAACGGTCCAGTCTCTAGCATCTTTACCAAGATGATATTTTTGTCGTGCTGTTTCTGGATCAAGATTAGCGAAATCGTTTATAACGTTTTTGACATCCTGGGCAGTTTTCTGTATTGCTAAATCGTCCCTTGCTGTTACTATACCCACGCTATTTAGCGGACACAATTCTGGTAATAAAAATCCTTTCTCATACGTTTTTTGCATTGAAGTATCTTTTGGTATAAAAAAGTAATTTGGCTCAGTTGGTGTAAGACAAGAAAAACCAGATTGCAATAAATTATTATTTTGTAAAAATTCGTATTTATATTCTCTGTTGCCCCATAAATCTCTGTAATATAGTTCACATTTTTTATGAGCAGAATCTTTGTTTTTAATAAAAATGTTTATGCTTGTGCCAACTTGAATATCAAAGACATTTTCATCTTTTTTACAATCTGCGGGTGCGTTTTCTTTTGGTTTAGAACGACCGTGTAGATTTATAATGTAACATTTGTCAAACGTATTCAATAAATGCCAACGCATTCCTCTAAATGTAGGATTGTCTAGAAATCCATTATTTGTTATAAAAGCAACAATACCGTTTTTGTTTTTTTCAATAAAATGTTCAGCTAATCTTATAAATTTTACATAATCATCATTTATCCATTTGGGATTGCGTTCTTTTAACTTTACTTTCCCACCAGGTTCTTTTTTGTAAGCATCCATCAAATTCATTATATAATCGTTAGTATTCGCAGATGAAGCATTATATGGCGGATTACCTAACACGCACATAACAGGAACATTTTGTTTAATATTGTTGGCTTCTTTGGCTTCGTCTGATAACCATTGTGCCGCCCATAGTGTTTGTGTATCTGGATCGGCTTCTTCCAAAGAATTCGTTAAATAAATGCCCACACGATTATTTGTATTTAATATTGTAGAATTACGTGCAATCCTTGCTAAATCACCGTCAAATAGGTTGTCTTGACGGAATATTTTGTCATTTATTCGTGCGTCATCTTGGATATATCCAGTTTCACGTAAAACCAAATCTAATTTTAAGTGTGCCATGGCATAAGATGACATCATAATTTCAAACCCGTGCATACGTGGCAATAAATCGTTTTCAACATAATGTGGCCAAACTCCGGCATTGCTCTTGAATTTATTGTGAATATAATTGACCGCTGTTGCCAAAAATGTCCCTGTTCCGGTTGCTGGGTCCAGTAATTGCACACGATGAAATTCTTTTTTAACCGGTTTTGAGGCACCCTGCATTTGAATATCCTTGGTGATTTTAGATTTATCTGCTAATCCATCAGATAATTCAAAATCTGTTTTCAATATTTCATCAACTGCACGAACTATATAATCAACCACAGGTTGTGGAGTATAAAAAGCACCGCGTCTGACACGTTCACTCGGATTATATTTGCTTAAAAATGTTTCATAGAAATGAATTATCGGATCGGTTGTCTTGGTTTTCCGTCCATAATCTTTAAAAAGATCTGCCACGTCTGTATAACTGAATATGCTTGCCAAACTATCAACAGACCACACAATACGTTCGTCTATATCATTTCCAGCAATATAATCAAACATTTTCCGTAGGAAAGGTACGGTTTTTGGTATCAATGTGGCGGCTTCCTGACGTGTAAAATCATGCATAGTTTTATCGTGCAAACGGGCAACAAACATACCGTATGCAACCGTTTGTGCATAAATATCCGCAAATTCTTGTTCGGTCATTGTACGTATAAGAATCTTTCTGAATGATTCCAGCTGTTCATATAATGATTTGTTTTCTGTTTGTTCCTTTAATGCACCCTTTATCACATCTGCAATCAAACGTGCTTTACCAGCCATCAATTCAGCCAATTTCAATGGCGATTTTATGGTTGCGGTTTTAACCGTATAGAAATCTTTTATCAAATCAACAAGGGTTTGAAATTTGTCTGGTAAAGGGGTAATTGTTTTACCATCAAAATCCGCTATGCGCACTCTGGCGGTTTCATTGCCTTCACGATAAAATCTGAATTCCAGGTAATCTGTGTATATCAGGTTTGGCAAGCCGTCCAGATAACGTTCTTTTTGTTCAAGTTCGCGATCAAATAAATTATCAAGACGGTTAACCCCAATATCTTTTGCCTCTGCAAACCCGATAACTGCATCACCGGATTTAATCATAAAATCAGGGGCACCAAATGTTCCTCTTTGTGGTTCGTTAATGGCAGTAATTGGCTTAGACGTATTTATTGATTCAAATAATTTCTTTAATGCTGGACGATAAGAATGTTCTTTGGCAACGCCTGTTTTGAACTCTCTGTCTATATCAACCAAATATCCTGCAACATCATACATCATAAACTCCTGTATTCATTACCATAATGGTAGCAGAAGATTAGGAATTTAGCAATATTTTAATGAATTTTTACGGTTTTTACCGTTTCTG
>JAFRSF010000024.1 GCA_017427715.1 Alphaproteobacteria bacterium | reverse complement strand
TACGCGGATGCGGGTGATGCTGCGACATTGACATCTGCACAAACATACGCAGATGCGGGTGATGCTGCGACATTGACATCTGCACAAACATACGCAGACGCAGGTGATGCTGCGACATTGACATCTGCACAAACATACGCAGACGCAGGTGATGCCGCGACATTGACATCTGCACAAACATACGCGGATGCGGGTGATGCTGCGACATTGACATCTGCACAAACATACGCAGACGCAGGTGATGCTGCGACATTGACATCTGCACAAACATACGCGGATGCGGGTGATGAGTTGACTTTGCAATCTGCCAAAGCATATGCTGACAAAGCCAGTGCACTTAATTTGCAAGCGGCAAAATCTTATACTGATGAACGTATCAAGAAATTAGACAAAGATTTGTCTGCTGGCGTTGCCAGCGCAGTTGCTTTGTCTTCTGTGGCGGTTTCCAATGTTCACAGGGGTGAAGTTTCTGTGGGTGCTGGATATGGTTATTACAACGGTCAATCCGCTATGGCATTTGGTGCCGCAATGGGATTGTCTGACCGTTGGTCCATCAACACAGGTGCCGGTTTATCTGGTTCAGATTTTTCAATCAGAGCAGGCACAAATTATAAATTCAAATTGTTTTAACAACAATATTTGAATTTATACAGAAAGTTGTTTATATGCTTTCTTAAGTTAATAATACCGCCCATTTGGGCGGTGTTTTGTAATAAATATTTGTTATTGTGATGTGTTCTTGGTTTACGAATTATCTATCGTGCAATAAAAAGTGGCTATTTTTTTCTGTGTAATTCTTTGAACTGGGCAGAGGTTATTCCTTGTTCAACTTTGAACAAATTAAATTCAGCATCCATATTGCGTAGTTGTTTAACCATGATTGCTTCTATTTCTTGGCGTTTTTGTTCAAATGCTTCACCTTTTAAAGATGAATCAACATAAATGGGTTCACCAATATCAACAGTTATCGTTCCAAATAATTTTGGGATTAAAAATCTGTCCCAACGATTTAAAAACTTTACCCGTGACGCAGAAAAACAACATGGAACAATTGGCGCACCCGTCATACGTGCAAAATACAAAGCACCGTCTTGTAAATGCAGGGCAGGTCCGCTGGGGCCATCAACACTTATACATATCGCTGCATTTTTTTCTTTGATTAAACGGACACCTTTGCGTAAAACAGCTATGCTACCTTCAGATGTGCTGCCATAAATCGCACGTAAACCAAAAAATCTTTGCAAGCAAGCCATCATACGACCATCTTTGTGATTTGAAGCAACACAATATCCATGAATGCGTGCGGTTGCTATAACTGGTGACAACATTGCACACCGTCCATGGAAAAATACAAATATAACCGGTTTTTTGCGGTATTGTTTCAAAGATTTTGTGTTTGTGAAACGATGCTTGGACGTAAAAAATATAAACCAAATTAAACCTGCAATTAATCCCATTAATATCCATTGAATAGCCGGAAAACGTAGAATGGGACGCCAAAGCTTTTTCCAAATGTTTTTAAATATTTTTTTCATAATGTTGATATGATATCAATAATAACCTGTAAATGCAAGAAAACTGGTCGTGTTTTATTTACGACCAGTTTTGTTTAGTATGTTTTTTTATATTTACATCATTCCAGGCATTGCAGGGGATGCATTAGATGATTTTTCTTCTGGGATTTCAGTCATTACTGCACCTGTTGTCAATAAAACACCGACTGTGGATGCCGCCGCTTGGATTGCGGTTTTTACAACCTTTGCTGGGTCAATAATGCCAGATTTCATCATGTCTACGTATGTATCTGTTTGGGCATTGTATCCAAAATTATAATCTTTGTTTTCCATAATTTTGCCAACAACAATTTCACCAGATACACCGGCATTTTCGGCAATTTGCATACAAGGCGCAACAATTGCTTTGCGGACAATGTCAATCCCAACATTTTGGTCTGTGTTGTCACCATGCAAATCTTTTAATGCGTCAATTGCACGAATTAGTGCGACACCACCACCTGCGACAATACCTTCTTCGACAGCGGCACGCGTTGCAGCCAAAGCATCATCGACACGGTCTTTCTTTTCTTTGACTTCAACTTCTGTCATACCGCCAACGTGTATAACTGCGACACCACCGACCAATTTAGCCAAACGTTCAGCCAATTTTTCTTTGTCGTATTCGCTGGTTGTAGTGGATAAAGATTTGCGGATTTCATCTGCACGATTTTTGATGGCTTCTTTGTCGCCGTTGCCGTTAACCAACAAAGTTTTATCTTTGGAAACCACAATACGTTTTGCAGAACCTAGCACAGCAGGTGTAATATTTTCGAATGTCATGCCCATATCATCGGATATAACTGTTGCCCCAGTTACAATTGCGATATCTTTTAACATTTCTTTTCGTCTGTCGCCAAAACCAGGTGCTTTGACAGCACAAACTTTTAATCCGCCACGTAAACGGTTTAATACCAATGTTGCCAATGCTTCACTTTCAACGTCTTCGGCAATAATTAACAGTGGGCGACCAGATTGTGCAATTGGTTCCAATATAGGTAGTAATGCTTGTAAACCAGTAATCTTTTTTTCAGAAACCAATATTTGTGCGTTATCTAATTCAGCCAACATTTTTTCGCTGTTTGTGACAAAATATGGTGACATAAAGCCCTGGTCAAATTGCATACCTTCAACGATATCAATTTCTGTGTTTAATCCTTTGGCTTCTTGTACTGTGATAACACCTTCTTTGCCAACTTTTTCCATAGCATCTGCAATTTTTTGACCAATTTGTGAATCACTGTTCGCAGAAATTGTTGCTACTTGGGCAATTTCAGATGCATCTTTGACTGGTCTAGCATGTTTTTCTATGTCTTTAACAACGGCGGACACTGCAATATCTATACCGCGTTTTATATCCATGGGGTTCATACCAGCGGCGATAACACGTCTGCCTTCGCGGAAAATGTTTTGAGCCAACACAGTCGCAGTTGTTGTACCATCACCAGCACTGTCTCCGGCACGTTTTGCGACTTCCTGAATCATTTTTGCACCAATGTTTTCAGATGCATCTTTTAATGATACTTCTTTTGCAACTGTTACACCGTCTTTGGTTGCAATTGGTGCGCCATACGCGCGTTCAATAACCACAGTGCGACCCTTTGGCCCCATTGTAATTTTTACAGCATTTGCCAGTTTATCAATACCGGCGGATAATTTATCTGTGTTAAATGTAATATCTTTTGCCATAATATATTCCTTTTATAAAATGCCTAAAATATCAGATTCTTTGATAAGAACATAATCTGTACCGTCTATTTTGACTTCGTTTACAGATGATGCCCATTTCGCAAATAATACAATATCTCCAATCTTTACAGACATAGGTATTTTTTGTCCGTTTTCATAAATACCATCACCAACCGCGACAACACGTCCACGAACTGGTTTTTCTTTGGCTGTATCTGGGATAATAATTCCACCTGCTGTTTTTGTTTCTTCTTCTTCTCTGGTCAGCAGGACATAATTATGCAATGGTTTAAACATAATAATCACTCCTTTGCTATGTTTGAAAGTATAGTTAAAAAAAATGGTATTTCAAGTCCTTGATTTTATATATGTTTACGGTGTATGATTTATGAGTGTTATAATCAAAAGGTGAATATTATGTATGATAAAAATAATGTTTTTGCCAAGATTTTACGTGGCGAAATACCTAACAAGACCGTTTACAGTGATGATAATGTGTTGGCTTTCTATGATGTGTCACCGCGTGCGCGTGTGCATGTTTTGATAATTCCGCGTGGTGAATATACTGATATCATAGATTTTACACAAAACGCGTCTGATGCGGAACAAAGAGCTTTTTGGAATGGGTTTCGTAATACAGTTGCAAAATTAAATCTAAATAATAATTTTAGAACAATTGCAAACACAGGTCGCGGTGCTGGACAATCTGTGATGCATTTTCATGTACACATTATGAGCGATGAACGATTCCAAGAAGATTTTTAAAGTGCATGTAACACCGCATGCGAAACAAAACAAAGTTATCCAAGATAATGATGTTTTGCGTGTTTATACAACAACTGCCCCAGAAAAAGGTCACGCCAATGGGGCAGTTATTAAGTTGTTATCTGATTATTTCAACGTTGCAAAATCCAGAATTGTTATATCAAAAGGCCTTGCAAGTCGTAACAAGATTGTCGTCATCCAATAATTTTCTTATCAATTCTTCGGGGGTGTTTACGACGATAATATTGTAATCGTCCATACTTTCAATGAAACCTTCGTGATCCATGTGTGTCATTACTTGACCCAGGAAATCCCAATATTTTGCTGTGTTCATAAATATAATGGGTTTACAAGATTCGCCAACTTGTTGTTTGGTCAGTATATCTGTCAATTCATTCAACGTCCCGATTCCGCCCGGCAAAATGATAAAAGCATCAGATAAATCAAACATTTCTTCTTTGCGGGCACTTATTCCGTCGACTATTTTTGTGTCTATACCTTCAAGAACGGGTTCTTGTTTTGACATTACGTGTGGTGTTGATATACCAATTACTTCACCGCCGTTTTGTAATGCGGATTCCGCGGCGGCGCCCATTACACCCACGTTTCCCCCACCAAATACAAAAGTGATTTTATTTCGTGCCAATAATTCGCCGACTTTTCTTGCGTCTTTAGCATATTGTGGGTTGTTACCAAATTCGTGTCCACAGTAAACTGCTACAGATTTTATTTTATTTGTCATATCGTCTTTTTCCTTTATTTTTGGAAATTATATCATAAAATGTGCTTGTTATGAATAAAAAGTTTAAAGATTTTATACTTAATTACACGGATATTCCAATGGCTGTTGGGGTCAGTGGCGGCGTTGATTCTATGTGTTTATTATATTGGTTGCATGAAATCGGTGCAAATGTTGTTTGTCTGCATGTAAATCATAAATTGCGACCAGAAGCAGACACAGAAACGTCCTATGTCAAGGATGTTTGTGCTGAATTAAATATTCCATGTAAAGTTTTTATTTGGGATGGTGAAAAACCGATCAAAGGGTTGGAAGCTGCCGCCAGAGAATATCGTTACAAAGTGATGACAGATTTTTGCCATGAAAATAATATTAAATATCTTTTGACTGCACATCAAAGCGATGATCAAATTGAAACTTTTTTGATGCATTTATCGCGTGGCAGTGGTTTATATGGCCTGTCTGCAATGATGCCAGAATCAGAACGCGATGGGATAAAAATCTTGCGACCGTTGTTAAATGTATCGCGATTGGAAATAAAAAAATATTGTGATGATAACAATATCAAATATTTTATAGATTCTATGAACAGTGACGAACATTATACACGCGTCAAAATCAGAAACAACAGGCATTTGTTAAATGATGATTTGGGTATCAGTGACACCAGGATATTGTTGGCAATTGAAAATCTTGGGCGAACACGGCAGTGGATGGATAAATATATTGCAAATCGGATTGAAATGGTCGTGCGTCCGTGGGGTGCAATGTTTGTTAGTTCTTTTTTATTTGACGAAGCAGACGAATTTAGATTAAAGTTCTTGGGGTTGTTAATACAAAAAATCGGGGGGGATGATTATGCACCACGCTTGAATTCGCTGCAAAATGCACTATGTAATCTAGAGCATGATTGCAAGTTTACATTGGGGCATTGTACGATTCGCAGATTGAATAATCGCATTTTAATTGTCCCAGAAGGAAAAAGAACAAGTTTTAGGAAAAGACATGAAAAACACAAAAGATAATATGTTAAAAAATAAAAAAGACAATTCTAGATTTTATTTGATTGCATTTGTGATGCTGTTCATAGCATTGATTGCACGTGCGGTTTTATTTGGTGGAACTAAACAGATAAATACTGGGGCAGGGCTTGATGCACCCAAAGCACCAATTGAATTATCTTTTTCCGATGTGTTGCGGCGTGTAGACGATATTAAAACTATGGAAATAGGACGCAATGATGTTGCGACTGGTAAATTAAAAGACGGCACACCATACCGTGCAACAATTACATATAATCCTGAATTATTGGAAAAGATTTCTAAAAATGGGGCGGTTGTTTCAATTAATAATCAAGATTCTGTGTTCGATTCAATTGCCAAATGGCTCCCAATTTTAGTTGGTGTGTTGTTTTTTGTTTGGTTGTTACGTTTAATGCGTGGCGGTAACAGTGGCGGTGGTATCACGCGCAGTTTAATCGGTCAGAACCCTACAAAAATAACAACAGGAAAAACAAAGACAACTTTCAAAGATGTGGCAGGTATAGATTCTGAAAAACAAGAATTGATGGAAGTGGTCGAATTCTTGAAAAATAAAGAAAAATTCAAAGCGCTGGGGGCGCGTGTGCCACGTGGAATATTGTTGTCTGGGGAACCGGGAACCGGTAAAACTTTGTTGGCACGTGCGGTGGCAGGCGAAGCCAACGTGCCGTTCTTTGCCACATCAGGCAGCGATTTTTCTGGCATTATTGTCGGTTTAGGTGTTGCGAAAATCAAAGAGATTTTTGAACTGGCAAAACGTAATGCACCGTGTATTTTATTTATTGATGAAATAGATGCGATTGGTCAAAGCAGAAGTAAACATTCGCTGAATGATAATGACCGGGAACAGACATTGAATCAATTATTGATTGAAATGGACGGTTTTGCAAATGATACAGGAATAATTGTTATTGCTGCAACGAATCGTCCTGATATGTTGGATGCAGCATTGTTGCGTCCTGGTCGTTTTGACAGACAAATAAACATAGAATTGCCTAATCTGGAAGGACGCAAAGCAATTTTAGATTTGCATGCGAAAAAATTCAAAATAGGGGACAGTGTGAATTTGATGGATGTTGCACGTGGAACGACGGGATTTTCTGGGGCTGATTTAGAAAATCTTTTGAATGAATCAGCATTACATGCTGTGCGCAGTGAACACAATGTTGTTGAACAAAGTGACATAGAAGAAGCGCGTGACAAGATTTTGATGGGACCGAAAAAGAATCGTAAAATACGCCCAGAAGATATTAAATTAACTGCATATCACGAAGCGGGTCATGCGTTTGTCAGTTTGCATTATAAAGACATTACAGACCCAATTCACAAAGCAACTATTATACCACGTGGTCGTGCTTTGGGCATGGTTCAGCATTTGCCAATTGATGACAAAGTGTCTATGACTTTGGATGAAGTACGTGCTAATTTGGCGGTTTCTTTGGCTGGGCGTGCATCCGAAGAAATATTTTTTGGTGCAAATAAAATTACAACTGGTGCAGAAAGTGATATTGCGATGGCGACACGTTTGGCGCGCTATTCGATTACTACGGCTGGTTTGTCTGATAAAATTGGTTTGGTTGCTGTTAATCAGGCGAATACTTTTGGTCAAAGAATTGCGTTGGAAAACGCATCTGAAAAAACAGCAGAATTGGTTGATAATGAAATTCGTGCTTGGTTAGATACTGCACACAAAGATGCAAAATCTATATTGATTAAGGGTCGTGCCAAGGTTGAAGAATTGGCGCGTGCTTTGTTAGACAAAGAAACTTTGTCTGGCGAAGAAATCAAAGAAATTGTTTTTGGCAAAAAAGCAGAAACTAAAAAGACAGTTGCGAAAACTAAATCTAAAAAATCAAATGCCAAAAAATAACGTTGTAAAATTTGAACTTCTGCGTATGCCACCTGAAAATACCGTTTCTGTGTTGGTGTCTGTTGGTGGCGATGCAGTAATTTTTGATGCGTGGGGCAAAGCTGATGATTGGGCAAATGTTTTATCAGAACGCGGATTGAACTTGCGCGCGATATATGCAACGCATGGACATCCAGATCATATTGCCGCTGCGCCTGAATTGGCAAAGAAATTTAATGTTGATTGGTTTTTAAACGAAAAAGATAATTTTTTAATTGGTTGGGGGAACGGTTTGTTGGATATGTTTAATATCCCACAAATTGCGCCAGATTATAAAAAACCAAAAAATATACCATTGGGGACAATCGAAATTTTACCTGGTATGGATATGGAAGTAATGGAAAGTCCAGGTCATACACCGGGTGGTTTAATGTTTTATTTTCCAAAATATAACATTTTATTGGTTGGTGATACTTTGTTCCAAGAAAGTTATGGAAATACCGCTTTCCCGGGTGGCGATGAAAAACAATTGTTTGAATCTATTGGTAAATTATACAAAAAAGATTTACCAAATGGAACATGGGTTATTCATGGCCATGGTATGGAAACATCAATTGGTTGGTTAAAGAAACATAATAAGTTTTTTATTTAAATGTAAATCGTTTTTTTGACAAAAATCTTGACGTTTTATTATTTAGGTCTATATTATTAGCGATTAAAACAATAAAAGTGCAATTTGCGCACAATAAAAAGGCTATAAAATGACAACAGAAGAAGTCTTTGATAAATTGTTGCATGGTAGAACCCTGGAACAGATTAATATTACTTATGAAACTGAGCATATATATGATAACGTCTCGAATTGTTATAAAGTTAGCGATAAAAAGTCTGGTGGCTTGCTATTTTATGTGAGCGAAATGCGTAGTAATTATTCTTATACTACCGATTGTTATGGCCGTCGTGTATACTCAAGTTATAGTTTTTATGATTTTGTTGACCCATCTTGGACCAAAAACACATATAATTCCGTATGGGCAGAAGAATTATACGACAAAGTTGATAAAATATATAAAAAATCCTTGGAAATTATTAATAAATATACCACAAATATTAACGCGCAAAATAATCGCAGTAGATAGAAGCTATCGATAGTGGAACGGTAAATAATCAAAACAATAAAAACCCTGATTAATTTCAGGGTTTTATCTTGTAAATACCAAGACGCGATTTAGACCCGCTAAATCTTTTTCTGTTCTTTCGAATTTCCAGCCAAAATAATTGAATATTTTTATAACTTGGTTTGCCATACCAACACCAATTTCAAGATATATTTTACCATCGTCTTTTATCAAATTGACCGCGTTTTTGGCAATTTGTTCGTATGCGTATAAGCCACCATTTTTGGCATATAGTGCGATTTTTGGGTCAAATCTGGCCCCAGCATTTACACGCGTGTCGCCATATTTTATATATGGTGGATTGGATACAATTATGTCAAATTGGTCTTTTGATTTGAAACAGCCAAAATCTGCGTGCAGAGTTTTGATTTTGTCTTTTAATCCCAATTTTTTTATATTTTTGTTTGCAACTTTCAGGGCGTGTTTTGATTTATCAATTGCAATACCGCTTAGGCCATTTATGTTTTTACATAATGCACATATAATACAGCTCGTTCCAGTTCCCATGTCCAATATCCTGCGTTCTTTGTTTTCACGACAATCGTTTATTACTGCGGATACCAGAGTTTCTGTATCTGGTCGTGGGTCAAGTGTATATTTGTTCGTGTAAAAATCCAGCCCATAAAACCATTTTGAATGTATGATTTTTGCAACAGGCACACCACGATGCAATTTATAAGCATACAACATCACTCTGAAAAAAGACATTTTTTTGTGTTTTTCAGTGATTATACGAGCAGCACGTATTCCACCATTTTTTTGTAAAATTGCGAATGCTTGATTTATATTCATATTTTTATTATAATTGCGCTTATGAAAAAAGCAAAATATATTATTAAAAAGATGAACGTCAAATTGATGGAATCTTGTAAAAAATTGCGTGATATTCATGTGTTATCACGTTTGGTTTTAAGATTGGCAATAATTATGTCTGTCATTGCATTGGGGGTGGTTTTGTTTTACAAACCTGCGCGTGTTGCAGTTTTCAAACCCAGTGAAATTGTCAGTTCAATAGATGTTAAATCTGGTGACACTTTGTCTAAAATATTAAAAGGTAAGGGTTTTTCGGCACGTGACATAGATACATTATCAAAAACATTAAAGAAAGATGCGAATTTTTCAACTTTGCGACCAGGACGTGACAGGTTTGAATTTATACAAAAAGATGAAAATCAACCAATTTCTAAGATAGTTATTACAAATGGTCCGTGGAATCGTGTTGAATTAAGTTGTGATGAAGCAGGAACATGGGAATGTCAAAAAATAGATATTGTACGTGATACGCGTGTCGCATACAAAGAAGGTGAAATATTAGACGGAGACAGTTTTTATTTGGCTGGGATGCGTGCCGGGATACCTGCTGGTATTTTGGCTGATGTTTATGATTTGTTGGCTTTTGAAATGGACTTTGAACGCGATGTTCGTGCTGGACAGAAATTTTATGTGTTGTACGAAGAAAATTATGCGTCTGAAAAGAAAGTAGACAATGGTCATGTTTTGGCAGTTTCTTTTGAAGCATTGCGCGGAAATGTTCAGATGTATCGTTATGTTAAGCCAGATGGTCATGTCGGTTATTATGATGAAAAAGGTAACGGTGCGATTAAATCTTTGAAACGTACACCCATAAATAATGCAAAAGTGACATCCAGTTTTTCAACACGCAGAAAGCATCCTGTGCTGGGGTTTACACGGGCGCACAAAGGTGTCGATTTCCGCGCGCCGACTGGAACCCCAATTCCGGCTGCTGGGGCAGGTCGTGTGGTTGCGCGCAGTTTTAATCGTGGTCATGGTAATTTTGTAAAAATCAGACATAATGGAACATTTGAAACTTTGTATGCACATATGTCGCGATTTGCCAAAGGTGTAAATGTCGGCACAGTTGTTCGACAAGGACAAATCATTGGATATTCTGGTTCAACTGGCTTATCAACTGGACCTCATTTGCATTATGAAATTATTAAAAATGGTCAGCATGTAAATCCGATGACTGTGAAATTGCCCGCGATAAATAATTTAGACGCTGCAAACAAGAAAATATTCTTGGAACACAAAGATAAATTAAGTGGCATCATAGAATCATTAAAAACAAATCCAACACAGGTGGTGCGGTTGTAAGATTTTTTTTAAAGGAACGGGGCAATTATGGTAGACAGAATAAATATTCAAACCAAATATGGTGATATTGTTATTGAAACGTTACCAAGTGTTGCACCGAAACATGTTGAAAGAATATTGGCGTTGGTTCGTTCTGGCTTTTATGATGGTTTGAAATTTCATCGTGTTATTGATGGTTTTATGGTACAGACCGGTTGTCCGAACGGTGACGGTACTGGCGGCAGTGGTATAAAAATTCCAGCAGAGTTTTCAAGTGAACATTTTTCACGTGGTGCGGTTGGTATGGCGCGGACACATGTGCCAGATTCTGCTGATTCTCAATTTTTTATTTGTCTGGCTGATTGTGGTTTTTTGGACGGTAAATATACACTTTGGGGTCGTGTTGTTTCTGGTATGGAATATGTTGATAAAATTAAAAAGGGTGACATTCTCGATAATGGACATGTTAAAAACCCAGATACAATCATTAAAATGACAATAATAGATTAAGGAATACAAAAATGGCAAAAACGGTTTATGATTTAATCAAACAACAAAATGGTGAACATTTTGCAAAGGCCATTCGTAATTATGACAATGGTATTTTTGATATTCCGAACATAGTGGACATTTTAAAATATGCTGGTCGTGAAGCCGAACCAGTAATGAATTATTTAGTGTCATTGAAAAATGTACACATAGAAGAACAATCGGTACATATGAATCCAATTGATTTATTGGACAAAGCGGGATACAAAGCATGGGAAGTCCATAACGAACAGGAACAAAATGCAATTGCTGGTTATTTTCGTGATGTGCGTGCCGTAGAACATAATATGACTGGTGGTAACCCTAGATCAGACAAAGGCGAATTGGTATGCACTGTTCATACTAATTGGAAGTATGACGAAAGACGGTTTGATGCAAATTATATTATAAATGCTGTAAAGAAAGAATGTTTGGGTGATGATAAATTACCTGAATCACAATGGCATATAAAACCATCAAAAAATCCAAAACGTGAAGACGAATATGGAACATCTGTGATATCAATTCAGGTGTATAAAAATGGTGGATTTATTAGGATTACAAACAGATATAATCATACTGTTGCAAATCCTGATAATACATTTAATTCAAATCCAGATAATATTATACATGGCTTGTCGGACGCGATAAAACATTATTTTGATGTTGATTTTTCTTCGCAACGGGTAGAATTACCAAATCACTATATAACCATCAAGAATAAAATTATACGATATAACAAAGAAATAAATGGTGTTTATTTTGCTGATGATTTGTATGTGAAAAATGGTAAAATAATAAAAATAAATACCCAAAGTCAGTTGTTGTTGCCGGGTGGGTTGTTGTTGGATGTACAAAATAAAACTGTTACATCTTTACTTAGACCAGATGATAATTTAGCAATAGCATTGACAGATGTAATTAAAGATAAAAAAATACAAATTACCAAAAATGCAAATGGTGAAAAAGAAGTTTTGGCGGATGGCAAGGTTGTTTTTCGTTTAGCCAAAACAGGTGGGTTATTTAAATATTTATATGTATCCAAATTTTTCAATGATGATGCAGGAAAAGATGTTAGATGGTCTGATTATTTTGTTTCAGGTGGGATATTTGATTTAAGAGATGTCAAATGTATGCGGGCTTATCACACAGATTTTTCAAATGTAAATGTGCGATTTAATTCAAAAGCAGATGATATAAGGTTAGAAAAAGTCAAAGGGTTAAAAGGAAAAGTTAATTTTAGTGAAGTTAAAAGGTTGAAATTACAAGATACAGATTTATCAGAGGCAAAGGTAAAGTTTAATTCAAAGGCAGACGAAATAGATATATCGGTAACTGGTGGTGCATTTATATCTGGCAGTGTGTCGCAATTACATTATGATAGGTATGATTTTAGCAAAGTAAAAGAACTGCGATTGGATGGCTGTATCGATTTAACAGATGCTAATATTTTATTAAACAAAGATGCAGAAAGTATAGAAATTGAATCTTGTGGAGCATTGAAAGAAGGGCAATATGATTTAAGTAATGTAAAAAGTTTATTGATTAGGAACACGGATTTATCAAAAGCAAATATAACGTTTAATCCTGATGCGAGTTATATAGAGTTATTTCGGACGGGTAAACTTGCAGCAAAACATTATGGTTTTGATAACGTAAAAGATTTGCGTATATGGCAAACCGATTTATCAAAAGCAGATATAACATTCAATTCGAAAGCAATCTTTATATTGTTATATAATATTACAAGGTTAAAAGGTTTCCATAATTTTAGTGATGTTGAATCATTTAATTTGGACCCAAATTTTAATGCGTTTGACAAGCATAACGTATTTGATAAGAATTGGAAAAATGCGATTTCAAAAACAAATATAGAAATATTTAAATCTGCCACCAAAAAATTGGTTGTAATCAATAAAAAAACACCTCCGACTGATGAAAATATCAATGCCAGGTAATATTGTTTGAATGTGTTGTTTCTGCCTTGATTTTTGCTTTCTGGTTGTTTACAATGGCGCTTGTTTGTTAAATGAAAGTAAAAATAAAGGGTGGTAAAAAATGTTAAAGCAAAATTATGTCGGTATGGTAGATTTTCATGGTACTAATTGGGCAAGAATAGGTGGAACTGATTTATCTCAAATGACAGGCGCCAAAGGTGTTGATAAATTGATTTTTGATGGTGTGACTGGTTTGCAGGGAAGGTTGTGTTTTTTGGGTGTAAAAACGATTGAATTTATAGATACCAATGTTTCTGGTATAAAATCGATTATTTGTGATACAAATTGCAAGATAAAGGGTTTAACGGGTAATCAAAGTTTGTCGGGTTTGATAATTTATGAATATGCTGGTCCGATAAATCCTGCGACCAAGTTGATTAAAGATTATATAAACAACAAACCAAGACAGTAATAGTGATATAAATTATAAGATGGATAATTTAACACCTTTTTGGTGTGCTGGTTGCTTTTTTATATAATCGATGTTATAATATCGCTGATATCTTGATGAAATTAGTGAAAAAATTAAACAAAAAGGTCAAAAATGTCTGTGATAACTGCGGCCGAAATAAATGCGATTATTAAAGAAATTGATGATAATATTGATTCAAAGACAGCCAAACTAAAAGGTTCTAAATTGATACAACAGTATGGAACCAGAAGCCGTAATTTGGAAAAATCGGTAATGGTTGTACCTGCTTTTATGTCATTGATGGAAAGATTGGTGTTGAATCCTGCGATGGAATTGGCAATACGGCGATTAAACGAAGATTTTGTATCACCAGAAGCATTAAAATATTCAGATAAATTAAATATTGTCAGGCAACGTTCTGATAATGCTGATGTTATAGAATTAAAGTTTTGTAAAACAACTCTGGATATTTATCATGATATGGGTTTGGTATCTGCTGCAGATTTTGATTCTATAAAAAATGCTAATGTGGAAATAGTTGATGCTTTTTTAGCAAAAATACATGCGCTGTCTGAATCACAAGAACTGGATTTTGCAGAACGTTTTGTCAGAAAAACAAATGATATTAATTCTGTTGTGCCTATTATTTTGGCAAATGCGTATAAATCTTTGCAAAATAAACCATCGTTGAATAATGCAGATCAAGATTTGTTAAATCGTATAAAAAAACGTATTGATGTTTTGTCTGGTCAATTCGCGTCTTTGGGTAATAATGAAATTGTAAAAAACAGTGAAAATACAGTATTTAATTATTTGGATGTTACAAATGTGGCTGATACTTATGATGGTTATGACAAAATGTTTGCTGTGCGGTTGGCGGATTTTCAAAATAATTCTAACAATAAAACAGCATTGATGTTGAAAAACAATCGCATCAAAGCAAATGCTGTGATTGAACAATATGATAATGTTTGGGGCTTGGATAATATTGAAAATGTAACTATTAATCAGATTGAAAAACGTTGGGATGAATTAAATAGCGTTTTGTCCAAAATTAAAATAACAGAAGATGTAAAACAATTAATTGCTAAATACAAATTTCTGGATGCAGATGGTGTTGCAATTCCGCAATTTATTACCAAACAAGGCGAACGTGTTAGTGATTACATAGATGGTTGTGATGTAATTCCAGATGGTCGTTTGGCAAAAATAATTGATTTAGCAAAACATGATGTAGCACTGATGCATACAGCAAAGGTTAATGAACATATTGATGTGGCTGATTTGTCCAAAGAAGTTAATGAACGCATCCCGTTGAAATTGTATGAAATAGACACAGCAGATAAAATTATGAATGGTGCATCAGAACATCCAAACCAATTTACAAATAACGAATTTTTGGATGAATTTATTGTGGATTTATCTGTGGATGGTGGGTGTATATCTGATGCGGGTTATAATGCATCCTTGGATAACCAAGTAAATCAGACCGCTGGATTTGCTGCACGTCTTAAAAACAAAATTCAAAACGGTTCGTCCAGCATGGGTAATTTGGCAATTAAATTGTTCAAGCCATTGGAATCTATTGACAAAAGGGCAGATGCACGTATCCACCAGACAACCAATCAGGATAATAAGGAATGTAAACGTCAAAAGCGTATAGAGTTTTTTAAACGAATTTTAAAAGGATTTGGTAGCGCGTTTTTGGTTAGTGCAGCTTTGACAACAATTGCAACTGCTGCGGCTGCTACAGCAGGTGTTAGTGTTGCCGCTAGTTTTGCTACAATTGGAATTATTACTGGTTTATCTGTATCTGTGTTGCAAATTCAAAAATGGCGTAAAAGCCAACAAACCCAAGGTTTACCGTCAGATATAACTGCGCTATTAAAAGATAAACGTATGCTGATGTCTTTGGGAACAACTGGTATTGCGGCTGTTGCCATGGTGTTTGGGGCAGCGGGATTAGGCCAGACCGCTATGGCATTAGGATATGGCGCATTGGCAATAGGTGGTACAACAAATGCAGTACAAATGTACAAAGATGCAAAATCATCTGGGATGAGTGCTAAAGAATCTGTGGCATGGTCGATTGCAAATACACTTGCTGTTGTTATCGGGGGTATATCTGGACGTGGTGTTGCGCAATACGGTATTGCAAATTATAATCAAATGAATCCTGAAAATAAGATTTTTCAACAGGAACACCATTCTAAACAATTGGTGGAAAAAATACGTACAGAAACACGTACATCGTATACCCAAGATGCGCTGGATAATGCAAAACGTATTGCCCAAATGTGGTATCAAGACAACCCACAGCAATTACAGCATCGTGTCGATTTAATAAATGAATACAATGCGACACATGGTACAACCATAGATCCGTATCGTGCAATTGTGCTGAACGCAGATGCGGGTGGTCAAACCTTTGATAATATGGCTTTGTATCACGATGGGGGCAAAGTAAGTTTATCTGGTGGAAATCACAAAGTGTTCGGTTCAAATTGGATGACAGATAATAATTTCAGCAAAAATGAAATAGCAGATTTGAAAAACTTGTTTAATACGGATGGAACTATTAATAAAAACGGTATGGACATAGCCAGAAGAGTTGATGTGTTGGTATCTGCTAAAAACGAAGTAGGAATTGTGTCTGCAGGTGATGTACAACATCATGATGGCGTTTTGCCACCTAATACAGTCGATAAAATGGGAAAACCTGTTTATAATACCTATGCGCCTGTTGAAAAAAATCCGGCATTTCAGACAAATACAGTTGAAATTGTAGATAAAACATACGTTGATACAACAAATTATACATCGGCAGATAATACCGGCGGAATGGGTATGTTTGGGGTCAATCAACCTAAACAGAAAGGTATGTTTGCAAAATTAAGAAATCGTCTGGGTTCTTTCGTAGACAGTGTTTTTTGTAAAACAAGATAAAATAATTGACGGAACGGCTATTACTTTTTGGACGAAACGAATAATGCAAACAGCCATCCTATGAAAGACCAGCCGAACAACCAAGAACCGACCCTGGTGCGCATTGAATCATACGGTGAACGGTCGTTGACACCAGCCAACATGGCTGGTGCCAACACAATACATATAAAAATGGAAACCAAAGCAATGTATTTTAAAACCGTTAAAATATTTACACCGTGAATCATATTATTTGCTCTTTATATTCCGTATTTTGCTTTTGTATTTAATTCTTCTTCTATGCGAATCAATTGGTTATATTTCGCCATACGGTCTGTTCTGGACATAGAGCCAGTTTTAATTTGACCGGCATTCGTTGCGACAGCCAAATCGGCAATAGTGGTATCTTCTGTTTCGCCACTGCGATGAGATATTACGACACCGTATTTTGCATCTTGCGCCATTTTAATTGCGTGCAGTGTTTCCGTCAACGAACCAATTTGATTAACTTTGATAAGTATTGCATTTGCAACACCATTTTCAATTCCTTTGTTTAAGCGAATCGGATTAGTAACAAACAAATCGTCACCAACCAATTGGCATCGGTCACCAATTTTGTCGGTTAATTTTTTCCATCCGTCCCAATCTTCTTCTGCAATACCATCTTCGATGGAAATAACAGGGTATTCATTGATTAATTTTTCATAAAATTCAATCATTTCATCGGATGTTTTTTGTGAACCTTCAAAATTATATACACCGTTATCATAAAATTCTGATGATGCAACATCTAAACCAATAGATACTTGTTCACCTGGTTTATAGCCAGCAGCGCGAATTGCCGCTACAATCGTATCTAATGCTTCGCGACATGTATTAAAGTTTGGTGCAAAACCACCTTCGTCACCAACATTAGTGCTGTGTTTAGATTTTTTCAAAATAGATTTCAAATTATGGAATATTTCAGATCCCATGCGAATCGCTTCGACTTCATTTTTGGCACCATTTGGAATAATCATGAATTCTTGGGCATCTAAACCGTTATCTGCATGTGCACCCCCATTTATAATATTCATCATTGGACGAGGTAAAACGCATGGGTTTGTATTTCCAAATATATCGGCAATATGTTTATACAAAGGAATATGTTTCGCATTTGCAACCGCATGTGCAACAGCCAAAGATACAGATAATATTGCATTCGCCCCCAGTTTGTCTTTGTTTGGTGTGCCGTCCAGGGTCAGCATTTTTTCGTCAATTTCTGTTTGATTTTCCCCATCCATACCAATCAGTGCTGGTGCAATAATTTCATTTACATTTTTGACTGCTTTCAAAACGCCTTTGCCCATATAAGCATCGCCACCATCACGTAATTCCAATGCTTCAAAAGAACCCGTAGATGCACCGGATGGTACAGATGCGCGACCAAAAGCACCATTTGACAAAGTTATATCACATTCAATTGTTGGGTTTCCACGACTGTCCATAATTTGTCGTGCGTGTATTTTTTCAATAGCAAACATTTCTTGTTCTCCTTTAGTTTTTTGCTTTTGATAAAATGTAAAATGTTACATGGTGAAGTTTTCGCCCAGATAAACCTTTTTAACCATTTCGTCTTGAACAATCTCATCAGTTGTTCCGTGTTTTAATATTTGACCATCATGTAAAACATAACTGCGATCTGTAATTCCCAGAGTTTCGCGTACATTATGGTCTGTGATGATTACACCCAACCCACGATGCTTTAACTGTGAAACCAATTCGCGGATTTCGTTTACTGCGATTGGGTCAATACCTGCAAAAGGTTCATCTAATAATATAAACTTTGGGTCATTGGCCAATGCACGTGCAATTTCAACGCGGCGTCTTTCACCACCAGATAACGAAGTAGCGGGTGCTTTGCGTAAAAACGCAATAGAAAATTCGTTCAACAAAGCATCAAGTTTTTCATATCTTTTGTCCCGATTCGGTTCGACAACTTCCAATATCGCCATAATATTATCTTCCACTGACAGACCACGAAATACGCTGTTTTCTTGGGGTAAATAGCCGATATGCAGGCGTGAACGTTGGTAAAAGGGTAGGTGTGTGATATCTTGGGAATTCAAGAATATTTGTCCGCTGGTTGCCGCCAATTGTCCGGTTATACAATAAAAAGCGGTTGTTTTACCTGCACCATTTGGTCCCAATAATCCAACAGATTCGCCTTGGTTTGCAATCATAGAAATATCACGCAACACAACGCGTTTGCCATAATTTTTTGAAAGATGTTCAATTTTTAATACCGATTTTTTTATCATAGTTTTATCACCAATTCGTCTGTTAATACTTTATCTCCATTGCTGGAATTAACATGGACATCGCCATTCAATTTTAGTATTTTTGTTTTGTGATTAAATTGCCCCCGGTTTGCAGATATTTTATCTGTGATTTTGCCATTTTTAGTATTACGAACGATGGTTCCAGAAGGTTTTGTTAAAAAAACAATATCTGGTTTATTAAACTCTTGATTACCAGATACCGCCTGAATTTTAAATGGATTATTGTCTTTGTCCGTCCCAACAAAAGTGGCGTTTGTCATTTTGAACTGATTACGAACAATGTCTTTCATATTAATTGCGGTAATCGGGGTCCATAAAATTTGTTTTGTAAACAAAGATGCAGCAACCAACACTGCAACCATAACAAGCCCCCAACCAGTGAAGAAAAACTGCCATAAACGGGTTAAACGTTTATGTTTTGATATGATTATAAAGTTGCGATTATTTTGTTTCACAAACCCAGTTTAATATTTTGTAAATAAAAATGCAATTTTTATATTTATCTAATCTTTTTTTTGTGATATAATGGTCACCAAGAGAGAATGAAAAAAATATTAAGTATCTTTGTTATTGTTGGTCTGTTGGCACCATTTGTGTCGTTCGGTGCCGTGACTGTTAATAAAAAATCTGCGGTAACCAAGAAAGCATCTGTAGAAACACAAAAGACCAGTGGATTGGCTTCTGTAAGCAGTTTATTGCCAGCGGTGATTAGTACTGTGTCTGGGGTTATGGAACTGAAAAAGGCAACCCAGGCGTTGGGGGCGGATTGCGCACCCAGTGGCAGTGATATATCTTTGGTCAATGAATTGGTCAAAGAATGGGCCAGGGTGGGTGATACAGATGAAAATGGTGCAAGATCTGGGCTTGACCAGTGTTTAGGTGGTACTTATGAAGCACACGTAACGCAAGATGGTGGTGAAAAGGGGTGTGCAGTCTGGTTTGTTGAAAATGGCAAGATTTGGAACGGTTATCCGATGGCGAGTTCTGCGACTGTCAATAAAAAAACTTATTCTAATTTTTATGATGTTTTCACCAAGATACCGTTTGGGTTTGATGATTACACTAAATCAGAGGCGGCACAGGTAAAGGCGTTAATAGAAAAAACAGACAGATGTATGCCTAGCAAAATTAGTGCAAAAAAGCGTGAATTATGGGGTGGCTTCTTGACTAATACTATTAGCCAGGTCGGCAGCAGTGCCGGTGTTGCAGGTGTTGGTGATGTTATGCAGATGGCTTCTCAATTTGGTGCAGGTGGTGGTGGTGTTTCTAATATGTTGGGACAGTTTGGTGGTATGGCAACACAAATGATGGATAAATAATCAAAAATTAATCCAAGGAAATTGTTTTTGATGTGCTTTTTTGCTTTACTAGATTTTGAAAAAAAGATATAATTAACGTAAATTGATTTTAAGGAAAGGAATCAGAGATGAAAAACAAAAGTTCTGTGTTGTTGTTGGGCTGTGTGGTTTTGGCTGGTTGTGCCACGGGAACAAAGGATGATAATGTTGAAACGGTTGTATATGATACACCGACTGTTGATTATGTTGAACGGTTGGATGTTAATAATGCCCCACATCAAGATTCTTTTCTGAATCAACTGGCTATGAATTATCGTTCTTATGCGATTTATAATGCTAGAACCAGTGATTATCCTGATATTGGTGAATTGTTTGCCCAGAAAGCAGTCAGCGCGTTTTCTGGTGAAACACCCTTTCCTGAAACACTGGGGGCATGGAATATCAAAAATGATAACGAAAGGTTTGAACTGTACACGGCATATAATAATTTAATGGGCGAATTAAAAAATGATGCTGTGGATGTTCAACCACAATTGGCGGCAGAAGCCCAGGCAAAATTTGATTGTTGGTTGTCTGCGGCGGCCAGTGGTCAAAATGCAACCGCAGAAGGGTGCAAACAGCGTTTCTTGAATACACTACAAACATTGAAAGATTGTAAAGAAGGCAAAGTAATTGCGCCTACGCATGTTAAATCTGAAATAATTGTTGATAAAACAGAAACAGAAGAAAAATATTATCCAGAAACACGTCGTCTGAATGCGATGTCTGGAACCAGCAGAACACGTGACGGTGTTGTCATTGTTAATAATGTGAATATTCCTTCTAATTTAGTCCAGGCCATCCCAGTGCCGCAACAAACGCAGAATGCGCAACAACCAATAGTATTTAATCAAAATATTTATGGTGGTGAAGGGGCAAATGACGGAGATGTTCCAGAATTGGGTGATGAATACGTTTCGCGTGATGAGTTTATCAATATGATGATGGCTATGCGTGCTGAATTGGCGAAAATAAATAAACGTTTGGATGATATGGGAAATGTGCCAGCACAAACAGGTGACAAGACCGTTATAAAGGTTCAACAGATTCCTTTGGAACCAAAACAGCATGTTATGGAAGAAATTTTTGAAATTAGATTTGATTTTGACAAAGCAAATATTAAACCTGAATATGAAGATTTAATCAGAAAATTGGCAACAACAACCCAGGCAAACAAAAATATCAAGGTTTCTGTGGTTGGACATACCGATACTGCCGGAACCAAAGATTATAATTATGCGTTGGGTGGACGTCGTGCAGAAGCGGTTCAAAAAATGCTGATTAAATATGGTATACCTTCGTCTCAGATAATTGCAGTATCTGCGGGCGAAGAAGATTTAAAAGTACCAACTCCGAATAATACACCAAATGCGGCGAATCGTCGTGTTCGTGTTGTCAAAGAAGTGCATTACACAGAACAACCGAAAGCCGCTCCAATTGTCGTGGAAGAATACACGGAATCAGACGATTGTGAAGATTGTAATGAAGAATAATAGAAAGATAGTAAATTGTTCTTGACAAAAATCAAGTTTGGTATATTATAAGTGTAAGTAATAGTATTTAAAAGGTGATATTATGGCAAAATTAGATTCTCTTAGAAAGGCAAAGGTAGAAGTTGGTGCTGCTAATAAAGTGGCTGGTTTTAGAAACGCAATGAAGAAATATAATCTTGTTGCAGAATTTGAAAAACGTGATGTTGATGTTGCCATGTTTGAAATTCAAAACGATAAACGGTCTGCTTGATTAAATTTGATTAGTGGTCTGTGTTTGGCCACTTTTCTTTAATAACTTGACTTTTTCATCGTTTTTTGTTACAATTCTCACTGACTAAGCACCGGGGTTCTCTGTGTGCAATTTCCAGGTAAAAACAAGGATTTTTTTATGCATGTAAATGAATTAAAAACAAAGTCACCAAAACAATTGTTGAAGATGGCAGAAGATATGGGGATTGAAAATCCTTCTCAGTTAAATGTGCAACAGTTACGTTTTGCAGTTATGCGCGTGTATGCTGCAGATAAAAATATCACTTTGATTGGTGATGGTGTATTGGAACGTATGCAAGATGGTTTCGGTTTTTTGCGCGCCCCAGAAAGTAATTATTTAGCAGGTCCAGATGATTTATATGTGTCTCCGAATTTGATTAAAAAATACGGTTTAAAGACAGGTGATTACATAGAAGGTCAAATCCAGGCCCCGCAAAACGAATCTGAACGTTATTTTGCACTGGAAACCATAGAACGTGTAAATGGTGGCGATCCTGAAAATCTGCGTCATCGTATTTCATTTGATGATATGACGCCGTTGTATCCAGATGAAAAATTAAAAATGGAAGTTGAAAATGATACAGACAAAGGTCGTAATTTATCTGCGCGTGTGATTGATTTGATTTCTCCGACCGGCAAGGGACAGCGTTCTTTGATTGTTGCGCCACCAAGAACAGGTAAAACTGTTATGTTACAGAACATAGCACATTCAATTGCAACAAATTATCCTGATGTAAAATTGATTGTTTTGTTAATTGATGAACGCCCAGAAGAAGTGACAGACATGCAACGCAGTGTCCGTGGTGAAGTTATATCTTCTACGTTTGATGAACCTGCAACAAGACACATTCAAGTGGCAGAAATGGTTATAGAAAAAGCAAAAAGATTGGTAGAAGCAGGCCAAGATGTTGTTATTTTGTTAGATTCTATTACACGTTTGGGGCGTGCATATAATACCGTTGTGCCATCCAGTGGTAAAGTTTTGACGGGTGGTGTTGATGCGTACGCATTGCAGCGACCAAAGCGTTTCTTTGGTGCCGCCCGTAACATCGAAGGTGGCGGTTCTTTGACAATAATTGCGACTGCGTTGATTGATACTGGTTCCAAAATGGACGAAGTTGTTTTTGAAGAATTCAAAGGAACTGGTAACAGTGAAATTATTTTGGATAGAAAATTGTCAGACAAACGTGTATATCCTGCAATCGACATTACTAAATCAGGAACCAGAAAAGAAGATTTGTTGGTGTCCAAGGATACTTTGTCCAAGATGTATGTGTTAAGACGTATTATAAATCCGATGGGAACATTGGAAGCAATGGAATTTTTGTTGGATAAATTGCGTTTAACAAAAACAAATGAAGATTTCTTTAATTCTATGAATCAATAAGAAATCGTTTGTGTTTATGTTATAATCCACTGATTTTTATGCAGTGGATTTTTTATTTGCGGAGATTTTTATGAATAAAATATATGTAATAATATTTTTTTGTGTTTGCGTTTTTGGGGCATATGTTGTTGGACTGAAAATTGCAGATACAAAATGTCATATGCAAATTGCCCAAGAATCTTTGATTACAACACAAAAACAACAAAAAATAACTTTACAAAACAACAGGATTTTACATGATCAAGTTTATAAAACTGGGGTGTCTGATATTCGTCACATCTTGCAATCTAAATACACAATATCGGAATAATTCATTGTGTTCTTGTGACATTATTTATGGTCGATTATCTGATTGGAACACAATCAGTGACGATCTAGCGCGTCATATATATGAGCATAATTTAAAGTGTGAAAAACAAATAGATTCTTATTCTTTGTAATGTTCAATAACACTTTCAGCGATGTTTTTGATTTTCTTTAACGTATCTTCATATGTGGAACAATCGCGTGCAATTTCTGATTTATATGCATCACGCAAATTAGAAGCCATATAAGCACACGAATGCAAATATTGTACACAATATTGATGACCTATGTTAAATGCATTTTGACCACGAACACGGGTTTCCGTGTCCGCCCAATTCAGATTTTCATATACCTGTTTGATATTTTCATCAATATTGAACCAAGGATTCGTTCCAGTATAAACCCCAACCATTTCCTGCCAATAATCTTCAACAGGTGTCAAAGTTTCCGTTGAATCAGAACCATCGGTTTTATTTGCCAGTAACATTATTTCTTGAATTAAAGAATCAATTTTATTTTGATATTTTGAATCAATTTGTGCCAATTTTGCACTGCAATAACAGCGATTATATGGTGTATCTTCGCGCAAACAATACATTTCCATACATTCTTTGTAACCTGCAAAACATTTTTGTGATGAAACAATATTTGTTTCAGACGTTGTCGCAACGCGTCTTATGTTTGCGGAACGTGCCACCGATTGTGTGGATGCACTGCGCGCCACAACACCACGATTACCGACATTGCGATTTGTATTATTTCGCATCATAGTCGTATTTGCAGCACTGCGTGCGACGTTTGTTCGCTGAACAACATTTCTGGGTTGTGTTACAACGGACGATGTTGTTGCTGTACGCGCACGTGCGCGTACCGGTCTTTTGACAACACCGCGTTTACCCGTTTGTTGCATCGGGGTAATACCGCCACCAATTGGTGAAATATAATTTCTTACTTTTGGTTGATGCTTTCTGTTGTTCAAAGAATATGGATACAAACCTTCGCCTGTGTTTGTATCTGTAAATAATTGTTTAGGTACATAATTCGCAGCCACCACAGGTGTGGAACAAACAACCAACAAAGAAAATAAAAATATCCCTTTCCGCATACTGCTATTTTAATTTTTTTATCGTAAATAAACAAGGAAAAAAATGAATACTTGGCATCAGAAAAAATTGACATTGGTATTAAAACATTGTATCGTCAAACCATGGTGTATTGGGAAAGGATTATATCATGAAAAAATATTTCATAGTGTTGTCTTTGTTTGTTTTATCTGCGTGTGGTGGTGGCAGTGGCGGTGGAAATGATGTTTCTGGGGGACAAAATGTTATGCGACCATCTGTGACGCCTACGGAAAATCAGGTCAGAACTTCTAATCTTGTTGTATCTTCTAACATAGATAATGAATCGAAACGTTCTGCACACGTAATAAATATGTTGGGTGAAGATTATTATACGGATATTAGTAACGGGACGGTTACTGCTGCGCGTGCTTCACGCCCACCGATGTCAAATAACAAAGATTATTGTTCTAATCCACGTGAATGTAATGATGTTGCTTTTAATAACATGAAAAAATGGTTAATTGATAATATATCTGAATTTGATAATTGGACAGATAACAAAGAATTAAGAAATGCTTTGAAATTGGCTGGCTTTGGTAATTATTTACATGGAAATTGGGATGATATCAAAGATTGGGCGCGGGATAATTGGGCCAGAATTAGAAATCAAGCCCAAGATATATATTCTGATATCGGTGAACACCAAGATTTTGATATAACAAAATCAGATTTATCTGTTATTTCACATATGGATGGTGATGCCAAGGTAAAATTTGTATTTGGTAAAAACAAAGAAATATCCGGTATAGAATATATTGTTACACATGCACCTGGTGTTGTTTCAACATTGATTGCGGATCGTATAGACAGTAATGATACAAAATTCAAAATGGATACAAAACTGTATAGTTACACTTTGGGCGGTATAGGAATTAAATATGATCCAGCCAGTGCAGTAGATGGTGGTCGTGAAATAACTTTGGTTTCTGATAAACCATTGAATTTAACAGAAGCACAGAACAAATTAAAAAAATTGATAGCATATTATAAAGAGCAGGGTGGATTTTTTGATACTTTCCACTCATGGCCAGCGGAAAATGGTGAATACGAAGGTGATATGCAAACTGCGATAGTTAACGCATTATATGCGGAAGTGTTGGAACAAATAAATGATTTACAGAGTATTGAAGATTTAGAATTTGCAGAAGAAGAAATAAATACCACGGTTGATTTTCAATCAGTTGGCAAAAACCTGGGCTTGGCATATTCTGATTTTGGAATTGTCCAGATTGATGGTGATAATGAAATCTTTCATGGTGGATATCCGGATAACAAAGTTGAATTGGCAACGATTCGTGATTTGAACAAAGAAATTAATTTCAAAGGTAATGCAGTTGGTATTGTTGAAAAATCTATCGAATCAGGTAATACTTCACAAACAACTGGAAAGTTGGATTTAACGGGTACTGCAGATTTGGTTGTTGCAAATAATGGCAAAGAAACTTTGACTGTTAATTTTGATAAATGGTACGATGTGACTGTTGAACGTAACACAGATTCCAACAGTATAACTTTTGCCAATTACCATGATGCAGAAGATTCCTTTAAATTCAAACGTGTAAATGTTGATGATGAATTGGTCAATCGTGACAGTAACGCTGCATATGTTGTTGAAAACTTTACAACAATACAAACACCACATTTTAGCGATGCAGACCCAACTGTAACAGGTCGCACAGAAGGAAGCATGGTTTTGGATTATTTCGGATCAACGTCTAATAATCCAACTGAATTCAGTGGTATGGTAATGTATCATGAAAATGTTCCGTATAATCAGAACGCAGGGCATTATGATAACGTAGACGGTGTTCATTTCATGATGGGATTTGGGGGCAAAAAAGAATATTAATAAAAAGCCACACGTTTTGTGTGGCTTTTTGTTTTTTTTATTTTGGTCGGAGTGGCGGGGTTCCCTCGGCATAAATGCCTGTGGGTCAACCGTGACGATTTCACTGCGTTAACACTTGTGAAATCTACTGCTTGTCGACCCCGACATTGCAGTGCAATGTATCGTGTTCAAACTGTGACACCACAACAAAACAAAAAAATACCACGCTGTGGTATTCTTTTATTTTGGTCGGAGTGGCGGGGTTCGAACCCGCGACCTTTTGCCCCCCAGACAAACGCGCTACCAGGCTGCGCTACACCCCGATGACAAACAGAATACTATACAATTTTTTTATAAAACACAAATGAAATTATTCTTATTTTGATTGATTTGTCTTTAATAAAAATATATACTTTTTTCATATAAATGAAAGGGGTGTATTTATGAAAAAATTAAGTTTGTTTGTGTCTTTGTTGGCTTTGTCTGCATGTGGTGGTGGCAATGGTGGTAATGGGGATGATGTGCTTACCCCAGAACAGCGTGCCATGGCCAGTAATAAAAATGTTACAAATATGAATTCGTTTATTGTTGTTGGTGGCAGTAATCCAACAGTAAACCCAAACGCGCGTGCCGCATCAACACACGTATCATTTTTGGATGATGGCGGTAAAAAATATGATTTAGAAAATGTAACATTAAAAACGATTCCAACATCTGGGGTTATTTCTGATTTAATGTTTCATACTGATGATAATGGGGAAATAGTATCTATCGAATTTCTTGATGCAGCAAAAATTATGCAAGAACATCCTGGTTCAGATGTTACTGTTGGGGAAATAAAACGTCAAGGTGACACAAATGTATTTATTGACCATGATGTTATTGATACAGAGTCCGGACAAAAACAAATAGATATTCCAGTAAAATACATAAGTTACGCAGAAAATTATAATTTAAAATATTCTGATTTTGGTGTATTAAGAATGGATGTATCAGGCACCGGTATTGCTGAATTAAAAGATTATGGTGTTTATGATATGCCGTTTGCTGGTGGTTATGATGAAAAGAATATCAATAATGAACAAATGAATAATTTGGTTCAAAATGGTAATATAGTGTTTACTGGTTTGGCAAAGGGACAGGTGTCTTATCATGATTGGACCAAGGGCTTTGATGGCGAAGGTGTAGATGTTATGCTAGAAGGTGGTTTAACAGATAATCAAGCAACTTTGACATTTGCACAAGATGGTACACAAACGTTGGCTGCTGATTTTTCCAATTGGGCCAAGATAGAAGCCATTCAAGCAGCAAATAAGACAAATCAATTCAAAGTTATTACAAATTATCTTGAATCCGATTCGCCTTATTACATAGAAACATCTCCGGCTGGATTAACTAGTGAAATGCTTGAACATTCAATGGTTATGCAAACTGGTTATTATGGTGATAACAGCATGCCAAACGAAGGTGTTGCGTTGGTTCAATATCAACATCAATGGAACCCCGCTGGCAGTCCAGGACATTGGGTTACACAAGATGCACCAGAAGATCCGTTGAATACCGAATTGACATATGATGATGTAAAACAAGAATGGGGCTTTTATGATTCTGAAAATCATTTGAATGTTGATTTAGGTTTTGGTGGAACAGTTCCTACAACACAGAAATAATATTTTGATAACCTGTTGAAATATGATAAAATAGTGCTGAATGAAGTAATGGGAAAGCAAATCATGAAAATCAGTATTAGATTGTTGTTTGGTATAGTCGTGTCTGTATTGTGTTTGTGTGATGTAAACGCAAACACCTTTCTGTGTCCAGAAGGATGTTTTTGTTTAAATGATGGTAAGGTTGAAAAAAATTCCACAGAAATTTTTTTCTTAGGGGGTGGCAATGGTTCAAGCCCAGAAATGTGGGAAGAAAATCCTTATATTGATGCAAGCCAAATGTCTGCTGCTAATAAAGCGAGATTACAAGCAGAGTACGAAGCATCGTTAACAGAGGGTGCAAAAAAATTGAGAACACTTTGTGGCTTGCCAGCGTTTCCTTTGAATCCGGGACAACTATTGAGTTGTACAGCCACTGGCTGGATAAAAGTTGGAAAATCCAATGTTGTGTGTGATCGGCAACGATATTTGAACAATTATGTGTCAGATGGTGATCATGTAGATTATAATGTTGACGATTTTTTGGAATTTTATACGGATGCAGCATATTCTTACGAGATGAAATTTGGTGGATATGGAATAAAGGGAAAAGATATAGTATATTTTCCCATTATGCAACAACGTGTGTTTCCGTGTCCTGTATCTTATCCTTTGTCTAAATCGGGGGCGAAAACGTTAAATGAATGTTTTACGTATGATATAAATGGTAACAAGACCTATTATAAACCGAGACAGAATAATAGTAAAGATGTTGATTTCGTAAATGTGTCAGCTGATGTTAACCAAATGAGACCAGTAAAAGGCACATCTTTAAGAATTCGAAATCAAAAATAATATGATGGTGAGGTAGGTGGTTATGAAATTTACTGTAAAGATTTTATTCATAATGTTATGTCTGTTTAGTGCTTGCTTAGATGTGGGCGCTGAGATGTTATCATGCCCAGAAGGGTGTTTTTGTTTGAATGAAGGGCAGTTTGATAGTGAAACCATATTTTTTGGATCATATGATGATAGAAATCAAAATGGAGAGGGTGTAAAAAAAATGCAAGAACTTTGTCAAGGTTCACCGACACCTGTTTTTGATAAAGAGCGCTTAGTATATAAAAATGCAGGTGCTGACAAGCCATTTGCACCTGAAGGTTATGCTTGTTTTGTTCCTGGTTATGTCTGGATTGGTGCTTATTTGATAATATGTAATCGTGATGCATATTCGTCTGGAACTGCCTCTGGAAAAATCGACAAGTTTAATTATTTTATCGATGAGTTTTCGGAATTGTATTACGATCCACAGAAACCTGGAGAATATTTAGGCGGTTATGGAAGAATTGGTAATGATATAATATATTTCCCGAGTAGTGCAGCTATGCAAAAAGTTTTTCGGTGTCCGGTGACACATCCTCTGTCTGATTCAGGTGCTAAAAAACTAACAGATTGTTATAGATATAGTCAAAGCAATAACAAAAAAATATATTATGGGACAACACCGACTGTTTCTGTGACCGCGCAACCAGATATTTCTGCTACGGATATTGCAAAGCAATTAATATCAGCAGGGGTTTCCGTAGAATCAAATGTTAATCAAAATAATAATACAACAACGAATACGGGTGTAGTATCATCAGATAAACCTGTGCTTAAAATAAACAAAGGCATAAGTGCAAAAGGTCTGATGCGTGCTAAATAAGTATTTATAAAACCGACCAAATGGTCGGTTTTTTTAGTTGTGGCTTTACAAAATATTGATTGGTTTAGGAATACTTTTTTGTGCAAAAAATAAATATAACCTTTATATTAAAATTATGCAGAAGATATCATTAACACAGGAGAAAGAATTATGAAAAAGATATTATTGGGATCAACTTTGTTACTAGCAGGTTGTGAAGGTTATTATAACACTGCACATTCAGATGTTTATTTGACAACGAATTCAGGTCTTGGTCAGAAAATAGGCGAGGTTTCTTTTAAAGATACCCCATCAGGACTTTTGGTAAATGTCAATTTGCAAAATCTACCATCGGGTGAACATGGTTTCCATATTCATGAAAATCCAGATTGTGGTGTAATGGCTGATGCCCAAGGTAAAATACAACCGGCATTAAAGGCAGGCGGACATTATGACCCTGATAAAACAGGACATCATTTGGGACCAAATCAACATAATGGTCACAGAGGGGATTTACCTGTTTTAATGGTTTCCAAAGATGGCACAGTTAAAACATCATTTACAGTACAAAATCTGCATGTTAAAGAAATTAAAAATCGTTCGATTATGGTTCATGCCAATGGGGATAATTACAAAGATGAACCATTGCCACTGGGGGGTGGCGGTACGCGTATCGCCTGTGGTGTGATTAAGTAAAGTCACCCTAGAAACTTTGTTTTTTAACGGTATTTACTGTACCGTTGACAATTTGATGTATTGAACTTTGGAACCCGAACACAGTATAAAATGAAGATACCGCGTACAAGCGGTCTTTTTATTTAAATCTAGTCATGCTTAATGAATAATTTTTGAGCCAATATTATTGGAATTGACCGGGAAATTGAAGATGCGGAACGAAAATTAAATATTGAAAAATAAAACATATTGGAATATAGTCGCACTATACGGAGACAAAAATGAGTAAATACGAAGATAAAGTTGAGCAGTTTTCCAGGGCTATGAATTTGCCTGTAAATATGCCATTTAGTGCAGATTTATTGGCTTTGCGTAAGCGATTGTTGCAAGAAGAAATTGATGAATTGTTTATTGAATTGGATTCTGCAATTGCTCTAACGCAAAAAGGTGAGGTTGTTCCCCAAGAATTATTTGAAAATATTTGTAAAGAAACAGCTGATGTACAATATGTTTTATCGGGATTCAGTGTTTCTTTTGGAATTCCAATTGAACAGGCCTTTGATTTGACACATGAAAGTAATATGTCAAAACTTGGTTTGGATGGAAAACCTATTTTTCGTGAAGATGGAAAAATTATGAAAGGTCCGAATTACCATAAACCCGATTTACATTCTTTAAAACAGAAAGTAGATAGTATAAAATAATTCTGGGTTTGATTTTTTTTATAATGTAATTTTGTGCTGTATCTACAAAATAAGAAAGATTGGTTATTATCTTATTTGATAATGTTGCAGATTCATATTTATGATGATATTTTCTGCCTTGTCAAAATGGCGACATAAATCTTTTGCCCGGTGGGCATCATCACTTATTAAAACAGGAATGTTGGCATGCTTTACCATTTGCATAATGCGATTTGATGGGTATGGTTCATAGCAATCAGGTTTATAAAAAGAGGTGTTTATTTCAATAGCGGTTTTTGATTTATTTATTTCTTCAATTACATTATTTTCATATTCTGCCCAATAATCTTCGCACCCCAATCCAACTTTTTTTGGTAAATCCAAATGTGCCATCCAGGTAAATAAACCGGACTGTGCGGCGTTTGCAAGATTTATCCAATATTTCTTTAATAAGATATCTTTGGTTGATGTATCTGCTTTGGCCCAGTCGTGAGTATTTAAGATTGTATCGCCATATTCAATAAAATGTGCAGAACCAATAATATAATCAGGTTGTAAAATGTTAATTGCTTGTTCAAATTTGTTATGCCAAATTGGATTGTTAAAAAAATCAACTTCCATACCTTTTAAAATTCGAATTTCTGGATACTGTTCTCTTAAAACATCAATTTCTGCATAATGTGGAATAAAACGATTTAATGCTGTTTGGAAGGTTTCTGCATAAATATTGCTATATCCACCGCGTACAGCAAATTCATACATTTTTGATTTTTTTATATTTGGATGTACAATAAAATGATTCGAGATACCAATTGTATGCAAGCCACGCTGTTTGGCTGTTTCAATCATATTAATAATAGAATCTTGTCCATCAAACCCAATTGTGTGTGTGTGTAAAGTATATTTTTGTGTCATAGCATTTTTGATAAATGTTGTTTGTTCAACGGGATTATATAACAACAATAATATTTTTCAATATTTTTGTAACAAGTCCGAGAATATGTTAAAAAATAGCCATTTCCAAAAACACAGTTTTCAAACTAATTGCAAGTATTGGAAACCAAAATAAAACCGCTCTTAACGAACGGTTTAATCTTTCTGGTCGGGGCGAGAGATTCCCTCGACACTTCGTGTCTGTGGGGCAATCGTGACGATTTCGCTACGCTTGCGCTTGCAAAATCTACTGCTTGTCGAACCTGACAACTTCGTTGTGATGTATCAAATCCAAATTTCGCCAGAACACAAAATTAAAACCACCACAAAAGTGGTGGTTTGAATTTTCTGGTCGGGGCGAGAGGATTCGAACCTCCGACACCTTGGTCCCAAACCAAGTACTCTACCAGACTGAGCTACACCCCGAAAACTTGTTTTATTATAACTGTATTTTTATAAATTGCAAATATATTTTGTGCATAATTTGTTATTTGTTAAAAACGATTGACAAAGTTATATTTTCGGCTATCATGATATACATCGGTGGGTTAACAAAACAAACAAGAGGTTTGATATGACACAGACACCACAGTTCATTTTCGATAAAAACAGATTTGTACGTGCCATAGACACAGTGTGGGATTTTAACAGAGCATTGTTTGATTGTGTTGCTGGAATTAAATCAGAAAACATCAAAGATAAGATGGCTTTTCAAGATGTTGAAGTCGTTGTACATGATACCAAAAAATTTTCTGAATTATGGAAATTACAATATAATGCGCAAATTGTTGAAGATAAAATATATTTGAATCAATTAGTATTTTTTATCAGGAAAAATCCGAATTCTCCACAGACAAAAGCATTTATAGATTTATGGAACGCAATATATTTGCTGTTTCCGCATAAATCAAGACCTTTGGATTCTGTGGCGGCGTTCAAAGTTTTTGCAGATTTACCAAATATATTGCCAGATATCAAAGCACAATATCATGTTTTGCATGCGTTTGCATACAATGCAGGTTTGACCAAAGAATCAGATATTAAACGTGCTTTGACTGTCATTGCAAACAATGAAAATGCAGAAGTTGCCGATTTAAAAGAATTATTAAATATGCGAAATGAAATAGGGCGAAAAAAAGAAGTTGTTGATTTAAAACCTGGTGAAAAAATGCCTGATATAAATGATTTGTCTCAGTTTCCACATTATGCTAAACTGTTAAAACAGGTCAAAGAGCAAGAAAAATAAATCAAAGGATAAAAACATGAATAAAAGTATACCCGCATTTTATCGACAAGATGAAATCAAAGCGAATATTAAAAAAGAAAAAATGACAAAATATTTGATTGATTTGAATGATAAAAACATACCTGCTGTAATCAGAAAAGAAATCGGGGACGAGATAGGAAGCAACCCTGAACTGCAGATGTACGTTTTAAAGCATCAAGTATCTTTGTTTGCAGAACAAACCAAACAGTTATTGGCGGATGTTTGTGCATTGAGAAGAAGTTTGGGAAAATAACAGAATCACATTTAAAAAACACCGCCCATTTGGCGGTGTTTTTTTGGAATTGGATTCAAAACGTCATTATTTATTAGTCAACTGTAATTCTATGCGGCGGTTTTTCTGTAAACTGGCTGCATCGTTGCCCAATGCAATAGGGTGCATTTCACCAAATCCAGATGGAACCAATCTGCGCTTTGACACACCATTTTTTACCAATTCATTTGTGACTGCTGTGGCACGTAATAATGATAATTGCATATTGTTGGTATATCCACGTGTTCCGCGTACAACATCTTTGTTATCAGTGTGTCCATCAACACGTATAATCCAATCAATATCTGTCGGGATTTTTTCTTCAAAGTCCTTGATAATATTTGCCAGTATTCTTAATTGAGATTTACCGTTTTGGCTTATTTTATAAGAACCGCTGGGGAATAAAATATCGCTGGATACGATAAATCTGTCGCCGTCTTGTTTTATCACGGTTCTGTCACCCAGGGCATTTTTTACCTGTTTATAAAATTCAGATTGATATTGTGCCATAGCATTCAATTCAGCAATTTTATCGGCCAATGCTTTATTTAAACGGTTTGACATTTCAACATATTCAACATCTTGTTGTTTTGCTAATTCTTCTGCTTGGTTTAGTTGATTCGTCAATTCGGTTATACGATTACTCAAATTGTTTTTTTCAGCAATCAATTGATTATTCAATTCGTTTTGTTCAGTTTCTTTTTCTACCAATTTATCTTTGTCAGATATTGCCTGTTGCAATTTGCTTTGCAGTTCTGCAATTTGATTTTCATATTGTTTGGCAATGTCATTTTTCTGAGTTGTTAATTCCGCCAATTTTTGTTCATATGCATTTGCAATGTCTTCCTTTTGCTGCTCAAAAGTGTCTGCCAATACGGCTTTTTCTTGTTCTTGGGTTTCAAGGGCATCTCTGGCACGTACCAACAATTCAGTAGCAGTCACAGTGTCTTCTGTCATTTGGACAATTTCTTCTGCTTGGGCCTGGGTAGTTTGTTCCAGTTCCGCCATTTTTTTGGCATTAGTATTTTTGTTAAATACGTTTGTTGTTGTCCATAAAAACACAAACACAATTAACAAGAAAATCAAAATAATAACCAGATTTGAAAACAAATCTACGAATCCAGGCCAAGCATTTGTTTTTTCACGATAACGAATATTTAACATGTTTCCCCCCTGTGGTTTTAATTTTATTTGTTCGGTTTGAATAAATATTCTGTTGCAACACGAATATATTCCGCGTACGCATCAAAAGTTTCCCAATCTTGTTGTGTTTTTGGACGAATATTTCTATGTTTTTCCAGATATTTGCGCAATGTATCAACAGACGCGAAATAGATTATATTGTTTGTTGATTCTTCTTTGCGTCCAGATACACATAAAATCTTGAAATTGATGGTCACACCTTCCAAAGTGTCTGCAAAACACAATTCAATACGTTTAGCAACATTTTTTAACGTTTCGGAATCAATTTTTGGTGTGGCAATAAACATTGTCTCGTTTGTTCCAATTGCAACCAATGCAGGATGTTTTCCATCAATTCTGATAATATCACTGATTTCATAACCATTATCCAAAAATGCATCATACATATCAGATATTTTGTTATAAATACCTTCATTTACAGGTGCTTTTTGAATCAATTCAACAGATTGTGGATTTATATCTGGTTTTTGCAAAACGTATTTAGACATAAAATCAGTCAAATCTTGGAAAATAGTGTTTTGTGCAAATTGTAATTGTAATCCCAAGAACCCAACAGCCAAACTGCCCGCCAGACCAAGCAAAGAACTGGTGAACGCGGTTGCCATACCACTTAAAGGTTTTGCCAATCCCATCTGCATGTTTTGCAAAACTGATGCATCGTTAAAATCCAGTCCCATCAGTAATTCCGCAAATCCACCGACTGTCAAAATCAATCCCCAGAAAGTTCCCAATAACCCCAAAAAAATCAGAGTATTCGTCACGTAACGCACAGAATCACGTTCATCTTCGATGCGGATAGAAACCAAATCTAATAAATCTGTCAATGTTGCAGTATTTATATGTGTGTGTCTGTTACGCAAAGCCAACGCCACAGGACGTAGCAATTTCGGTACAAAGCCAGAAATTGCACGACCATCAAAATACGCATGCAACCATTTGTACTCTGGCAACAATTTGAAAATATTAACAAAACACAGTCCAATTCCAAAAATCGTAGTACCAATAATTATACCGTTTAACAACACATTAGATACCGCTATATTCATTACAGTACGCCAAAACAACAACACAACGACCAACAAAGCCGCTGTAAAAAGTGACATAATATTAAGGTTTCTGTGAAACTTTTTCATAATAAATCCCTCGATATACACAAATCATAATAAATTATTTTGGTGTGTGTCAATAGGGATTTAATTCGTAATTATATAATCTGTGTAAAAATACTTGATTTTTTATAAAAAAACTGCATAATTGGTTTGTTCCTGCTGATGACATGGGGTTGTCGGCTGTTATAAACCAAAGGAAATAAAATGGCTTATTATGAAAGTGTCTTGGTTTTTCGCCAAGATTTGACCGAACCGCAGGTAAAAGAAAAAGCGGAAAAATTCACAGCAATCATCAAAGAATTGGGTGGCGATGTAAAATCTACAGAGTTTTGGGGATTAAAAAATCTTGCTTATGTAATTCGCAAAAATCGCAAAGCGCATTATGTAATGCTGAATATTGAATTGCCGGGTTCACAGATTACAGAATTGGAACGTCGTTCCAGAATTGACGAAGATGTTATTCGTTTCTTAAACGTTCGTGTTGAAGAATTATCTAAAACACCATCCGTTATGATGAAGAAAAATACAGAAGAAGAGGTGGCATAATGGCAGTTCGTGCAGCAATTTATCGTAAAAAATCTAACCCATTAAAGGGCAAAGTTATTGATTACAAAGATGTAAAATTGTTATCTCATTACATCACAGAACGTGGAAAAATTGTTCCATCTCGTATTTCTGGGGTTTCTCAGAAAGATCAACGTGCATTGGCGATTGCTATTAAACGTGCGCGTCATTTGGGATTAATGCCTTTTGTTCGTAATAATTTGGGTTAATCTCTAACTTTTTAATTAAAAAAAGGACAGATAAAATGAAAGTTATTTTAACAGAAAAAATTACAAAATTAGGCAACATTGGTGATACAGTTGAAGTTAAAACTGGTTATGCTCGTAATTATTTGTTGCCAAACAACAAGGCCATGCGTTTTACAAAAGAAAATGTCGCTTTGTTCGAAGCACAAAAAGCAGAATTGGTTGCGCGTCACGAAAAAGCAAAAGCAGATGCCCAATCACATGTTGATGTTGTTAAGAACGCAAAATTGCATATGATTCGTCAGGCGGGTGATACAGGTCAATTATATGGTTCTGTGTCTTCGCGTGATATTGCAGTTGCGTTGAAAGAAATTGCAGGTGTCAATATTGGTTCTGCTCAGGTTATGTTGGGTTCACCAATTAAATCTGTGGGTGTGTTTGATACAAAAATTGCTTTACATCCAGATGTTATAGTTGATGTCAAAGTTTATGTTGCACAGTCACAAGATGAAATTGATGCGTTGGTTGCAGGTAAAAAATTGACCTTTGGAACCAAGAAAGTAGAAGAAGAATCAACAGAAGACAAAGCAGAAGAAGCAAAATCTGAAGAAACTGCTAAATCAGCAAAAAAATCTGAAAAATCAGAAAAAGTTGCAGAATAATTTGGATTTATTGGTTTGAAATAAAAGTGCTGTCTGTTGGACAGCGCTTTGTTTTTTTGTTGGTATACCAGTTCCAACGCCATGGGTGGGGAACCAATAAGATTCTCCCCTTGGGGGGAGTACGTCCGCAGGACGGGAGGGAGGTTAACACAACGCAGTTGTGTCATGCTGAACAAGCAAAGCGAGTGTGAGCATCCAGGTCAATAAAAAAAGTAGTTCGGCAAAGCCGAACACTGATTTACCTGGATTGCCACGCTTCGCTCGCAATGACACAGCCCGATGGGCTGTCTGACCGCCACGGGCGGGGAACAAATAATAGCGTTTTATTTTTTGTCTGTTTTTTCCAATTCTGCTTTTTTGTTGTTAAAAGCATCAACAACTATTTGAATATCAGATTTCAGTTCAGATATTAATTTTTGTTGTTCTTCGGACCAAGACGGGTTTTTAATTTCTTTAAAGTTGAATTTGAATTCTTGTTGGAAACCATCACCATCAACTCTGCAATTTACAATATTTTGGTTTTTGGCGGCCCAACTTGTGCCGGAACAGCCCGCATATTCCATAACTTTGTCTTGTGCGTCTTCATGAGATTCTGCTGTATCGTTTTCAAATTGATTTTCATTTATAAACTTTGAGAATGTAAACGTGCATTTCGTATTATCTGGATTATTACAAGTAATAGATTGGTCAGTTTCGTTGAGTTCACAATCCGTTAAATCAATTTGTTTTCTTTTTTTATAATCTTCTACATATAGCGCGGCGGCGGCTGGTGTCAAAGGCATATTGACCGACACAGTGGTTGGATAACTTGGTTGTCCTGATGTGTCGGATCCCAAAGACATAAAATAAAATCTGTAATATTTTTTAGATTTACTTTGTTCTGATACAGGGCATTGAATATATGGTCTGTCCGCATGAACGTTGTTACTGCATGGTGGTACCATTTTATCTTTGTATTTTGATTGTTCAATTAACGATTCTGCAGCCGTGACAGATGCAACACCATTGTTTTCAAAATCGGAAATAGTAATATAATCAGTATCACTCAAAGAAAACAAATTATCAGCAACAGATACCGAAATCCCACCCAACATAACGATTGCGTAAGTAATCAAACAAACAAAAAAACGGGAAGGGCAGAACATATATTTACTCTCTCTCTCTAGCATTCCGCGGTGTACAGCCATTTGTGAACCCCTTTATAGCGATTTTTATTTTAGTGTTTTTTTCTTTGTATTAAATGCAGTAACAATTTGATTAACTTCACCTTTTAATTCATTTATTAATTTGTTCATTGCATCTGTATTGGCGTTTTCTTCCGTGCTTGGTTTGGATTCATCGGTATTTGCGTTATTGCTGTTACCTGGTTCGGCAGATTCGGCATCGTTTTTTGCCGTATTGCTGTCACCCACACCGTCACAATATAATTCAACCATTTCACGTTTTAAATATTCCATTGCGGTTATTTTGATATCGCCAGATTCATGCTGGGATTCATATTCTATATATTGTTCTTCTATATGTGTCCAATCGGATTTTGGAATTAATTTTGTTTTTGGTGATTGGCTTTCAACAATTTCCACGACATCAACGCGAATGTCTTCTTTACATTGTTCTGCATTTTCTGGCACAGATTTTAAACGTGATGCAGATGTTTGTGTTCCAGATGGGGCTGGTGCCGGTTGTGTTTCAGCAGATTCGGCACTTTCCGCTGCCACCGGTGCATTTGCCTGGGCGGCGGGTTCTGATTTTGGATTTTCTTCTGCTGGTGCGGTGCCGGCACTATCTGCGGGCTGTTCGGGTTGGGCATCTGCAGAATCCACTGTATCGCATTTACCAGAATCAGAATTAAAAGTTTGACCATCAGGGCAGGTTACATCCCAAATAGTGATTTTCAGTGTACCAGCACTACACATAATTTCCCATTCATTTTCAGAATTGTAATGGTATTCTTTTTCACAAATTTTAAGTTTTTCTTTTATTGTTTCAAACAAACCACCAATTTTAGCATATTCAACAGGGGTTGTAATTAGCAATTTACATTCTTTATTTTCATGCATTAAGGTGCCATCAATGGTTTGGCAATAATCAATAAACGATTGCTGTGAATTTTGTGATTCTTGTGGCGCGTCTGTGCCAGCATCATCATCGTCCAAATCGTCATCTTCATCGTCACGTGAATCAACAACAAAATCATCTTCATCGGAACTGTTTTTTTGTTTTCGCACCTTAGCAACGGGTGTTTTTCCGTCTGCTTTTCGTATTATCACTTCACCACCAGCATTAATAACTTCCTGAATATCAACAACACTTCCTTTTGCACATATTGCAGGATGTGTTGATATAAAAATTAACAATAAAGAAAATATTATTTTATATTTCATTTAATTAATCTTCGGTGCCTTGTACCCCTAAATCTTTGAAAGAACTGGTCAAAGAAGTTGCATTCGCTGTGCTGATTAACGATGTTGCATCACGTTTGCCAGATTCTGGTTCTTTTAGTTTGCTGAAATCGGCATCTTTTAATGCCCCAACATCAACATTATCAAAATTCAAACTGTCTACGTTTGTATAGCCCTTGGCTTTCAATGCCTGTTTAATAGATTTCACAGTGGCATCATGGTCTTTACTTTTTTTCTTGTCTGCGCGTGATTCTTTAATCAATTCGCCCAATTTACCATTGATAATACTGTTGCCAACCATAGAACCAACCAACCCAACCCCAGCAATTACGCCGCCCGCAATCATACGATTTTTTGCTTCTTTCTTGGCAGATGCCAGACCTTTGGAATCTTTGTCATTACCCGCCGCTGCACGATAACGAGATGCGTATGCGCCGCCAGTTATGCCGACATTTTCATCGTCATATAATCCAGCCGTTGCTTTATCCAATATTTCTTCTGCTTCAATGCCTGGTTTTAAATCCAGTGCAGTTTTGCGTTCTTTTAAACTGGTTGCCAAAGCAATATATTCAGAACGATATTTCATCAATTCAGAATTATTACCGCTCGGTAATTCAATCGGTTCTGTACCAAATTTAACAGAATGACCACCACCATATGTGCAACGCATTGTTGCAATGTATGCTTCCATATCTTTGTCGGCGGCACTGTCTGCCTGTTTTTCTGCGATACCTTGGGCCAGTTGCATACCACCAATTCCCATTGTTGCAATAGATGCCGCAGTCAATGTTCTGTTTGCCAAAGATTGTTGATTTGCCTTTGCTTCATCCAGTTTCTTTTGTGCGTCAGCAACTTTTTTCTTATCAACAGAACTTTTGGTACCTGTATCAAATCCCATTGCTTTATTTGCATCAGCCAAAATCTGATCTTTTGTTTCTTGTGGAATATCTTTGTATTTTTCGTTATCCAATACAGATTTTAATACTTTTCCAGTGTTGTTTTGCAATTCATTCGTATCTTTTGCACCTGTAATAGAAAACACGTCAACATCCGCCCATCCAACCATCGGCAGGCATATCAAAATTGCAGTTAAGATTTTATTTGTTATTTTCATTTTGTTTAGTTTTGTTTTTATAGTTTACGCCCCATACCTATCCTTAATGGCCTTATTTTTCTGTAAGTACTCTTTAGTAATATCTTTTTTCGCATCATCTGTTAAAAAGTCATCATCCAATCTATCTGCCAGTTCTGAATTTGAACTGTTAATTTCAAATTGCATTGCTGCTTTTTTTTCTTCAGCCGATAAAGAATCGTCTTTGGCAGGATCGTATTCTTGCTCTGCATCAGCCGTCGGCGGAGTTGCAGCCGGTTTTTCTATGCTACCATCATCTTCGTGTTCGCATTTTCTTCATTTTTGTCTTCTTCCTTATCTTCTTTACCGTCTTTCCTTACACATTTTGTTTTGTCGTCACTTAATTTACGATTCTTTTCATCTTTACATTTATCTAATTCGCAGAACAATTGTCCAGACGCATTTTTTGCATATTTCCCTGTTCCACGATTCTTAGCACAAGTATCACCCGCTTTGTTACATTTGTTATTTTCATATAATCCACCGCTGTTCTTGCATTCATCGGCCTTTGCTTTGTCTACACCTTTTTGTGCTTTCTGGGTATCCAATGCGCGTGATATTGCACCAGATGTTACCAAACCAGCCGCCGTTCCAACACCAGCGCCCAACATTGCAGATGTTGCAGCAGTTTGCATACGTGTTTCACGATACGCGTTTTCTTTGTATGTTGTGACGTCCACACCAAACCATTCCTGGGTACATACAAATGTGTCACCAGCGTATCTTTTACGCGATGCCTTTGGTGTGTCTTGGTCGTCACCAGCATAAAAATTAACTGTATAAACGCAATCAAATGTACGTTCATCAAATACTGCACCTAATTTTGTACACGCACTGCGCATCAAATCACGCAGTTTGTACATACGTTCTTCGTCTGCTTTGACATCTTTTTCAGCATTTTCACGTAAACGACCAATTACATTTCCAAAACGACCAGGCAGACCAGAATCTTGTTCTTTGCATTTATCAGCAATTTGTTTGCATGCCTTTGTGGCTTTGTCAGCTGCACTTTTACCCAAGCATTTATCAAATGTTTCCCCACATTCAGTAAATATGCAATCATTATAGGCCAGACCACAATCAATGACCGCATTGTATGATGATAAACGAACGTTCATGTCGCGATCTGCTTTGATTTCTGTGGTAAACAATCTGAATTCTTCACCGGTGCAGTTTAAATCGCGTTTGCATGCGTTAAATTTAATTCCCAAATCTGTGTCACCATCTGTTGCACATTTTGTAAAATCTTTGCCACATGTTTTAACCATACATTCACGTAATCCAAAATCACACGCATTTCGTCCGCTGGCGTTTTTTGTTTTGGTTGCTGATGTTGCATCTTGTGCCTCTATCGCAGCACGTTGCGCCCGTATACGTTCTGCAATATCGCTGTTCCCAGATGCTGCGGTTTTGACGGATGATGAAATGACACTGTCAAATTGACTTGCTTTGTTAATCGCGGGTGTCGTTTGTTCAATCGGTTCGGGTTCATCCAAAACCGGGGCAGGCGTTTCAACCGTTGTTGTTTGTGTTGTGGTTTTTGCCACCGGTTGACGTGTTCCCGCTGTCCCACGAATTGCAGCACGTGGTGCAGCAAATGAATTATTCATATTTATAAACAAAGAACACAATACCATTACTAATGGTGTTAATGTCAGAAAAAATCTTTTGTTCAATGTTTTCATTTTATTTTTTATCTTTTGTTCTACTTTAATCGACTGCATGCAGTATCATAATATTTGCATAACTGTTCAGCCAATTGTAGTTCATATTCGTATCCGTCACCGCATTTATGACGCATATGAGAATCACACATATCAGCCAAACAAATTTGTTTTGCAGAATTATCTTTGCATGATTTTTGTGTCGTAGCCAATTTTGTGGTACGTGTGTCTTGGTATGCTTTTACAATACTTTGTAACAATGTTGCAGCATTTTTTATCGCACTGTTTCTATCTGATATCAATGTAGAACGAATATCAGCCAAGAACGAATCGCAACCAGATATATCATATTCAATTTTGTTATCTTTGGTAGCCGGTGAAGATATACTGCATTGTGAAAAATATTTATCAAAATTAGTATCCGATTCGCAATTACGATAATCTGCTAAACAATGTCTTTCATCAATGACGCATGCGTTAATTTTAGCAGAACATTCGGTTTTTGTTTTGGTTTTGTTTGTATTTGTAATAGCGATTAACATTTCTGCTGCAATTCCGGCCGCTTCGCAAGATTGTTCAATCAAAGAATCGTACGTGTCAGATACATCTTCTGTTGTACAACCAGAAACTTTTTTCAAGCATTGCTCTGTTGCCCAGACATACCGTTGACCTGGGTCTTTTGGTGCTTTCTTTAATTCTTTGTCCGAGATAGTATATTTTGACGTGCCTCCCGCGGTTATATTTTTCATTTGCACAGTTTTACCGTTAATTGTTTCAATATTTGTCGTTGGTGGTTCGCCAGCAGTTGCAGAACCGCAATACTGACAACGCGCAGCAGCATTTGCACCAATGTTTATTGCACATACAGAATCCAGACAACGTGTCAGATTATTAGCAGAACATGCACCAAACGCAACAGCAGGCGCAAACAAAAAACCGATTACTGAAAATAATGTGCGATGTTTCATTTCTCTCTGGGGACAGTATATCAAAAATCAAATATTAAAGCAAAGAAAAAATGATATATTATTGTAAGTAAAAATACTGGACAGAATATATTTTTTTATGCTATCTTTTGTTTGAAGAGAGAACAATTTTATGAAAAGTGTTAGATTTTTGCCGTTCTTGGGGATTTTAATACCATGCTGTGCATTTGGTGCAGCGGGTTCTGATTTTCAAAATGCTGCCCAATTGTTGGCTGCGGCGCGGCGTGGTGATACGCGAACAATTCAATTTCTGGTTAATTCTGGTGTTGATATAAATTATGTAGATTCAACTGGTTTGTCGTTGGTTTGTACTGCCGTTATGAATAATGATAAACGTGCAATTCAGATTTTACAAATGTATGGTGCAGACGCGTCAAATTGTGACAGGCAAATTAAAAATTACAAACGAAAAACCAAAGTTGCAGCATCTGGTGAAGAATATGGTTTTTTCAGTGGTCTGTCTTCATCGCATATCGTTGCGTTGTCTGCGGTGGGTGTGGCGGCTGTGATTGGTGGTGTGGCTTTGTTAACCAATGTATTTGATTCAGAAAATAATAATTCTGCATCTTCGGGTGGAACACGTCCCGGCAGTGGTGATGGCAGTGGCAATACAAACGCTGGAACTGCGCTGTTTTCACAGAATCTACCGTATGGGCCTGCGTGTTCTGGGACAACGTGTCCGACTGATTTTACAGATTGGGGGGCGGAATCAAGCATTCCATTACGTCAGTTGGATTTTGCATTTATGTCAGACCCAAACAATGGTTTTAATTATTTAATGGCATCGTATGCATACAGTCCATTTATTCGTGGGTATTTGGGTATGAATACAATAAGAATATCTAACGATAAATCACCTTTTAATTTAAAAAGTTTGCCGTATATTGATGGTGTCCCTGTTGGTGGCGGAAAGCCGGTTAATGTTGCGATGATTACCAGCAATGGGATAAATACAACGGGCAGTGCTGTGGACGGCATAATTACATGGATTGATCCTAACAAGGTTAGTAGTGTTCTGAGTATTTGTGATGCAAATGGTGATAACAGCACACTTTGTCAAACCGCGTTTGTGGCAGCGCTAAATGAAGAAACACACAAATACTATAATTATTCTGGACCAAATGTTGGAAAAAATGAAACTACAACATTTGATTTGTCAGGGGCGGGAACTGTGTTTGGGTTGGCAAGCGATTCTGATACAAAATTGGCAAAAATAATTGCGGGTTGGGAATATGGTGGACGTGCAGATGAAGATTATTATGGTTTTATTCCAAATGGTCAATTAACTGTATATAAAACGGGTGCAGGGCAATATTGGGGAACACCTGGTTCTGGGGTGCCGGCAACCGGTTCGTATAATATTTCTGACGATGGTTTGACAGAAGATGATACATTTACATTTGCTGGAAAAACATTGGTTGTCACATCTGTTGAAACTGATTCAGCGGGTGGTTGGATATTTACTGCAGAAGACCAAACGGATTCTACAAAAATATACCAAGGTTACATAGTGAACAATAATTTGTATATCAGTTCAACTGCAAATGGGGATATAGATGCCATGTACGCAATTGGGGCAGAACATGCACTGACGTTGTCTAAAACTTTGCAAAGCGCCGATTATAAAACATATTCTGCCATATCCAAAGCAATTTCTGCCCAAGATTCTAGGGTTGTGGTAAATCTTGCATTACCTGCTTCATCGATTGAATTGGATTATGTTGATGTCTTGGGGGCCAAGGCATTATATGATTTTGCGGGAAGTAGCAGTGATATTTTTGTATCTGATATTGGTTTGATTAATCAATATTATAACACGTATGCTGGTGATGATGAAGATACAAGTGTTAAACAACCATATGTAGATGCGAATAGCGCATTCACAAATCTGGGAATATATAAAACACAAATATGGGTGAATCCTGCGGGATGGAACAGATATGGAATAGGTTCTGGTGAATCTGTGACACCGCAATATGCGACATTCGAAAACTTTATGCCAGTGGTTTATCCGACAATGCAGAACAGGTTTATGACAGTTGTTGCGTTGAAACCTGGCAGTGATACAGGAACAAATGGACAAACCATATCTGATTACAGTCCTGAAAATGTTGGCAAACTAGAATTGTCGACATGGCGTGACACAGATGGTAATCATTATCAATCGCGTATTTGTGGTCTGACTGGTACAGGAAATGGTGGTGCGTTAAATCCTTGGTGTTTTGCTGCACCTGGGGAAACCAATCTAGATGCAACTGCTGCGATGGCAGGTGGTGTTGCGTTGGTTCGCAGTGCTTTTGATTATATGAGTCCCGATCAAGTATTTTTATTGTTGGCTTTGACGGCAGATGGACCATATCTGGGAAAAAACCCTGAAACTGACAAAGTATGGACATCAGATACGGAATTAATTGAATATTTGGACAAACTGTATACATTGCCTTTGGGAATGAATACCAACGCAGATGTTTATCTGGATAATTTTAAACAGGCATTTGGTTATGGTATGATAAATCTGGCACGCGCAACAAAACCCAATACGAACGTGTATTTCTTTGATGGGACAAGTATAGTATCTAGTTCTACGAATAAACCGTATTGGGGAACAGCACTATCTACAAATTCATCGCGTGCATCCAGTGTGTTATCTTTGGCAGGACGTCAATCAATAACAACTTCGTTCTATGATGTATTAGAAAGTTCTGATGGTTCTGTTTCGTTGCCACGTGTTTGGACGAATACTTTGTCTTTGAATTCTGTTGATAATAAACATGGTCTTTATATGGGTGATGTATTGGGGGATTTTAATGTTGATTCAATGAACAAACATTCTAATCAAATTGGTAATTTGACAATAAATATGGCGATGTCACAACGCGCATATAATGATAATTTAAATGGTTTAGATGAAATGCGGATTGCGTGGACGAATAATAATTTGGATGTGGCGGCTGAATATCAGCATTATTTGACAGACGGTGAATCCAGATTTAATGGTCGTGCCAATGGTGTTTTGGGTTTGATTTCTGATACGTTGTCTGTCGATACTGTGTACAAAAGAGGTCGTTTTGCATTTGGTGGGCGTGCATTTGTTGGTGCAATTACAGATGAAAATCTGTTGGACAAAGACCCTGTGATATCATCACAATTCGAACCAGGTCGTTTGGGTTTGGCAAACGGTGGTTCGTTTGATACAAGATACATTGATGATAAATTTGGATTGAATGTTTCTTTCGGTATGATGCAGGAAAATAATACTGTGTTGGGTATGGTCAGTGATGGTCTGTTTGCTATGAACAATGCAAATACAAAATATTTGGATGCAGTTGCAACATACAAACCTTTTGATGATGTGAAAATATCTTTGCACGGAACTTTTGCAACAACACATGCGAATAACCAAAGTGACTTTGTTGCCAGTTTATCAGATATAAAATCTAACGCTTTTGCGTTTGGTGCAGATGTTGGCGGATTCAGTTTTACCGTGGCAATGCCGTTGGCTGTGACAAGCGGACGTATGGGATATGGATATGCTGATTTTGAAGTGGTTGAAAATAATGGTAAATATGAAATTGCAGTAAATAATGCACATATGGAATATATAGATTTATCTGCACAAAAACGTGAATTAAGATTTTCTGCTGCTTATAAAAGTGCGCTGGGTGAATTCACAGATGCTGGTGTTGGTTTGATATATCGATTAAACCCAAATAATACAGATATGTTTGGTAACGAATCGATATTGATGTTCAAATTACATCACAGATTAGGTATATAAAAAATTGTTCGTTTTTTGAAAATCGCCGGTATAGGCGATTTTTTGTATTGAATACGTTCCTGATGTTTTTATACGTGCATGTTCATAGAATAAGAAATATAACCAAAGGGGAATAGAATGAAAACAAAAACATTTACTTTTTTGATGATATTGGCGATTATAGGGGGACATCGCAATGCTAATTCTTGCACAGGAATCACATTAAAATCATCAGATGGTGCTAATATTGTCGCGCGCAGTGTTGAATGGGCAGGTGGCGAATCCCCCAGTGATTACATAATTGTACCACGTGGATATAGCGAACAATCTGCATTGCCAGATGGTGCCAGTGGTGGTATGAAATTTGATGCCTTTTATGGTTATGTTGGACTGGCATCAGAAGATTATGTGATTGAGGGCTTGAATGAAATGGGTCTTTCTGCAGGTTTATTTTATTTTCCGAAATTTAGTTCTTATCCGAAATATAATCCTGATAAAAAAGACATAACTTTGTCGGATACACAATTTGTCGCGTGGATTCTGGGCAGTTTTGAAACAGTCGAAGATGTTATTGCTGCTTTGCCAACAATCAGGATTGTTGCAACTGACCCACGTGCAGAAACATTGCATTGGCGTGTCGCAGATAAATATGGTCGTCAAATAGTTATAGAATACATCAATGGTGTCCCGATGGTGTATGAAAATAATTTGGGAGTTTTGACTAATGCACCAGGTTATCCATGGCATATAACAAATTTAAGCAATTATATCAATTTACATCCGGGCAATGCGAATGGTCATGAATTTGGGAATATATCTTTGTCGCCATTGGGGCATGGTTCAGGCATGTTGGGATTACCTGGCGATATGACGCCACCATCCAGATTTGTTCGTGCTGCGTTTTTCCAAAACAGTGCGCCAATGTTGGCGACTGCTGACAAAACAGTTGACCAGGCATTTCACATTATGATGGCATTGACGATACCGATTGGTGCGCAATATTCAGATTCTAGAAGTGTGCCGAATATACCATCTGCAACACAATGGACCAGTGTGACAGATATGACGAATAACAAATTGTATTATACGACAATGTATAATCCAACAATTCGGCGGTTTGATTTGAATAATATAGATTTTGCAAATGTGCAGTACCAAAAACATCCATTGGATGAACAAAAGATATGGCCGGTATTGGATGCCAAGGTAAATTGAGATTTTGCATTGTAATCCGCTGGTTGATGGAAAACCAATATGGATTTTAGTTCAAGCGCATGTTCATTGCCGTGGGTGAGAAAACCAGATCGATAAATACATTAAAAAATACTTGATTTTCTGTATTCTTTGGGTTATTATGGTGGTACGTGCCTAGCACGAAGAACACAGGCAATGGGTATAATTTCTGTCCAACAAGGTTGGTTTTGTTACGCCCGTTGACCGAGGATAACAACAGAAAAAAGGATAAAATCATGGCATTGCCAACATTTACTATGAAACAATTAATGGAAGCAGGCGTTCATTTCGGACATCATACACGTCGCTGGAATCCATTGATGACACCGTATGTTTATGGCGTTAAAGATAAAATTCATATTATTAATTTGAACAAAACTGCACCGTTATTGCATCGCGCTTTGGTTGCTTTGGAAGCAATCGCAGCAGCGGGTGGAAAAATCTTATTTGTTGCTACCAAACATCAGGCAAAAGATATCGTTAAAGATGCTGCTGAACGTTGTGGTCAATATTATGTAAACAATCGTTGGTTGGGCGGCATGTTAACTAACTGGACAACGGTTTCTCAAAGTATTCGCCGTTTAAAAAAGATGGAACAAGATATTACTAATGCTGATAAACTGGGATTAACAAAGAAAGAAGTTGGTGTTATGACCAAAGAGGTTGCTAAATTACGCAGTATTTTTGGTGGTATTTTGGAAATGCACGGCATTCCACAGGCGATGATTGTTATTGATGTGCCACGTGAATTAAATGCTGTACATGAAGCAAAAGTTTTGGATATTCCAACAGTTGCAATTTGTGATACAAACTCTAACCCAGAATTGGTAGATTACCCAGTTCCTGGTAATGATGATGCATCTCGTGCAACTCAATTATATTGCGATTTGTTTGTGGATGCTATTTTGTCCGGTATTGAAAAAAGATTGGGTGGGGCTGCTGGCAAAAAAGCAGATGCCGATAATGCTGCTGCAGCTGCAGAAGAATATGAACATGATTTGAAGGTTAAAGAATCTAAGCAGAAATCTAAGACATCAGAAGCCCGTGAAGCTCGCCGCAGCAAAATGATGGACAAAGCGGATAAATAATCAAAATAAAGAAAGGAATTAACAATGGCAGAAATAACAGCAAAATTAGTTCAGGAACTGCGTGAAAAAACATCCGCAGGTATGATGGACTGTAAAAAAGCATTGGTGGAAAACAATGGCGATATCGAAGCCGCAGCCGATTGGTTGCGCCAAAAAGGTATTGTCAAAGCAGCATCCAAAGCAGGGCGTGTTGCTGCATCTGGTTTGGTGACGGTTGTTAAATGTGATGAAATGGGTTGCGTTGTTGAATTAAACGCAGAAACAGATTTTGTTGCTAAAAACGACAAATTCCAAACTTTGGTCGCAAATGTTGCAAATAAAGCCGCTGAATTAGGTGGTGATTTTGATGCAACGTTGGCTGCTGTCAAAGATGATATTGCTGCAACTATTGCTACGATTGGTGAAAACATGAGTTTGCGCCGTATTGCAAAGGTAAACGGTGATCATATTTATACTTATGTTCATAATGCTTTGGTTCCAGGTATGGGACAAATTGGTGTTGTTGTTGCAATCAATGGTGATGATGCGAGAATTGATGAAATTGGTAATAAAATCGCTATGCACATTGCTGCAAATAAACCAGAATTTATGACAATCGCTGATGTTGATCCAAAGGCAGTTGAACGTGAAAAGAAAGTATTTATTGAATCTGGCGCAACTGCTGGTAAACCTGAAAATATCGTTGAAAAAATGGTTGAAGGTCGTATTAAGAAATATTACGGCGAATCCGTTTTGGAAGAACAACCTTTTGTTATGGATCCAAGCAAGACAGTCAAAGAAGTTATCGCCGAACACGGTGGTAAACTGGCTGGTTACGCGTATTACGTATTGGGTGAAGGTATTCAGAAGCGTGAAGATAATTTGGCTGATGAAGTTGCAAAAATGTTGGGCTAAATCAGAAAATATCTTGAATACAAACACCACGCTTCAAAGCGTGGTGTTTTTTTAACGGTGTTTGATTTTGTAGCGCAGTTTTCTTGCATAAAATATAAAATCATGCTACCATTACCGATAACAATAGAAACATAAGGAAACAAAAATGGTTGAAAAATTATTTGATATGTTGCAAGAACGCGGATTTGTCAAAGATATGACACATCCAGAACAAATAAAAGAAATATTAAATGGTGATAAAAAAATAACTTTCTATGTTGGAATTGATCCAACTGCAGACAGTTTGCATATCGGGCATTTTTTTGCATTGCGTATGTGTAGACATTTACAAAATGCTGGGCATCGCGGAATTGTTTTGATTGGTGGTGCGACCGCTTTGATTGGTGACCCAACAGGCAAATCTGATATGCGCAAAATGCTGACCAAAGAAGAAGTTGAACATAATTTGAATGAAGTAAAAGAATTGGTTAGGCATTTTGTTTTACCTGGCACAGAAATTGTAAATAATGCAGATTGGATAAATAAGTTTACTTATGTTGATTTTATGCGTTTGGTGTGTGTTCATTTTAATGTTAATACTATGTTGGCCAGTGAAGCATATTCTCGTCGTCGTGAAAATGGTGGATTAACTTTCTTGGAAATGGGTTATATGCCTATGCAAGCGTATGATTTTGTTCATTTGAATGAAGCAGAAGGTTGCGTTTTACAGATTGGTGGTTCTGATCAGTGGGGTAATATTGTCGCTGGAACGGAATTATTTAGAAAAATGAATTTGGAAAATGGTAAAGAAAAAGGCGAGATTTACGGTTTGACTGCGCCATTATTAATGACTGCTGAAGGTAAAAAAATGGGCAAAACCGAGAAAGGTACATTGTGGGTCGCACGTGAAAAAACAACGGTGTTCGATTTTTATCAGTATTTTTACAATACTGGCGATGAAAATACACAATTGTTGTTGGCTTTGTTTACAGATATTCCTATGGATGAAATCAAAAAGATGTGCAAAGACGACATTATTGCTGCAAAAAAACGCATGGCTTTTGAGATAACTAAATTGGTTCATGGTGAAGAATCAGCAAAACAAGCAGCAGAAACAGCATCGTCTTTGTTCAGTGCTGGTAATGCAGATAATGCGCCGAGTTTTGATTTAGAAATGTCTGAACCGATGGGAATTGTTGATTTCTTGGTTGCTGTGAAATTGTTTGATTCTAAATCTGAAGCACGCCGAATGGTAGAACAGGGTGGTATTCAAATTGATGGTGAAAAAATAACCGACAAAGAATATGTTGTGAAACCGGCAGAATCAATAATGGTTCAACGTGGCAAAAAAGTGTTTTTAAAAGTGAATATTAAAAAATAAAAAGTTGCAATCAGTGCGGTTTTGATATAAAATCGCACACATGCGCCCATGGCTCAATTGGATAGAGCAACAGATTTCTAATCTGTGGGTTGCAGGTTCGAGTCCTGCTGGGCGCGCCAATCAGTCAAATTGCAGTTTTCAATATACATATTAATATGCTAAACAAAAACAAGATGCAATGATTGAAAAAATAAATATTAAATGATAAAACTTCTTCATTAATCAAACTTTTTTAGATGTTTTTTTATTTGTTTAAAAGTTTCCTCTGGTGATAAATCGCTTGAATTTAATACTAATCTATTTGGGTTGCGAGAATGCCATACTTTTGACATATATTGTTTTAACAAATCTTTATACTTGTTTTTGTTAGTTAATTTCCCGCGTCTGTTTCTTCGTACTTCTGTATCACATCGTGCCAATAAAATATCTGCACGAACATTCAGTTCAATTGGAATAAAATCAGCGTTTATATCATTTGCAAACTTTTGTAACACTGTGGGCAATTTTTCACCGCGTAATATTCCTGAAGTAAAAATATACCGAACATGTTGTTTTCTAGGATAAAAATCTCGTAAAACATCAAGAAAGGCCTTACGTACAGTATCAACTTTGTTAAAATACTTGTAGTGGTTTTCATTAGAAACTTCTGTTAACCCTTCAAACATGTCGTAAAAATAATGATTATCAAATAATGTTCCACCACAGTGTTCTTGTACTTGTTTTGCCATAGTATATTTACCGCTTGCCGGTAATCCATATATCAAAATTACTTGATTTCTTTTCATAATAATCCTTTTATGAACATATTGTATCACTTTTTTAAGATAATTATAACAATATGTTTATATTAACTTGTTGTCCGTTTAGATAAATTTATGAAATTTGAAAATAGTTATTGACAAATGTGAAAAATCGTCTATATTATACTCATAACAGAAAAGAGGTAATAGTATGAATATAATTTTTGACGTAAAAGGTAAATATTTTTTAAAGGAATCAGATGAACAGGAAAATACTGTCTGTCTTTCTCAATTAAATAAAGAAAAGGTTAAAGATGGTGTGTCTGCATTCTATGAAGCCACACAAAATGACAAAATGGTTCCTGTTTCAGTACGTTTTTACAAAAATGGGGTCGATTGTGGCATTTCGTACAGTTTCGATTGTATGACTGGTGGTTTTATACAATATGTTAAAAACGACAATGGTCATGTATGTATAAGTATGGATAGATTCTCTATTAAAAAACGTAAAAATGAAGCAGATTATTATTATACACAAGCACAGGATATGTGGAATATGATTCATAAGAGAATATATGTGCGGTAAGTAAATGTAAACAAAGGATTTGATATGAATAAAATACAAAAAATAAAACAAGCTACACGTAATAATCGTAAGCATAACTTTAAACAATGGTGCAAAAAAGTGCTTTTGTTTCCTTGGGAATTGTGTAAGAAAGCATGGCGCTTGGTTTGTCGTGCCTGCAAAGCAATTTGGAATTGGTTAAAAAGTATTGATATTGTTGGTATGATAAATCTGACTTTGTTGGTTGCCATTATCGTTTTATTTACCAGTTTGATTATCAATGTTACACAATGCAAACAATCTGTGAAAATTGCAAGTAATAATACTGATAATAAATCACAGGTAATTGACAATCGTAAAGTTGTTAACCGTAATCCAATTAAAAAATCTTTACCTGCTTTGCCAGTACAAACAAACGCAAAAACAGGTATTAAACCACAAATCAAAACAATCGGCGTTAAAAAACCGATTATTGTTAAACAGGTTTCTTTGCCAGCAAAATCATTGCCTAAACAAAATCTAACGGGTGATATTATCGTAGATTTGTATCCTTCTGCGCCAGTATTATCAAATGGTGTAACAATAGATGGTAATTTATTTTTGCAAAATATGCGTAAATATACTTTGCCATGTGGCGCAAAAATCAAAGGTAATTTGTTTATTCGCAACGTAGATAAATTAAGTTTCTGTGGCGCGTTTACAGTCAAAGGAAATATTTATGTAAATCCGCGTTCTGCATTTGGTCCAATTCCACGCAGCGCGCGTGTTGGGGGCCAAGTGATTTTATAATTAAAATTGTCATCTTAATCAAGCACCATACATCTATGGTGCTTTTTTGTTTGTGTTTTATATTTTGTTTGCTATAATCAACGATGTTGTATGATATTTATATACAACCAAACAAGGGAGAAAAACATGAATTTTCTTGAAAAATTGGGCAAAGTATTGTTGAAAAACATTGCGTATACAATCGTGTTGATTGTCGCGTTGATTTGTTTCTTTTATTTTTCACGTGATTTGATTGCTGGTTTATTTACAGTAATATCTGCATTGATTATATATATGTGTGTTGAAAATCTGTATCACGCATACCAAAATATGCCATCAGGTGGTGCCAAGAAATCTACAGCAAAGAAGACGGCAAAAAAGAAATAGGATACACAATACAAAATCTATACCACCCGCATTTTCACATGATAACAAAGTGTGATTGGGTGGTTTTCTTGTATCTTTGTTGCAGTTTGGTTTTATCCCGCCACTGTTGGGGAACCAGATGGGGTTGTTTTTGATTATTGTCCGATTGTTACGCTGTCGTCATATATTGAATATGTTTGAGAATTGTATTTTACTTTGAATGATTTTGTTGCGCCGTTTGTCATCACGGTATCTGATGTTGTCATATTGCCAAAGAAATCTGGGATTCCATCATTATCAATATCTATGTTTAATGAAGGTTCTGTTTTTTTGATGCTGCGCAAATATACAATGTTATCGCCAATATGTAATATACGACCACATTGCGCCAATTCCCACATGCCAATTGGTGCATATAATCCGGATGGACATGCAAAAATTCCTTGGGTTGTTGTGGGGTTAAACCAAAATTCCCCACCAGGACAATAAGAATCAACACTGCATTGTATGCATTGTGTGGTGTTCATCGCTAGGTAATTACCTGGATTACATACTATGGCATTTGTTCCAATACATTGAGAAATACTGGTTGCGTTTGGAATATTTGTTGGCGCATTGTTTGGACATCGGTTACGTGTGCTGACTGAACCGAAATTAGTTGTGCTGGCACCCGCGTAATATCCATCCCCCACATTTATGCATGTTCCGCCACCAAATGTTGTTACATCTGAACCGTGTAAAAAAGCATCATTGCCCGCATTGGTAAAAAATTGTCCGCTGATTTTGTCATACATACCGATTGATCCGTCTGAATCACGACGTGCAGGAATTAAATCCAGTACAGCGACAGATTGTTCGTATAACTGTAATTTGTGTATGCGACCTGTGAATATCTGATTGCCACAACCACCAGTACAACCATTTGAAAATAATTTAAAAGTGTTTGTTGAAATAATGTTTCCGACAAATGAACCGCTTTTGGTTGTGTCATTGATTGTAAGCGTTCTGGTCGTGCCTGAAATATTATATGCGATATCATACAAAGTGTTTGCTTCAAAAGATGGTGATGAAATTGTAATTTTGCTGCCATTGTTGCCATTTACAACCCATAAACCAAAACTGTTACCTTTGTAATTCGTGTTGTGACCGGCGCTGGCATCAACATTACCGGCAAAATCGCCGATATTTGGTGATATTACAATTGGTGCTGAAACTGTCAATTTTCCGCTGATGTTTGATGAAGAAATTAAATGGCCAGTATCTATGTATTGTGTTCCAGTGCTTTCAATGTATTCTAATTGTGTGTATTGTCCAGTCCATGTTCCACCGGGACACTGTATTTTACATTCTGTTTCGCTTTTTTTGCCGTTGGTTGTGTCGGCTGTATATCCATATGGACAATTTCTGCACATATGCATTGAATAATCGTAATATGTTGTGTTTTCACAATCGTCATCATCTGGTTGGCATGCGACTTTGCCAGACCAACTGGATTCGTAACCTGTGATGAATTGATGTGTTCCAATTGGGCAAGACGTCATTAAACCAGAACCCGAAAAAATATTTTGCATTAAATCAGTGGCGGTTTCGCCGTTTAATCCTGCGAATAATTCAGGTGAAATAAATCCTGTTAGGGATGTTGTATTATAAAAAGTAAACTTGAACATACTATTAGATGCGCCGGTAATACCACTAAACAAACCGTTGGGGATTGTATTTAATGCGCCACATTCGTAAAAAGTACTGCGAAACAGGTTAGGTGCGGTGCCAGTTATACCAGAAAATAAAGTTGATGGGATGGTTGATAATTGAGAACATCTGTCAAATGTAGAACGAAACATACTGTCGGTTGAACCTGTGATACCAGAAAACAAATTGTCTGGAATGCTTGTCAAATTAGAACATCCTTTGAATGTTTCATAAAAGCGCGGTTGTTCACCATTTGCAGAACCCAGTGTCGGGAATATCGCCCCAAGTGAACCAGATACAGTTTCTATCAATGTGGGGGTTTGTAATGAAAAACTGATTGCTGCTGTTTCTGTGTTTGGGCTGTATCCAAGTGCGACACCACCAAATTTAATAGTTTTTGCGCCTGTGGTTGTGTATGTGTGCGAATATGTGTTTTTTATTGTGTTATTCCGTGTAATTATTTCAACTGTGTTGTCGCCCCAATCGATATAAAAAGTTCCCTGGGCAGAAATTGCAAATTGAAAATCTGTGTTGGCTGACATGTTTGTTGTTGTAATCGCCAATTTAGTATCAACACAATTTATTCCGTCTGGTAATGGTATTTGATTTTCTGTGCAACCGTTCGCATAGGCAAAATCAATGGGGATAAATACAGTCAATGCATACAAAAAAACTGCGTATAAAAACGATAAAAATATATTTTTCGGTGTGTGTATCGCTTTATTCTCCCGTTAATACACACCCTTACTTTGTTATGATAACAATTTATATATTTTTATACAAGTGTTTTTTGCCTAATTTCATAAAGTTATGTTTGTTATTTAGAAACAATAACCATTGCAGTACGTAATACTGTATCGCCGAACATATACCCGGTTTGCATTTCTTCAACAATGGTATTAGTTGCAGTTTCTGGTGTTGGTTTGTCAACAATTTGAATTGCGTTATGAAATTGTGGGTTTAATATTTCGCCAATGGTATTTATTTTAACAATACCAATTTGACTGAACGCATTTTCGATTGATTTTTGCAAAGATTTTACACCTTCGTCATCTGGATTGTGTTTCAAAGCAGCCACAACAGCATCCATAACCGGTAAAAACTTTTCAGCGACACTCATCGCGCGATTGCGTGATACAGATTCTATGTCCAAAGTCGCGCGGCGCCGTGTGTTTTCAAGTTCAGCAGCCATGCGTAAATACTTATCATTCGTTTCAGCGATTTTTGTATTTAATTCTTCTATGATTTTAATGCTGTGTTCTGAATCTACGGTTTTTTGTTCAGGTGATGCATTGTTGTCTATGGATACAGTTTCTATTTCTACTTCTTTTTTTGTGTTTTCTTCCATGATTACATCCTATGTTTTATAATTATACATTTAATTCATGCTTTTTATTATAGGTAAAAAAGTTTCTGATTTCAAGGATGCGCGTCCAACCATAAATCCGTCAACATGCGGTATGTTTTTAAATCTGGTTATATTTTTGGCATTTATACTGCCACCAAACAAAATAGGTGTTTTTTCTTTATCAATACTTTTCAAAATATCAAAAATCATTTGATGTATTTTTGCAACTTCGGTTTGTTTGGGGGTTTTGCCGCTGCCAATTGCCCAACGTGGTTCATAAGCAATTATAAAATTGCCATAATCAGGGATGCTGTTCAGTAGCATTTTTTTTATGACAGGTTTTGTTTTATTGGATTGGTGTTCTGCCAAAGTTTCGCCTATACATATAATGGGAATCAGTTTATTTTGAACGGCCAAATTGGCTTTGTTTTTAACAATGGCATTATTTTCATGATGATATGTGCGGCGTTCACTGTGACCGACCAAAACATATTTTGCACCTGTATCATGTATCATTTGTCCAGAAATATCACCAGTAAATGCACCATTTGTATAATCACTGATGTTTTGTGCGCCAATCGCGATTTTGTTGCTTTTATTGCAACACAGCAAAGTATATGGCAGGCATAAAATTATTTTTATATCGGTTTTTGTGCGTTCAATGGCAGCAAAAAGTTTCTTTTTGTCAGACATATTTCCATTAGATTTCCAATTTCCAACCAATATTTTCATAATTTTTCCTTTTTTATTGATTTTATATGTGTTATTTTGCTATGGTATCGCAAAAGGTGAAAAAATGCTAGAATATTTACGTAATGCTGCCGAAAAAACTTGGGCAAAGATTTTAATGTTTATTTTGATTTTCAGTTTTGTGGGCTGGGGTGCTGCTGAATGGATTTTTGGCAGTGCGACACGTGACACAACTTTGTTGCATGTCGGCAATGCTGATATTTCTGTGCAACAGTTTAATAATGAACGTTCACGCAAATTATCTGAAATGTCCAAAGATGAACAACGTGCGGCATATACAGATTCTGTCAAATCTGCTGCGTTGACACAGTCGGTTATGTCTACGTTAACGATGAATCAATTGGCGTTGAATCGTGCCAAAGATTTAGGGTATTTTGTGTCTGATAAACGAATCGCAGATGAAATCCGCACATATCCGCAGTTTCAAAATCAGGGTCAATTTGTGCCTTGGCTGTTTGATATGGTATTGCAACAATATGGTATGACGGAACAAGATTTTGCAAATATTTTGCGGACAGATATTTTGCGTCAAATGGCTGTTGGGGTGATGACTGTGCCTGTAGCCGTACCACAATTTGCAGTAGATGCATTTTATAATGGTCGATATGCCAAACGTGAAATTAAATATGTGCCTGTTAAGTTTGCGGATTTCAAAGTTGCAGAACCAACAACAGAACAGTTAAAGGTATATTATGCACAAAATCCAAAGGTTATTCCTGAAAAACGTTCGGTGTCTTATGTGTTTGTTGGTGCGGACATGAATAAACCTGATGAATATGACGCCGGATTTAAAGTTGCACAACAGGTTGAAGATATGATTATTTCTGGTTCTTCTATGAAAGAAGTTGCAGATAAATATAAAATTAAATTCGTCCAAGTGCCTTTGTTTGCGCGTAATGAAAAAATATCTGATAAAATATTATCTGATGGTTTGATTGATAAAGCGTTTTCTATGAATACTGGCATAGAAAGCGAATTGTTGGAATTGAAAAACGGCTTTGCAATTTTGCGTATTGATGATGTTGTTGCGGAACATAACGCAACATTTGAATCTGTTCAACAAGATTTGGTTGCGGGCTGGAAAAAATCAGAACAACGCAAAAATGCCTATGTGGTGGCAAATGAAAAATTGGTTGATTTGAATAACGGTAAATCTTTGGTGAATGCGAAATCTGCGACAGTGTCCAGAACCGAAGGCGCCCCACTGGTTGTATTAAATGCTGCGTTTGCAAGTAATGATGGTGTAAACACCATTGTTGAAGATGTTGACACGTTTTATGTTTTACACACAGGAAAAAATGTTGCACCGAAATCAGATAACAAGAAAAAAGAAGCGATTCGCAAAGAATTGAATAATATATCTGGACATTATGTCAGTGAAGATTACGGACAATTCTTGAAACGTAAATATCCTGTGAAATTAAACCAGAAAAATTATGACAGATTTATTGTAAAATAAACAGAAATCGCCTAGACAGGCGATTTTTGTTTATAAATATATTTTCATTTATTATAATCATGATATGCAAATAGAATCATCTGGTATTTTGATAAATATGTATCCGTTTTCTGAACGTGACATGATAGCACGCATTTTTACCAAAGATAATGGCGTTTTGGTTGGAATGTTACGTGGAGCGGCCATCGCAAAGAAAAACAAACCTTTGGTCGGACAATGTGGCAATGTTTCTTGGACTGCAAGATTAGATTCTCAGTTGGGTGTGTTTCATTGGGAATCTGAAAAAAATCTGTCTGTGCCATTGATGTTAAGATTTGATTTGCTAAAAATAATGAATGCCGCTTTTGCATTAATTTACACTTTGATTCCAGAACGTGAATCATATGAAAAACTGTATGAACAGACATTGCAATTATTAAATGATTTGTCACATACCGATTCGCCGTATGAATCATATTTGAATTGGGAAATTGGTTTGTTGGGGGATTTGGGGTATGCGTTGGATTTTAGTAAATGTTCCGGGTGTGGTAAATCAGATGATTTGTGTTATATTTCACCTAAAACTGGACGGGCGGTATGCGCAAATTGTGGCGCGCCATACAAAGATAAATTGTATAAAATGCCGTTATCTTTGGCGGTTTCAGAACGATTTATTGAGAATATTTGCAATATCCAGGGTGTAGATGTTCCATTAAGTAGAAAAATATTATAATATTGTCATTTTTTTGTTGCTCAAATAGATTTTTTTTTCTAATATTCCATTGTTCAATTACAAAGGAGAAAAATATGATTTGGACACTTATCATCCTGGTTATAGCAATTGCTTTGTACATGTTTGGATTCAAATTGTTCAAACTGGACGGCAAGAAAGCGTCAACTACGGGTATTTTGATGCACAAAGGTGTTAACGCAATTGCAGCTGTCGTGATGGCGGCCTGTGTATGTCGTTTGGTTACACCTGTATATTTAACAAAAACAAATCCTGCAATTTTGCAAGAAATGGTTGCTGCTATGCAGGCACAACAAGAAGAAGCAAAAAACAGAATCGTTCGTGATTATGTTTCAAAGCATGCTGATGAAATGGTTGGTTCAGCACCAATTGCAGGTAACGTAGATGCCAAGAAAACTATTTTCTTGTGGTCTGATTATTCTTGCCCATATTGCCGTCGTGTTCATGGTGATTTGATGCGTGTATTAGCAGAACGTAATGATGTTCGTCTGGTTTTGAAAAACTTCTCTATTCATGGGGCTTTGTCTGATGCACCAGCAAAGGCAGTTATTGCTGCAAAAATCCAAGACAATGCAAAAGCAGCTGCATTGGATAAATTGTTGATGGACAAAGAATATTACAAACAAGAAGATTTGAAAGATCAAGCAAAATTGCCTGAAATTATCGAAAATAATGTTATGAAATTAGCAAAAGAAGCTGGTTTGGATACCAAAAAATTGGCAGAAGATATGAAAGGCGATGTCGTAAACAAAGAATTGAGAAATGTTCGTGAATTGGCACAACGTTTTGAAATCAGCGGAACACCATATTTAATTATCGGTGACAAAGCGTTCCCTGGTGCAATTCCATACGGCAGAATCATGGATGCTTTGAAATAAAATATATTGTGTGTAATACCTTGATAACACCCACTATTGTGGGTGTTTTTTTGTTTCACTTTGCTTGTGGCTAACAGTGTGTTTAAACCGAAAAAACAAAAAAATGGGTAATTATATAGATACGCGACTCGCTATATTTTAACATCAAAAAATATTTGTGATAAAAATAACAATTTTCATATCTTATAATTCTTTGTTTTTAGTGTGTTTTTATGTTTTAAGTTTGTTGTCTATAACATAAAAAATTTGAAAAGCAATAAAATTCGTTCGTGGTAAAAATGAATTTTTTTTTGATACTTCCCATTATTATTTATGCATTTATATCAACTTAGCATAAGTTGGCAAATATTACAAAATGTTTTTTGTTAAAAAATGCTGATTTTTATAGGGTTAGAACAAATTTTGAACGAAACACCCCATATCAATTTATCATAATTCAATACTGACTACAAAATCTTTTTTATAAAAATGTGGTTATGCTGGCAAAGGAATGAAAAAATGCCAGTTTTCGTAAGAAAATGGTGTTTTTTAATGAGTTTGGCGGCATATTATCGCACAGGTTTTATAATCCAACATACATTGAACATAAACCGCCATTAAATGGCACATAGGTCAAGATTCCGTTAATATAACTGATTAAACGTCCTTTGAATTTTCGTGTCACACTTCCGATTGAATTTGACACAACTATTTCATCACCAATTTGAACCGCTGTTCCCATTTTAAATCCTTTCGGTTTATAAAACGATTTTTCTTTTGCTTCCGTAGTGTGGAAACCATTTTTTTGTTCCTGGATTACCGTGACACGATATTTCGTCAAATTTGATACGTGTTCCGTTGACCTGTGTCATTAACAAATCTAAACGTTCGTATTCAGTCAATTCACGCGTGTCCATTCTAAAACTGAACATATCAGCATAACGTTTAAAATGTCCACGTGTCACGAACACGTGAATACCTAAAATCATACGTTTTAACTGTGAAAACATACCCTCAATCCTGTTCGTTGTGATACTGCCGATTCCATAAATACCTTTACTGTGATTCACGCAGTTATGCTGACGACCATTTATTCCGCCTTTATAAAGTGGACTTTCGTCAGTATATACTGTCGCGTCTTTACCGATATGATGTTCAATAACTGGTTCCATGTATTTATACTGTTTACCTTCGTATTGACGTAAAATAACCTTTCCGCCACGTTCTAACATACCCAATACCGACATTTTATCGTTCAAATACTTGTTTGAATTATTGACACGTCTGTCTGGACGTTTGTTTTTTTCAGCACCACCGATATAAACTTCGTCCATTTCAACAATACCGTTTAAAACAGCATTATCTGAATTTACGATATTGAATATACGTTGAGCCATAAACCACGCTGTTGATTGAGTGACACCGATATTACGCGCCAACTGTAAAGACGAAATACCGCGTTTATGGTTGATAACGAAATAAATCGCCATTAACCATTTTGAATATGGAATACGTGATTTACCCATAAATGAATTATTACGAACTGAAAATTTCTTTTTACAAGCACGACACAGAAAACAACCCTTTTCAGCACCTTTGGTTAAACGACAGATTGTTTTTTGACCGTCTTTATTACTGCAGAATGGACATTCAACACCGTTAGGCCAACGATGATGAACGAACCATTCGCGACATTTATCTTCTGTGTTGTATTCTTGCATTAACTTATGAATACTTTGAAACGCCATAGTATAAATCCTTTTGTTTTTACACTATAACGGTCCGCTATTTTTTATTGGAAGACAACGATTTTTTAGGATTTTTTAGATTTATGCCGTTTTTCGACTGTTCTTGAAGTTTCAATTCGGCTTGTTCTTGTCGTTTTTTTAATTTTTCTTTCTTTTTTTCTTCTTGGTTGTAAATATACCACGTATAGTATTCATCGGTTTTGATTGCAAATTTCCTAGCAGCCGCCAATTTTTGACGTTTTGTTCGCATTCTTTCAATTTCGTCGTATTTATTTGTTATTATCTGGTATAATCTACCTTTTCTGGACAATTTACCATTTTTATCTGGTTCACCTATTAGATTTTTTAAATCTTCACATATTTCCTTTGAAATAGCCAAAGCATCTTCATTAGATTCTTCCGTTATATTGTCCTCTTCCTTTGACAAACCGTTTACATACCACCAAAACAATATAACACTGTTTTCCAATACATCAAAAGGCCATTTTTCTTTACGTTTTATAAGCAATTTTTCTTGCTGTAATTTTCTATATTTATTACGGGTTTTTTGTATCATTTCACGTGATTTCCACCCTTTGGCTTTTTTCTTGGCTTTATCCAATTCAGCAGATGAAATATGTCCCATATCACCCATTCTTTTAAAGATAATGTCCAATTTTTCTTCAATTGGCAAATATTGTGTATTCCATATAAAACAAAATCTATCTGCATACCTTTGAATATGATTTCCTGATACCGAAGTAAAGTTTGCACGCAGATACTTTTTAAAATGGTTGAACAGATTTTCAACGTGGTTTGTCGTGACTACCAAACCGTTTTTCAATGTTTTTACATATCTAACAGAATATCGTTTTATTTTACCTGTTTTCTTGCTCTTTGCTTTGGAATGTTCAACAAATTCACGCTTCCGTTCATGCAGTATTTTCTTTGTATAAATACGAATGGCATCTGTCATACATATTACGTCTGGTGAATCTGTAATATATATATCTATGAACTCCTTAACATCTTTACCACGAACCTTGTGATTTTCTTCTGTGATTATTTTTTTCAGAACAACCCTTCCTTTTTTTGTTTCATCGTCACCAGAACGTTCATAGATGCCAAAAACTGGTATTTTATCGCCAATAACTCTATCAGGAAAAACTGTGTGTTTATTCCTGTGTTTAAACTGTTCTTTACCACCTACATAGGTTTCGTCCATTTCAACAATACCGTCCAATTTAATATCTTGATACAATAATCTATCTATTTTTTCACATATATCTCTTGCCGAAAGTGGTGTAATTTTCAATTCGGTTGCTAATATATTGGCAGATGTAGATTTTGGATATAAAGCAACGAAATAAATAGCCTGCAACCATTTTCTATATGTCAATTTTGTTTTGCTAAACAACCAATTTGTTAGGACACAGAATTCTTTACCGCAGTTTTTACAGGTAAAATAGCCAAATTCTTTATTTCCTGTTATGTGTGATAACGCGCTTTTATCGTTTTTATGACCGCAATATTTACAATCTATACCTTTGTTCCATATATATTGAACAAGATAATCTTCCAATTTTTGTTCTGTATCATATTGTTTAAAAAAATCATCAAAACTTGCAATTGCCATATAATTTCCTTTTTTCACATCATAGCAGTAAATACCTTTGAAATACAACACAAAAAAATTAAAAAATCGCGGATTTCCGCAGATAAAAATCAAGAAAAAACTGTTGTCTAAAACGATTTTTTAGCGGAATGTCCGGGCATAGATAACAAAACCAAAGGGGTAAATTATGAGACTTTTAACAAACGGTATAATTATGGTTATGATTGTTGGCGACAGACCAGAAACAGTTCCGGTTCCATTATACGAAGATCAAGTTGACGAAGAAATGGACTGGGAAAAACAAAACCCAAAAATCACGTCATTAGCACAAATCAAAGCAAAATGGCCGTATTTATTTGACAGGGACAATTTAGCACATATTCCCAATTTGAAATTCGTTGAAACCAACCATCACGATTATGAAATGGCGAATATAGTCTATTCAGACGGCAGGTCAAAACATAGACCACATTTTTTGGACTATACCAAAGAATTGAATCAACCAGTATTTGATGAAGACGACTCTGACGATGAAACCGAATTCAAACAAATATTAGACCAAATTAAAGGTCAATAATCCGCCGATTGGCGGATTTCTTTTAGGTAGTTATAGATTGTGCATTTATGAACACCCAATGTTTTGGCTATTTTTGTTTTACTGATTCCACGTTTTATCATTAGTTCTAATCTGTGTCTGTGTTTTTCCAATTTTAATTCACGTGATTTAGCCCCAAATGGTCGTCCTAACTTTTTACCGTTGGCTTTTAATCTTGCTAAACTTTCACGAACACGCGCCTGTAATAATGATTTTGATAATTCGGCCGATAAACCAAACGCGAACGCCAGAACCTTTGATTGAACATCTGTTCCCAATCTAAAATTTTCTTTCAAAGTCCAAATTTGACACTCTTTTTCAAGACATGTCTGTAATATACCCATTAACTCCATTAAACTACGTGCTAAACGCGAAATTTCAGTTGTAATCAATATGTCCCCAGATTCTAACTTTGGAATCAATTTACCCAGTTTTCTTTCTGATAATCGTTTCCCACTTGAAATTGTTTCTTCCACCCATACATCAACGGTTAAATTGTTTTCTTTGGCATATTGTTCAATGACAAAGTGTTGATTTTCTTCGGTTTGGTGGGTTGTTGATACCCGACAATACGCATAAATCATAAAAAATCCTTTTGGTTAGTTCACTGGTATTTATTGATGTTTAATAAAAGCATTCGAACCCACACCCAGCGCAGGTTTGACAATGTTTATACCCGTTGAAATTAAACCAAACTTAAAAATCAACAGTTTTTTAGGAATTTTTTATTTGCGGGAATCTGCAAAAAATAAGTGTTTCCCGATTATTATTCAACCAAAACGCCCGTCGCAAATTAAACCTTGGTTTTATTACTATCATCATTGCCACGATAGGCAAATACGAAAAGTTTAAAAAAAGGCTAAATATGAACAAAATGGATTGGACCGATAAGCGGTTTAAAAATGAAATTTTAGATTATAAATATTTAATCGAAAATTTTAAAACCGTTGATGTGACGGACAGGAATTTTTTCGATAATACTGGCAGAAATTTTCAAAGAATTTGTAATGATTATTTTCATAATGCACTTATAGCCCGCAAATATGCAGACACGAATATATTACAAAAACACTATGAATTATTAGAATCTTATAAAGATTTACCAAACACACCAGATTTTGAATCTGCGTTAAGAAATTTATTCAAAGAAACCGATATTGTGGTTCCGTTGCTGGCAAGTCAGGTTGCACATTTTTTCAACCCAGATCTGCCGATTTATCAAAGTTCGGTTTTTGACGGTTTAAATCTAATCGATACAGCAAAAGGTATCAAAGACCCAGAAATAAAAATCAAGGAATCTTGCGAAGTTTATAAACGATTAACCGATACTATTCACGAATTTCGCGACAGCGACACAGGTAAAGAAATTATTGCTGGGTTCAAATCCGTTTTTAATCGGTATCCACGCATAATTCAAAACATAACCGATACAAAAATCATAGATTTTTACTTTTGGTTGCCAACACTAGACGCGGAGTAAAACAATCAAAAACAAAGGACAAAATAATGACGGAATTTTTAACAAAATACATAAAAAATATTAACGACAAGGTAAACGAAGCAATAAAGGACTGGTCTATAAAAAAGAAAACAGCAGTCATAATTGGGATTATTTTAGTGTTTTTTATAGGTTATAAATCGATTGCTGGTGGTATTGGTAATATTACGTCAGGGTTTACAAATGATAAATATGTGAAATTATCACAAGAAGAAATCGAGAAATTGAATTGTAAAGAATTGTTAAGGAATAATGTGGGTGTCCGTAAAGAATTTTGTGGGCAATTAACCGTTGAAGATTGGGATGGAAACGGTTATGGCGGTCCAGGTATGGTATATGTTTCAAAACAAGATTTATACAATGTCAATGCAGATGCTAAATTTTGTGGGAGTCTAAATGGTATGATTTTTGGTCACAGTTCTTGTGGTATAAGGGTGGTTCATTCTCAAAAATTAGACCAAATAGCCAAACGCGCAACAAGTGGCGCCATTGTTTTTAAGGGCAAACTACGTCCTGCAACTGGCGAATATTATTATGACCCATTTTTTGACGATATAACCTTTATAGATTTTAATGACCCTGGAATAAACTGGTAAAGCATAAAAATACCAATAATAACTCAAAGGAAAATCTAAAATAAAACAGGCAATATAAATGGGCTGGAAAACTTTAAGATTTGAACAACGTATGACATCACGTGGACAACAAGTGGTTGAATGTTGGTTGGACGAAGATGGACAGCCATTACAATTGCTGGAAGTTGTCCCGGTGGCGGACCAAATGCAAACACCATCCGTTATCGTGGATTGTCGTAATCGTTATGAACATTTAACTTGGAAACATTAAAAAAACAAAAGGAGTAAAAATGATTTATGGAACAGCAGTTCAAGTTGGGAATCAAATAATTATCACAAGTCAAACTGGCGGTGTCACACGTGTTTTTGACGGACGCTTGATTAGTTATGTTAATGGTTATTTGACATATATACCAACAAACGCTAGCAAAACAGAAACTTATGTTGGAATATAAATAAAATGAAAGAACGAAAATATTTTTTAGTAGTTGAAAACTTAACTAAATTAAATTTTATACGTATTAAAGATGACGGGGGTATAAAGGTGGTTTTGCCGTCTTACATCACATCGGACAGGTTTAAGAAACTAAGCACAGAATCTGAAATTGTTCGTGGTGAAACCCCAGAATTATGTATGAATATATTAAAAAACAAATATAAAAATTATGATATTTTTTATCTCAATATTTCTAGTAATATAGTGGATTGGGATGATTACAAGCGAACAGTGTTTGAGCTATCTTCAAAATCTGATATAACCGTTGCTTTTGTTTGTTTCCCCAAAAACAACCCAGATTATAAAAAACAACCTAAAAAATATATGTTTCACGTTGAGACGACATTGGCGTTTTATTACAACGATGTAAAAGATTGGGTTGTATATGTAGTCGATGAAAATTTTTCTGAAAACTATTTAGATAGATGTTATTTTTTTCATCAAGAAATGAGATACTATCCATCAGAAAAAGAGTTTTTAAGCAGATGTAAAAATAAATATGGAATACCAGAATCAGAAATCAGGGTGGCAAAACATATTATGAATACAAGAATAACCGCGAACAAAGTTTCTTATAAACTGAAACCTGATGTTGTAAAAAAATTCCGTATTGTGAAACAATTACGTAAAAAAATGAATTTAATGGAGAAATAAAATGAAAAAACATTCGTATTTTTTGCAAATTGAACAGTTTACAAAAGCCGTTTTTGAAACAGACATTATTGATTCTGATATAAAAGTGATTGTTCCGTCAGATATACCAGAAAAATTTATGGTATTAAATACTGAAAAAAACAGATTCAAAAAGACATCGCCAGAAACAGATATAAAAAAATTAGAAAAAACTTATGGAGATTTTGACTTTTTTTACCTATGTATATCAGAAGAAATGAACATTTATACAGAGTTTGTATTGTGTTCAAGTGACGATGAGTATGTTGATGATGTTATCGCGTTTGTCGGTATCCAAAAAAACGACGACCTGTATACAAAATCCAAACAGGACTATTTAGATGGAATACGGGTAGCGTTAGAAAATTATTATAATCAAATAAACGAATGGGATATATTAGTTATGGACGAACAGTGTGACGAACATCCAGAAGAATATTATTCCTATGTTGTTGATGATTTTCTTCTGCGTTATGATGATGAGAAATTCGACCCAGAATCAGAAGAATGGTTTAAAAATTGCGGAACAAAATATGGTATCACTCAGCAAGAAATAGACAGAGTAAAAAATATCATTAAATCGTATAAATGGGCGGATAAAAGTATTTATAAAATTAAAAATTCTACGTCTTTACCGATAACATTGGGTAAAAACGGTTTTAAACAGGATTTATACGCGATAAAACATCTTTTGATTACTGGACGGACCGGAACAGGTAAAACAACGCTTTTAAAATCGATTTTAACGTCAATAAACCGCCAAGCCAAAAACGCGAATTGTAAAATCATATTGATTGATACGAAAAACTTCGATTTTAATGGCTATTCATCAACATATTTAATTACACCAGTCATAACAGACGCGGTTAAAGCGGTTGAATATTTAAGTCGTTTTCAAGTATCAGACGAAGATGTCGCAATTGTGATAGATGAATTGGCAGATTTAATAGCCGTTAAACCAGATATTCAAAATATACTGGTAAATTTAGCAGAAAATCCAAAGATTCATATTATTGCGGCGACACGTAAAATTGACTTGTTGTCTGTTGATTTTATGGAAATTTTTCAAAATCGGGTGGCTTTTAACATTGACAAAGTTGGCGAATGCTTATACTTTTCAAATGAAACAAATGACCAAATTAGTTTTAAAACAATATACGAAACAAAGGAGCAATAATTATGACCGAAAAAATGTTTTCAAAATCGTGGTTTGAACAACTGGATTCAAAAATACGTGCTATGGGTTTAGATTCAGATTTGTATTCGTTTGACGAAACCTTGAAACATATAAAAAGTAAAACCTACCGTGTTTCGCCTGATGAGTTTGTTTCTTGTGCTGCATATTCAATACTTGCCAGCGGCTTCAAACAAACAACCGCGAAAACATACCACGAGCAAGTTATGAAAAAATTACCCGAAAATCCACATTTGGAAGATTTATTAGATATTTTTGAAAATGCTAATAAAATGTATGCTATTTGGAAAATTTGGAATAATCGCAATGAATACTGTGCTGATTATTATGAATGTAAAACCTTGGAAGATAAATTGAATTTTCTTGAAACTTTGCCATATATCGGAAAAATCACTAACAGACATTTAGCCAGAAATCTTGGTGAAGATACACCTAAATATGATATTTGGGTTCAAAGATTGGGTATTATTTATAGTGGAAATAACAAACTAGAAGAAAACAACGCAAAATTAACCCCCGAAATACAGCGAGTATGTGATGATATGTTTAATCATTTAATCAAAGAAACAGGTTTTCCACGTGGTTATATTGACGCGGTATTGTTTAAGGCGGCAAGTAATGGCTTGATTGAAGTTGTTGCGGAAAAGAAAAAAGGGAAGAAATCTAAATGATATTTTCAATAAAACACGTTTTGATATTTGGACTATTGTTGACGGGTTTTCTGTTATACGGGGTATTACATCAAAAAACAGAACCAAAAGACGATTTAATACCGTTGGAAGAACAATATTCAGACGATGAATTGGCTGTTTATGAAACGGTGTATAACACGTGTGTCACAGATATAAAAAACATATATAAAGAGACGGAACCACATATCGTTGTTTTAACTTGTCAATGCGTGGCAAAACGTGTTTTAAGAAATGATATTGAAACTGATAACGATTTGAAGATGTTATATAACACATCAAAACAAGATTGTTATGAACTAACCTTGAAACACATAGGAAAGGATTAAAAATGAAAAAACTAATATTTTTAGGTGTTATTTGTGTTTTAACCGCGTCTTGTGTCAGAAATAATGATATTGACGCAAAACAAGCCTTTGTTGAACGTGGTGTAAATTCGTGTCTTAATAAAATGGAAACGAACAAACCTGGGAATCGTGATTATTGCGAGTGTGTTCTGAACGGTTTTGTGGACGAAATGTCTATCGATGAATTGGTTAAATATGGACAAGACGACCCAAAAACAGAACAAAAAGCCGATAAATTGTTAGATAAATATTATGGAATCTGCAAAACCAAATTAAAATAAAGGGTTTGATATGAAAAAAGCGGTATTTTTGATTGTTTTAGTGTGTTTGGCTATATTTACTGTATTCGTAATTCAACACCGTAAATCAACGCGTTTGACAATGATTCAAACGGTTTTACAAAGCAATCTAGATACTGCCGTTGAAAAATATCAGGCAAATAATGCTATCGGTATTTTGATAAATGCGAAAACTGGAAAAATCATAGCAAAATACGAAACTTCATCTGAAAATGCGATTTTTAACAAAAACTTTGAATTTGGACTTTTAACCAGCGTATTTAATACGGTTATTGCGTGGGAAAATGGAATATCTGCGGACAGAAATATATTATTAGAACCTAAAAATGATGAACAGATGAAATTGACGACAGATTTACCAGAATCAGCCCAATCAAAATTCTTTGATAAAATCCATTTTAACGATATTTTAACGGTTGATTCAAATACAACCACCCAACCAGACCTGCCAAAAGAATGGACTAAATCTGAACGTGGAAAAGCAGGTATTGGTTATGGTATCAAAATCACACCAATTCATTTGATTTATGGTCTGAATGCTGTTGTTAATGACGGTTTATATGTAAATTCACAAAAACACAGTTCAGAACGCGTTATTTCGTCTGAAACTTCGTCTAAAATTCGTGATATTATGCGTGAAATCATTCAAATCACGATTCCAAATTCACCAATCAAAAACATTGGAATCAAGACGGCTAGTATTAACTTTGATAAAGAAACAATAACAACAGCGTTATTTGTGACATTTCCAATAGAAAATCCCGAATATTCAATGTTGGTTATCTTGGACAACCCACACGGAAATGAAAATACTAATGGTTTGAAAACGGCTGCTTGGAATGTTGTCCCATTAACCGGTCAAATCTTAACCCAAATTATGCCAATTTTGGAAAAATAAAAAGTATAAAAAAGATTTTGTAATTCAATCTTAACTGTGATAGTCTAGTGCGAGCGATATATTTTCCAAAATATGCCACCAAACTCATAAAAAACACCGATTTTCTTGTGAAAACGGTGTTTTTCATTCCTTTGCCAGCCCGACCACATTTTTATAAAAAACATTTTGTAGTTCGTTTTAATTTATGATAACCTTTATCACCGAAGGGTATGATTTTTGTTCAATGAAAAAAATTCATTTTTACCACGAACGAATTTTATTGCTTTTCAAATTTTTTATGTTATAGACAACAAACTTAAAACACAAAAACACACTAAAAACAAAGAATTATAAGATATGAAAATTGTTATTTTTATCACAAATATTTTTTGATGTTAAAATATAGCGAGTCGCGTATCTATATAATTACCAAAAAATGTCTTGCTGAATTTTTTATTTTGTATATATTTTACATGTTGTTGTCATATCAAGAATGAATTGAATGAAAGGAATAAAAATGCCATTTAATAAAAAAGAATATTTATTAAGATTAAATCAATGTAAAAATTTAAGGAGCATATACCATATGTCTTTGAAATTGTGCAAAGATAGACAAATCGTAGAAAGTTATTTAAATATGGTAGATTTATGGGCCGTTAAAATCTGGAAAAATACTACTAATGAAGAACCTGTATTTCTTATGTGGTATAATTTGATTGAACATCCAGATTCAGCGGGGGACAGAGTAATCGGGTTCACACATGATTTCCTTATGAAAATAGAAAAGGGTGAAAAAGTAGATTTAATGGCTGTGAACATGTTGTTTAACATAGAAGAACAAAATATTTTGGCAACGCTTGTAAACAAAGTTAAAAATGGTATTAGCAGATAATTAAACACCGGCAAAACTTGTTATATGTAAATTTGACCAAGTATAACCGGTGTTGTTTTTTGTTTATATCGAATCGGATACTTTATTTTGAAAAAGTGATAGAGTTTTTATATATTAAAGATAGTAAAGGTATTTATATAAATAACTTATTGAAAATACACAAAATATTGATAACAAATAATCGTAGTTTGTAAAAAGCGCTTGACTTTTTTTTTTTTTGTATAATATGGTTGTGGCAATGGGAAAGATTCCCAGAAAAATAACAAAAATACAAAAGGATGAAAGATGAAAAATTTAATAAAAAATGCGTTAGTTTCTGGCAAAAAATATGTTGCTGGTACAACTTTTGTCGCGTTAATGTTTGCTGGTTCTGGTTGTGCAACCACACAAAACAAAGCAAAATGGGATGCGGCTGCTAAATCAAAAATGCAATCAGTTTTGTCCACAATACTGATAAACTATATGGAAGAAGGTAAAAAATTAACAGATAAACAAAAGATTGCTATAAAGTTAAGTTTTAGTAAGACCTTTAATAAAACTGATGAAAAATATGGCCACACTAAAGATTTTGACCAGCGTGTTAAATGTGATGCGTTATGTCATACTGAAGGCACATTTTTAGAAAATGGTGAATATATGCCGTTGTTGGCCGAATACAACAAAAAAACTAATGAATGTAATTGTGGTGGTGTTTTTAGTATGCAAATGAATAGTGATTACAAGGCTGATGATATGAAAAAATCTTGTGACATTTTATGTAAAAAAGCTGGCGAAAATTTTGTTGCAGATTATGATGCTGTTGTAAAATACAAACAATGCAAATGCATTGAAAAGCAAAATTCCAAATAATTGGATGATAACAAAAAGGATGAAAAATGAAAAATTTAATAAAAAAAGCTAAAAAAGTTGTTGTTGGTGCTAGTGTAGTAGCTTTAACAGCGGTTCCAACTATTTCAGAAGCAGCTGTAAAACAACATTCTGTGTCCAATAACAAAGAAAGATTGGTTAAATCTGGGTCACAAGAATTGGAATTTGAAGAACAATTTAAAAACAGTCCATATTTATATCAAAAATATAGTGGTCGTGTAGATGCTTATATTAAAGATGCGAAAAATCAAGAAGCAGCATATTCTGCGGGAAAGACAAAGGTAAGCAATGAAGTTATTAAACAAATAATTGCTAAACGAGACAAAATGATTTTTGAAGGACTTTGTGGTGCTGATGACGAATGGAAATACGAAGCGGAATTCAAATATCGGACAGAAATAGATGAACAAGGTCAACGTCATTTGATACATGATCGTGGATCACACATTATTTGTATACGTGAAAGTGGTTATTCAGAATTTTTCGTATTTAACCGTGATCATTGTGTGCCAGATAGACGTATATGTAATCCACAATCTTTTGGGGCAGATATTGTGTGTGGTTGTCATGGCAATCATGATCTTCCAACAGAAGAAGATAGATTGTCACCAATTTTAGATTGGAACACAGTTGTTGATGATAAACCATCTGCTTCTTTGAACAAGGCAAAGGAACAAAATATTGCTATGATTCAAAGCATGTTGTATGTCAAAAATCGTTAATTTAAAATAAAACACCGCCAAGATTGGCGGTGTTTTGTTATTTATCCCAAATTGGTGCAATAGTGGCTTCTGCCAATAATGGAACAGACAATTTTGTGACGTTTTCCATTTCGTGTTTAATCAATTCAGCGAAATGTTCTGCTTTGTCTGCGACACATTCAAATACGATTTCATCGTGAACCTGTAATAACATTTTTATATTGTTTTTATTCGGAACGATTATTTTTTTATATATGTTTACCATTGCAAAGCGCATTAAATCGGCTTCGAATCCCTGGATTGGTGCATTGATTGCGGCACGTGTTGCATACCCACGCATACGTGGATTAGATGCTTCTGGAATCTCAATCCTGCGATGCCATGGTGTATAAACACAATGATTTTCCAATACAAAATCGGTCATATATTTAATATAATCTTTGATTTCTGGTAATCCAGCCATATAAGAATCTATTATGTTTTTGGCTGCTTCGCGCGAAATATTTAATTGGTTCGCCAGACCCCATGAAGATATACCATAAATAATAGAAAAGTTTATTGTTTTGGCGGCACGTCTTAAATCTTTTGGTACCGGTTGGTTTTCTGGAATATTGAATATTTTACGTGCTGTTTGTTCGTGTATATCTAACCCTGCATTGAAAGTATCTTTGAATACTGCGACATTTGCAACATGTGCCAACAAACGCAGTTGAATTTGAGAATAATCAATACTTATCAGCATATTGTCGGGTTGGGACACAAAACATTTTCTGATTTCTTCGCCCAGTTCAGTTTTAATAGGGATATTTTGTAGATTTGGATTACGACTGGACAGTCGACCTGTATTTGTGCTGGTTTGCAGGTAAGTTGTATGTATACGACCATCCTGTGCAATCTGGTGTGGCAGGGCATCTGCATACGTTCCTGCCAATTTTGCCACCGAGCGCCAATTTAATATTTTCTCAATTATTGGGTGCGATTCAATTAAATCATTTAATTTATCTGCATCAGTAGAGCGTTTTTTCCCCGCCGGCAATTGCAGTTCATCAAATAACACTGTTGCTAACTGTTTTGGGCTGCCAATATTAAATTCGTGACCCGCCAATTTGTATATTTCAGATTCCAGATTTGATAATTGGTTGTGAAATACACCAGATAATTGATTTAATCTTTCGCGATTAACCATAATCCCGTTTCTTTCCATTATGCACAAAACCAAGCATAATGGTAAATCACAGTTTTCATATAATTTTCTTAATTGTTCATTTGCGTTTAATTCAGGTCGCATTAAATTGTAAAGCGCCATACAAACGACAGAATCTTCACCAGAATATTTTGCAGCAACATCAACGGGCAGGGTGGCAAAATGTCTGTCAGCATCTTTGATTTGTGAATCAAATAATTCGCTGAATTTTATGTCTGTATGTCCCAGATATTTTTCCGCCAACTCATCCAGACCATGACCATGCAACGAACCATGCAAAGCATAAGACAGCAACATTGTATCATCAAACGGTTGGATTTTTGTTATATCCCAGTTTTCGTTTGCCAAAATATGTAAATCATATTTCAAATTATGTGCAATCTTTGTGATTTTTGGGTTTGTAAATATTGGCCACAATTTTTTATATACGGATTCCATAGTCAATTGATTCGGTACCAAAGTATCGCCGCCAAATAAATCCATTGATTTAGAAATATGTCTGATTGGGATATATGCACCATGCGTATTATCGTATGCCAAAGATATACCAACAATTTTATCATCTATTTGATTTAGTCCAGTTGTTTCTGTATCAAAAGCAATAACGTCATGAACATGTGACAAAAACGCGTCCAGTTCGTTTTCTGTGGTAATAGTTACGATATCCATTTTGTCAAATGTTACATTGGGTATTGGTTTTTGTATATCTGGTATTTCGACTATTGGACAGGTAGATTTTGCATAATCTTGAATTGGTGCAGTGGGTTGTTTTATATCGCCAGGAAACAATTTTTCAATTTTTGCAACCAATGCATTGCTTTCTATTTTTGTTTTTACAAAATCAAGTGCAGATTGTTTATTAAACACGAATGGTTCGATATGTAAATCTGATAAATCAACATCCTTTTTCAAAGTGACCAATTGTTTGGAAATATAAGCCAAATCTTTGTTGTCTGATAATAATTTGCGAATCCTTTCGTTTTTAACGGAATCTATATTTGCGTATAAATTGTCCAAACTGCCAAATGTTGAAATCAAATCTGTTGCTGTTTTTGGACCAATACCATGAACACCAGGAACATTATCGGTTGAATCACCCATCAGTGATTGGACATCAACAACCTGAGACGGCTTAACACCAAACTTTTCAAACACTTGTGGTTCACGAATGTCACGTTGTTTCATGCCATCATATAAAAACACACAATCAGACACCAATTGCATTAAATCTTTATCGCCAGTTATAATACGTGTGCTGTCTGTGTTGTTACAATTTTGTGTTGCAATTGTGGCAATGACATCATCTGCTTCGACCCCGGGGATACATAATACAGGAACACCCATCGCACGTGTGCCGATTCGAATTAATTCTGATTGTTGTAGCAAATCAGCAGGCGTTTCACTGCGGTTTGCTTTGTATTGTGGATAAATATCTTGACGGAAAGAGATTCTTGATGCGTCAAAAACACATATAAAAGAATCATTTTCTTTGGCTTTGGCCAGCAATGGCAATATCATGTTAAAAAAGCCATAAACTGCACCAATGGGCATACCATCTTGTCTGGTCAAACTGTTGTGCATGCCGTAATATGCACGAAACACCAAAGAATTTCCGTCAATCAATGTTATCATTTATGGGTCCTAGAATATATAACGCATTTTCAAACGCACATTGTATTGCAACATGTCTGGGGTTGTGTTTGTTGCATCAATTTTATAGATGTTTGGTGCATATAACGCGTGTCCTTCGATGTCGAATTTAATTGGCAGTGCCAAAACGTCAATTGTTGCCCCCAGCATTGCTTGGTAAGCAGCAGTAGAATCTAAACTGTATTCAACATTATCAGCAGGTTTATGTTTGCCGTCAAATACAAGACCTGCACCAATACCAAAATATGGTTGAATAATTGTGGATGGTACTTTGAACATAGCATTTACCATACCTGTATTTGTGTCCAAATCCGCAGAATGCAAGCGGTTATATTCGGCTTCTAATCTGAACAGTGGGATATCTATACCCATACTTGCACCAAATAACATGGCAGAATCTGTTTTGTTGTCGTCACGTGTAAATAACGTTTGACCACCAGCACCAACCATACCACCGACGTATAAATCCGCCATAACGCCAGCATTAGCAGTGGCTGTTCCTGTTAATATGGTTACAATTGAAATTAATGATATTGAATTTATTTTCATATTTTTCTCCTTTATATGATATTATAGTATAAAACAAAGGGCATAACATGCAAGAAAATAAACCGATTTTAATTGTTGGATTAGGAAATCCAGGAACTGAATATGAATTAACACGCCACAATGTGGGATTTATGGCGATTGATGCGCTGGCACCAAAAGATTCTGGGTGGAAGAAAGAAAAAAATGCATTGACTACCAGATGTGAAATAGACGGACACAAAGTTATTTTGGCTAAACCGCAAACCTTTATGAATAACAGTGGGGATGCAGTGTTGCCTTTGATGACTTTCTATAAAATACCGTTGGAAAATCTGATTGTGATACACGATGATATGGATATTCGTGTTGGTGACAAAAAAGAAAAAATTGGTGGCACCAGTGCGGGGCATAACGGAATAAAATCCATAGATGCAGCAATTGGTAATGAATACAAGCGCATCAGAATTGGTATTGGACATCCGCGTGATTTCGATTCGCCAATTCCGCCTGTTGATTGGGTGTTGGGTAAATTGGATACAGACCAATTAAAAGCGATAAAATCAGTAATCAAAACGATTAATATTTAATCAACGTGATATTGAATATAAAAATGTTGATCTGGGGAACCACCTGCAGGTCCGTATTTTGTCGGCATCTCTTGACATTCGCTGGTATTACAATGTTTCCATCCATTCTCATATCGTATCAGAATATATGGCCAGTCCGTTGCATCAGGTTCATTTGTGTTTGGCAGTATTGACATTTCTATTTCATCGTTAGGGTATATAGGGGAATAGTTTGGACCGGTTACTATGGCTGGTCCGAAATAATTACCAAATTGGTCAACCAATGTCCATATACCATCATTACCACAATCAATAGAATCATCAGATATTCCCAATTTTGGGTAGTGGTCTGGGTCCTTTGTCAGGCAATACAGACCAATTGTTTTACCTGCATCATTAGCGCCCGCGCAATAATATGAATCAGTGCCGTTACATGTTACCGTTTGAACAAGTTTTGGTTTATAATTTTCATTTGGAACGCATATTTTTGTATCAGTATCAACGTGGTTCAAGCAACAATTACCGTACTTATCTTTTTTATTGCAACCATCTTGGCAGTATCCCAACAATACATCATATGTATGATCATCATATCCTTCATATGATATACCTATACTAGTTAGCTGAGGCATAGGTATGGTTTCATCAATGGTTATAACAGTATCTGCATCCCAGTCAGTAACATGCCTGATAACTGCATATGTCCAATTCAAGAATTCCGAGGTACTTGTGCCATTTAATGGTATTGCCTGTTGGCATGTTTCTGTACAAGTACTTTTGATGAAACCAACGTTACATTCGGTGGCCACACAAAATTCATTGCCTGTTTGTTGTTGGAACCAATATAACAAAGAATTGGCATATTCTGGGGTCTTTATTATTTTATTATCGGTATTTTCGGGGCCTATTTCAGATTGGCAATCGCCCCAGATTTTATGTGCCACTCTGCAGATTTTTTGTTTTGATTCATTATCGGCATATTTATCGGTACAATTCAGATAACCGTCATCTTGAATATTATAACTATAATCAATATTCGTTGATTGGGATACACAATTAAATACATCCTGCCAGCAGGTGCTGAGATTTAATATAGAACTGCGCATTGGTTCATTTGTTGCATCGCATAATGCAAAATCGCCAGATATACCACTACATTTTTGTATCATACACGTTTGTCCGATTGTTGTGCAATTTTCAATCATTTTTTCTTTTGATATATCAGAAGATAATCCTGCTAGTCCTTCTGTCCAATCGCTGCCTTCAACCAATGTCAAACAAGCATCTTGAATGTCTTTACACATCGTGTTCACCGTAGTATCAGCTGCCACCGCAAATGTGGACAATGCGCGAACATCAAAATCTTCCAAAGTTTTATATGCATTTGATTTACATTCTGCAATCAATGTCACACAACTACGTCTGATTTTTTCCAATTTTGCATTTTGTGCCAATTTTATTTGTGCCAATGCATCTTCTATGAAATCATCCCAAACATCGTTGGCCAAATCTTGACATTGTTCGGTCGCAGTTTCTAGAAATGCTTTTTTAGAATTCAAAAAATTAACAAATGCTTTGTTGTCGGACAATCTAGACCATTTTGTGTCATCAGTTGGTGCAGTTAATAATGTAGTAATATTCATCAAATCAGCAGATAAAAACGCATCCCCAGTAGATGGATCTATGTATTGTCCCGTTATATCCAAACATTTATACAGTTGTTCGCCACACACAGAAGAATCTGACAATTGATTCAACATTTTCTTTTTGCAGGTTAAAATATCGTCTGAATTTCTTTGTTGGTATGCGTTCAGGCGCGCCATATCCAACAAAGCACTGCTTTCGTGAACTTTGTCAATCGCTGTGTTATATTTTGCAGTGTATGCCTTTGATACAGTATTACAATCGTTCTGAATAGATAATTTATAACTGTTTTCTGCAATTTCTAGTTCTTCGTCAGAACAGATTTCTTTGGCCATTTCAATACACACAGGTTGTGCAGCATTATATAAATCCAGACCCGATTTAGCAGTTGTTGACACACCACTTAAAGAATCAACAGAATCCCATGCGCTGTCCATGTCCAGATCCAAAGAAATAGCAGATAAATTATTTGTTATTTTTGAATCACTGGAACTGTTAAGAGTTTGCGTGATTTTTTGTAATAATTTTTCAGATTCAGATTTGTCTGTTTGGGAAAATGCTGTTTCACCTTCTGTTGCACGGTTTATAGATAATGCATCTTCTTTGTCCATGCCCACAGTCAGCAAACGTTGGTTAAATCCAAACATCTGTTCTTCGACATTACTTAACTGTTTTTTTATGCCGTCAAATTCATGAATTCGGGCGGAACAAGCGCATCTGCGCAAAGATGTGTCTTTGTTTGCACAAAATTCGTCCATACAATCTTGGTAAACAGTTCTGCATTTAGAATAATCTCTGGATTTAATTGCGGTTATTTTTGCGCCATCCAATTCAGCGGCACGTACATTGCGACTGTTTTTTTGTTGAATTGCACCAGCACGCGCCGATGTTTGTATTGGCGAAACGGCCTGACGTGTTGCAGTACGTGACGATGAAACATTGCGTCGTTGTGCAGATGGTACGCGTGTGGTAACATTTTTTGTTGTGTTTGTTGCACCAGCACGTTGTTTAACAACAGATTGTTTTTTTGTTGTAGTCCTGCTTTGCACAGACGCAATATTGCGCGCATTTTTATTGACGACAGAACGTGCGTTTTCAGTACGATTTAATTCTGATTTTTGTTTTGAATTTGATGAGTTTGCGCGCGATGCAGACGTGTTCGAAGAAACAGTATTTGTTACACTGCGTTTATTTGCCACCCGAACCGTTTCTGAATCAACAGCAAACGCCGTCTGAAACGCAGACAGACCAAGGCACACAGTTAAAAACAGAGTAATCCTTTTCATTCCTTAGATGTATGTTAGCAAATTTCTAATTTTTGGGGCAAGTATAAAATTAATTTTTTTGTTCAATTTTTTTCAGGAACAAAAAAACCGCCAATATGGCGGTGTAAAATATTTTATTAATTTTTTGTTGATTCAGTTGGTGTATCTGTCTTTGCCGATTCAACAGGCGAAGACGGGGCAGGTTCTTCTGTCTTTTGTTCTGTGGTAGAAATCAATTCTTGACGCAGACCAGATTGATGTTGTTGTGATACACTGGTTTTTGCGACAACCAACGATAACAAAGCGCACAGCACAAAGAATATAGTTGCCAACCATGCTGTTGTTTTAGTCAGAAAATTACCGGCCGCCGACCCCGTTAAAACACCACCAAACATTGATGCTGCGGATGAACCAGACATACCAGAACCCTCTGATTTTTGTAACAAAATTAATCCAGTCATTAAAACTGCGACTATAACCAATAAAACCAATAAGATTGAAAACATATTTTTTTCCTTTGTTATTTATCAAGATTGTAATCATCTGCACATCAAATTGCAAGGATTTTTAACAGTTGTTCTGCAGCATCTAAACTGGCTGCCTTTTTGGATGTGCCTTTGCCGTCTGCAGATTTGCCCAATGCGGTGACCGTGGCTGTAAATACGGGATTATGTGATGCACCCATTGGTTCACTGTATTTATATATTGGTAATGAACCAGAACCATTTTTTTGCGCTAATTCTTGTAATGCAGTTTTTGCATCTTTGGGGGCAATTATTTCCGCTGCAGCCAATGGTGTCCATATTTCAACAATCAATTTTCGGGCAGATTCAAATCCTGAATCCAAGAATATTGCACCCAAGATTGCTTCAACTGTGTTTGCTAAAACATGATTGATTTTTCCGCTGGTCATATGACCGTGTTTAATATGTTTTTCAATGTCTAAACATGCGGCAACACGTGCCAGTGTTTCTGTGGAAACAAGCTGAGCGTGACGACGCGCTAGGCCGCCTTCTGCATCATTTGGGTACATGTCATATAATAACCCCGCTACAGACAGTCCAAGAACCCTGTCGCCAATGAATTCCAACCTTTCGTTGTTGTGTTTTGAATCTATACCACTTTGTGTCAAAGCAAGTTCAAGTAGATTTTTATCTTTAAAAGTATAATTCAGTTTCATTATTTTTTCTTTGATTTTCCAAATCTGTCCCAACGTATTTTATTACCCCAGTGCCAAAAAGCAATCATTGGCGCATAATAATTATGCGAATACCATATAAACCACACGTTGCCTAGAACATTATCGCGTGATACAAAAGATACTTCGGTTGTTCTGCTGTCTGCGCTGTTGTCGCGATTATCACCCATAAAGAAATAGTGTTTTTCTGGTACTGTAAAAACCGATGTGTTGTCCAATGGTGCATCATCAGAAACTTCTATTATGCTGTGTTCGACACCATTCGGTAATATTTCTGTGTATTCAGTTGCTTGATATACCGCGCATTCGTATGGGTGTTTCATACATAAACTGTCTGGTTTGTATTCAATCGTATAATTAAATGGTGCAGGTTTGTTGTCTATCCATATTTTGTTGCCTTTGATAGACATGTTTTCTTTGTAATATCCAACACCACGCATAGATTTTGGTAAATTGGCAACGATATAAGGTCTGGGGTTTGTACGTTCAACCATTTTATCATTTATATATAAGCGTCCATTTTTCATCTGAATTTTATCGCCAGGTTGCCCGATTAATCTTTTGACATATTCTATGTTTGCGTTTGGTTTACGAAAAACAATAATATCGCCTGTTTGTGGTTCGTGACCAACCCAAAAACGCCCATTCCACATATTCCAAGAACCAAATGGAAAAGAATATCTAGAATAACCATATCCCCATTTTTGAACAAAAATATGGTCACCGACATGCAATGACGGTATCATTGACCCAGATGGTATATTAAATGGTTCAAGCAGAAAACTGCGAAATAAAATGGCGATTAACCCACCATAAAATATAGTATTAAACCATTCACGAACCGAGTTATGATTTTTTGCTGGCATATAAAAAATCCTTTTTTAGATATTGTTATATTATACCTTGAAAACAATCTGTGCAAGTTTTAATATATGTGTCATGATAATTTTGAATACGATAATTTTTAATGGTATGGATATCACGAAAATAGATGTCCAGGTACAATTGTCTGCGGGGTTTGCAAAACCTGAATTTAACATAATTGGTTTAGCGGACAGGGCTGTCAAAGAATCAGCAGAAAGAATTCGTAATGCCTTGAACGCGCTGAATCTGTCTTTGCCTGCCAAAAGGTTAACTGTGAATCTGTCGCCTGCTGATATAGAAAAGACGGGTTCTCATTTTGATTTGCCTATATTGTGTGGTATTTTGTGTGCGATGGGTGTTTTACCAGAAGATAAATTATCACAATACGTAATTATTGGTGAAATTGGTCTGGATGGTGCTGTTGTTCGGACTGGTGGTGTGTTGCCGGCAAGTGTTTGGGCGAATAATAACAATCTAGGTATAATTTGTCCTGGGGTTCAAGGGTCAGAGGCACGTTGGGCAGGACACACAAATATATTGGCGCCGAATCATGTTCTGGATTTAATAAACCATTTTCACGGAACACAAATCTTGCCGTTGCCTGATGCAATTAAAACAATCGAATCGGATACAAAAATTGGAGATTTAGCAGAAGTACATGGTCAAGAGGCAGCAAAACGTGCGCTGGAAATTGCGGCTGCGGGTGGACATGCTATGTTAATGGTTGGGCCACCGGGTTCAGGCAAAACTATGTTGGCATCACGATTGCCTTCTATTTTGCCTGAAATGACAGCACAAGAAATATTAGAAACATCAATAATTTATTCAATTGCTGGAAAATTGGATAATCAATCTTTGATATCAAATCGTCCGTTTCGCAGTGTGCATCATACAGCCAGTCCTGTTGCGCTGGCGGGTGGTGGCAGTGATGCAAAACCAGGTGAAATATCTTTGGCACATAATGGTGTTTTGTTTTTGGATGAATTGCCGGAATTTAACCGCGCAACACTGGAAATATTACGTCAACCGATGGAATCTGGCAAAATTGTTATTTCACGTGCAAAACGCAATTCTACATATCCAGCGCATTTTCAATTGATTGCTGCGATGAATCCGTGTCCATGTGGGCATCTAGGAAATGCTGCGTTGTCTTGTTCGCGTGCGCCACGTTGTGCAGAAGCATATCAGAATAAAATATCCGGACCATTGTTGGACCGAATCGATTTGCATGTGGATGTAGATGCTGTAAACCCATGGGAAATGAATAAAAACAAAAATGAAAACGTAGAAAACAGTGCGCAAATTCGTGGACGGGTTGTGGCTGCACGTCAAAAGCAAATTCAACGTCAGGGTTATGTTAATGCTTTGCTGGATGGTGCAGATATGGATAAATACGTTGTGTTAAATGATGAATTAACGAATTTTTTAAACACTGCTGCGGAAAAAATGGGATTATCTGCGCGTGGTTATAACCGTATTAAACGTATTGCACGAACAATTGCGGATTTGCGCGGTGATGATAATATTGTTATGTCTGATTTAGCTGAAGCAATTTCATATCGTCCAATAAATCGTGGCAAATACGGTGTTAAACATTAAAAAAAATCGCTGGGTGCTTTCTTATACAATCCAGCGATTTTTAGACAAGTGAAAAAAACCGCATGCCACGATTTTTTCAAATATATTGTATCATATTTTTCTGTGTTTTCCTATGAAATCTTTCCAATAGGTTGTTGTAATTTGTAATGATATACTGTTTTATAACCAAAAGGAGAAAAAAATGTCTTTTTTAAAATTTATTTTTGCTGAATTTTTATCTTTTTTACCCGGATTGATTGGGTTGCTTGTTGCACCGATACAATCAGGACAAAATCTATGGTATAACACATTAGAACATTCTGTATTGACCCCAGCGGGTTGGGTATTCAGTGTTGTATGGATTATATTGTATTTCTTGATAGGTATTGCATTGTTTTTAGTTATAAAAAAGCATGCCTTTATAAATAAAAATGACAGAACCAGCGCATACACACTGTTTGGCATAAACATTGTATTAAATGCGTTGTGGTCTTTTGTGTTTTTTGGTGCCAATTTATCGGAACTAGCATTGATAATTTTAACAGCATTAATTATAACCGCAATATTTATGGCACGCGCGTTTTATAGAATTAGCAAGGCATCATTTTGGTTGGTTGTGCCATACGTATTATGGCTTATGTTTGCCTTTTATTTAAATGGAATGATAATTTATTTAAATTAATGTATAATGTTGTCTGACATAAACAACACCCAAAACATAGGGTGTTGTTTTATACGTTTTATATTACTTTTATCATATGTTCTTCTACTAATTTACGGTATTCTGATTGCAATCGTTTTAAAAACTTATATGCATTTTGACATTGTGTGCAATCTTTTTTCTTGCAACGAAGTTCTCGACACCAATATTTGTGATATTTTGTTTGTTCTTTGTAATTTGGGTTATAAGATAATGTCTGATCAAAAAGTGTTTCGTATTTTTCAATGAACATGTTTTTTGTGCTTCCAAATAATTCTTTGGTCATATATTGTGGGTGTTTTGCAATTTTGTTTAATAATAAATGAAAACGATGAATATAAGCAATCTTGTATTTTATAAAATTATCTTTATCTGAAACTATACAAGATAAGGAATTAGGGTGGTTGTTATAAAAATAAGTCACATCGGGTGCAGTGACTGTTTTATCAGCATAAAGTACTGCTAATTGACAAAACAATATGTCTTCATCCAAATTCATATGTGGTGTAAAACGTAAATTGTATTTGTCCAACATAGCACGACTGAATAACGCAAAATTTGCACTTTCACGAATTTCTGCTTCCAATAAAAGGGTTTGTTTGTCTGTTGTCCTGCTTCCTCTGATAATACGTTTGTTATAAACTTGTTTAAGCATGTATGAATCACTTGTGTTCAAAGCAATTTTACCGCCTAAAACAATTTCTGCATCCGTAGTGTATGCGGTATGTAGCATATTGACGAAATATTTATCATCAAAATGCTTGGCAGATAGTTTGTTTATGGTTTTGCGGTCGTTTTCATAATAAGACATACACCCAATATCTTCGCGTAATGGTTCTGCAAAATATTCATCAAAGGCTTTTGCTTTGATTCCGACCATATCATCACCATCAACAAATGTCACATATTTTCCATGTGATGCGGCAATACCTGTGTTTCTGGCTGCTGAAACACCGGTATTTTCTTGATGTATAATCTGAATATTGTTGTGATGTTCGGCAATTTTGTTTAAAATAGGTAGCGTATAATCGGTAGAACCATCATCAATAACTATTATCTCTGATTCACTGACCCCTTTTTGGTGTAAAATGCTTGCCATACAATGACGAATGTATTTTTGCACGTTATAAACAGGAACAATAATAGATAAATCTGGTGTTTTCATTTGTTATAGTTTGTTTTTTTACGCGGAGATTATAGACCAAATATTGTTATTGTCAATAAAAAAAACAAAGGGTTAAAGTGTGAATAATGTATTCAATGTTGACGTTAATATTTTAATTCTTTGAATTCGGGATTGCCCAGATTTAGTGTTTTTAATCCCAATTCTTCTATGTAATCGGCGGAATTATTTGGGTGTTGCAGTAGATATATATGATGTTGAATTTGCTGTAATTTTTGTTGTTCTAGGGCCAACGTAGCGCGATTGCGATTCAAATGCCAAGCATTTATAACAAAGCCCTGGATGTTTTGGGTACCAGAAAACAAACGAACAAAGAAAAAAATTGCTATAATTAAAAATAATACGCCTAATTTTCCGCGTATACCAGCAACCCATGCTGATTTCACAAAGCCAAAGAAATTTTTGATTTTTGTCCACATAGTATGTATTATATCACAAATGTTTAGTAATAATCAAATCTTTACTGCACCATTGGCTGGTATAACTGATAAGCCATTCAGAAAGATTATACGTCAGTTTGCGCCTGATGTTTCGATGGTGACTGAAATGATATCGTGCCATTCTTTGGTTGGACGGCATAAAAATTGTATTCGTAATTTTGATGATTATACAGACGAAGGTAATATTGGCGCACAAATATTTGGTGCAGAACCCAATTTAATGGGGCAGGCAGCAAAGATTTTACAGGATGCCGGCGCAAAATGGATTGATATAAACATGGGATGTCCTGTGCCAAAGGTTGCTACACGTGCAGGTGCGGGGGCGTTCTTGATGAAAGATCATGTGTTGGCTGGCCGTATTATTGAAAGTTGTGTAAAGGCCGTTAGTATACCAGTGTCTGTTAAAACTCGTTTGGGTTGGGATGAAACGCACAAGGATTGGGTAGATTTGGTACGTGTTGCCGCAGAATCAGGTGCTGCATTTGTTACTTTGCATGGACGGACACGTGCTGCAGGATATTCTGGTAATGCACAATTACAAAAAAAACTTGAATTGCCGTTACCGATAATTGCGAACGGGGATTTGCGAACCGTTGAAGATATAGAACGCGTTCAATCGTTGGGATACGATGGCGCAATGATTGGTCGTGCTATGTTGGGGCATCCATGGATTTTTGGTCAGATTTGTGGTTTGTGTGATGAACCTGTGAATGTTGGTGACATTGTTTTGCAACATTTAGATTTAATGATGAATTATTATGGTGCAAAAACGGCTGTGACAATGTTCAGAAAACATATAGCATGGTATTCGTCCGGATATTCTAATTCCACACAATTCAGGATAAAAGTAAACCAAATTACGGATGAAAAAGAATTGGTAAAAGCAATAAAAGATTTTTGGTCTGTTTAATTGACAACGGACTGTTTCTATCATAATATTGGTGTATATCAAAGGATTTTAGCATGGATGAAAAACAAGAAGTATTGAAATCTGTGGCAGAAATGACTGCTGGCGAAATGTTGCGGAATGCGCGAACGACTGGTCGCAGAAAGCGTGAAATTGCCACCATTGCAAAATTGTTGTGTATTCGGGAAGAGTTTTTGACCGCTTTGGAAGAAGGTAATTATCGTGTTATTCCAGAAGATGTATATATTTTGGGTTTCGCACGCAGTTACGCTGTTGAATTGGGGTTGAATCCAGATGAAATAATTTTAAAATTAAAACACGAACTGGGGATTATACAAGAACCAGCAGAAGAAGAAGAAATTATTGCGCCAAAAAAAACTATTAAAACAATCAAAAAAGAAGATTTGAAAAAGTTTGCAAAAATCGGTGTGCAGTATGTAAAAAAACACTGGATTTGGTTTGCCAGTGGGTTTGTTGTTGTGTTATTAACTGTGATTTTATTGGTTATTTTTACTGGTAAAAAAACGGATGTTATTACAGAAATAAAGACAGATACAGATAAAGTCACGACTGTTTCGTCTGAGCCAGATTTTAGATATCCTGTTCGTGAAAGATTTGAACAAAAAAATCGTCAAGATGCCAAAGTTGTATTACAGGCGGAAAAAGAATCTTGGATAAAGATTGAAGACAGCAAAGGTAATACGGTGTTTTCCCGTGTTTTGTTACCTGGAGATATATATTATTTGCCAAATACCGATAATTTAAAGGCAACGTTTGGGAATATAAATGCTGTGGATGTCTGGGTGGATGGTCAATTGTTAAACAAATTAGGCCCCGCAAATACTAGAAAATCTGGTGTTTCTATGTCACCAAACGCATTGAAAACTGTTGGGTTTGCAGAATAATTTTTATTTGTTATATCTTGATTTTTTGCAGAATATAACTATTTTATGAAAGCCATGACAGGATTTATAAAGATTCGCGGCGCGCGCGAAAATAATCTTAAGAATATAGATATTAATCTACCAAAAAATAAATTGGTGGTGCTGACTGGTGTATCTGGTTCTGGAAAATCGTCTTTAGCTTTTAATACTATTTATGCCGAAGGTCAACGTAGATATGTTGAATCTTTGTCCAGTTATGCACGGCAGTTTTTGGATATGCAGAAAAAACCAGATGTTGATTTAATAGAAGGATTATCGCCTGCGATTTCCATTGAACAAAAAACTACGTCTAAAAATCCACGTTCCACTGTGGGGACAGTGACGGAAATATATGATTATTTACGGTTGTTATGGGCTAGAATAGGTGTACCGTATTCCCCTGTGACAGGATTACCGATTAAATCGCAGACAATTGCAGAAATGGTTGATTGGACACTGAAATTACCAAAAGGTGTAAAGTTCTATATAATGGCACCAATGGTTCGTGATAGAAAGGGTGAATATAAAAAAGAAATTGCTTTTTTAATTAAACAGGGGTATCAACGCGCAATTGTTGATGGTCAATTGTATGATTTGTCTTCTGTACCGGCATTAGATAAAAATAAGAAACATAACATTTTGGTTATTATTGACAGGGCTGCGATGCCAGAAAACGATTTGTCTGGGGATGAAGCAGAAGATTTTCGTTCGCGCTTGTATGCTTCGTTTGAAGCATCTTTGCGTTTGGTGCCTGGTGCAGTTATTGTGCGCAGGTTAGACACGAATGAAGATTCTTTGTATTCCCAAGAATATGCTTGTCCGGTTAGTGGTTTTACTGTTCCAAAAATAGAACCCAGATTATTTTCTTTTAATGCCCCGATAGGTGCGTGCAGTGCGTGTGACGGTTTAGGTGTTCAATTAAATATTTCACCAGATTTGGTTGTTCCAGACCCATCAAAATCTATATTAGGCGGTGCAATTGCACCCTGGTCACGTGGTGGTATGCTAAGTCAATATGAAAATGTTATAGATGCATTGCATAAAAAATACAAGATACCATTATCCAAGCCATGGCATACTTTGTCACAAAGCGATAAAGATATTATTTTATATGGCACAGGTGAAGAACCAATAAAAATAAATTGGAACGGTTATGTATATGAAAAGCCGTTCGAAGGTGTAATTCCAAATCTGGAACGCAGATTACGTGAATCAGATTCTGAATCTACACGCAGTGAATTGGCAAAATATCAATCTGAAAAACCGTGTCCTGTGTGTCATGGCAAACGTTTAAATATTCAGGCATTGTGTATAAAAGTAAATAACTGTGATATTATGGATGTTTGTAATATGTCTGTGGATGAATCCTTGCGGTGGTTCAAAGATTTGCCTAACCATCTGACCAAGAAAGAAAACGATATAGCCAGCATGATTTTGCGTGAAATTGTTTCAAGATTATATTTTTTACAAAATGTTGGTTTGGGATATTTGACTATGTCACGTATGGCGGGAACTTTGTCTGGCGGCGAAGCACAAAGAATTAGATTGGCTTCACAAATTGGCAGTGGATTATCGGGTGTGTTGTACGTGTTGGATGAACCGTCAATTGGTTTACACCAAAGTGATAATGATAAATTAATAGACACATTGAAAATGTTGCGTGACAAAGATAATACTGTGATTGTTGTTGAACACGATGAAGATATGATGCGTCAGGCAGATTATTTGGTTGATATTGGGCGTGGTGCCGGTATAAACGGTGGCAATGTTGTCGCATACGGAACACCGCAACAGGTTATAAAAAATCCTGATTCTTTGACAGGGCAATATTTATCTGGTACACGTAGAATAGAAGTGCCAATCAAGCGCAGACCTGGAAATGGCAAGTTTATAAGAATTGAAGGTGCGCGCGAAAATAATTTGAAAAATATAAATGTGGATTTTCCTTTGGGAATGTTTATCGCGTTGACTGGTGTTTCTGGATCTGGTAAATCGACATTATTATTAGACACGTTGTATCCGGCTATAATGCGTGTGTTGTATAATTCTAAATTGGAAATGGGTGCGCATAATATTATTCGTGGCATGGAAAATATAGATAAAGTTGTTGATATTGACCAATCACCGATTGGGCGCAGTCCGCGCAGTAATCCTGCAACATATGTCGGGGTGTTTAACAATATCCGTGATTTCTTTGCGAATTTACCAGAAGCAAAAGCGCGCGGATACGATGCAGGTCGGTTTTCTTTTAATGTCAAAGGTGGACGCTGTGAAGCATGCCAAGGTGATGGTCAGATAAAAATAGAGATGAATTTTTTGGCTGATATTTATGTCGAATGTGATAAATGTCATGGACAGCGTTATAACGATGAAACTTTGGCTGTTAAATATAAGGGTAAATCTATTGCAGATGTGTTGAACATGACAGTAGAAGAAGCATATAGATTTTTTGTAAATGTTCCGCAAATAGAACGTAAATTGGCTTTGTTAAAACGTGTTGGATTGGATTATATAAAACTTGGACAAAGTTCTTTGGATTTGTCTGGTGGTGAAGCCCAACGTATCAAATTATCCAAAGAATTGGCGGCGCGCAGTACAGGGCAAACCATATATATTTTGGATGAACCAACTACAGGTTTGCATTTCGAAGATATAAAATCTTTGTTATCTGTTTTGCATGAGCTGGTTGATGCTGGTAATACAGTAATTGTAATTGAACATAATTTGGAAGTTATTAAAACAGCGGATTGGGTTATTGATTTAGGACCACACGGTGGTGGTGGTGGTGGACAGATTGTTGCGGTTGGAACACCAGAAGATGTTGCACAAAATCCGAATTCTTTGACTGGACAATATCTGAAAAAGTATCTGGACAAACCAAAGAAAAATAAGTAGTATGTTTTGAGTAAATAAACGATTAAAGCAAAGGAGTAAAAAATGACTATGAGTGCAGAATTTAATGTAAATAAAAATGTAGTTTTAGAAGCGATTAACAGATATAAATACAATTGGGCGTATTGGGCCAGGGTGTTCAATTGTGAAAATGGAGATAAAATGTATAACAAAATTATAAATTTAAAAAAGAACGGGGATAAAAAGAAAAAAATAATTCTTGCTTTGATAGATTCATATTCTTTACGTAAAGCTGTAGAAACTTGTTCGTTTGCCAAAGAAGAAAATGAGGCATTATATAAATCGTTAGAAATTATTAAAATGTATTATTCTGGTAAAATAATGGGCGATAAATCTTACGGTAAATAAGGAGAATAAAATGTTTGGATTTGGTAAAAAGAAAAATACAATACAAAATGAAACAGCAGATTTAGAAAAAGAAGCGGCAAAAATGCCATCTGGCATGAAGGAAACAGCGCAACGTATGATGTCTGGTCAATTTGATATGAACGATATGTTGGCACAGTTGAAACAGATTAAAAAAATGAGTAATTTCAGTGGGTTGTTAAAAATAGTACCTGGTATGAAGGATGCTGTGGCTGCCATGAAGGAAAAAATTGCAGATGGCAGTGTAGATGCACAGATTAAAATATTAGAAGCAATGACTGTTGTTGAACGTGCAGATCCAGAAAAGATTTTTGCAAATGCAAAAGTTCGTATTGCAGAAACTGCGGGTTGCACAGTTCGTGAAGTAGAACATATAATTAAACAATATACCAAAATGAAACAGCAAATGGCCATGATTCAAAAAATGGGTGGTATGGAAGCTGTGATGGAAAAGTTGAAAAACGGACAAAACTAATTTTTCAATATGAAGATTTTGAATAAAAAGATAGCAGCGCATAAATCTTCGGTTGCATGGCTTCAACGTCAGGCAAGTGACCCTTATGTTGCCAAAGCACAAAAAGAAGGTTATCGTGCGCGTGCAGCGTTCAAAATCATAGAAATTGATGAAAAATACCATTTGTTTCGTAATGGTCAGGTAGTTGTTGATTTAGGTGCTGCACCTGGTTCTTGGTCGCAATATGTTGCGCGCAAATATCCAAATTCCAAAGTGTTTGCTATGGATTTATTGGAAATCAAGCCAATCAATAATGTCGAATTTTATCAGGGCGATTTTACCACTGATGAGGCATTAAAATGGTTAGAAGAAAAATTAAATTTATCACATGATGAAGCAGGCAAGGGTACTGCAGACGTAGTTATGTCTGATATGGCACCAAATACCGTTGGACACAAAAAGACAGACCATATTCGTCAAATGGTTTTGTTGGAATATGCTTTTGATTTTGCGTTGCATGCGTTAAAAGTGGGTGGAACATTTGTTGCTAAATCTTTTACAGGTGGTACAACAAATGATTTGTTGAAACAGGTTAAAGAACATTTTGAAAAAGTTTATCATATTAAGCCGCCATCTTCACGTAAAGATTCTGTGGAAATGTTTATTGTTGCCATGGGTTTTAAAGGATAGATTCATTGTTGTACAAAATGTACGTTATTTGAGTTTTGTAGGTATAACTTGACTTTATAGGTTTTAGTGCTATGCTTTCCGTATAGTTTTATATAATATAAAAAGGTGTAAATATGAAAATAGGTACAGAGGTTACTTTTGAATTGTATCAATTTTGGGGTATATACGATGGAAATTATGAAGCGGAAAAGTTACAAGACGGAATTAAATTTGGTTCTGTTTCAAACTTTTTTAAGACATTAAGTGAAAATCACCAGAAAAAATCAGGTGATGCAATCAGGCCATATGAATTAAGAAGGGTGGTAAACTTGTATAATATGGAAGATTATCGAATGCTTAAAAGTGACGCTATTAAAAAGTATGGTGATGAATCTAAGGTGCCATTACATTACACCCAGAATGGTTATACATTAGATTATTTTTGTGTAATGAATTCAGTAGTGATGGATAGATTTAAGTTTTTGGTGAGAGATTCTTTACAATATGCAAAAGACATTGCACCATTTATGGCCAAGAATTTTTCTGATAAACCTTTTTATTGTATGGGGAAGGATGGTGGTAACCCAGATAAAGATAAACCTTTGGTGTTTAGCGTGGGTTATTGTTACGATCCAGAGAAATATGCTGTGCATTATACTTATTTACCTGATGCTTGGGATAAACCCGTTGTAATAACGCCAGATGGATATCAGCTTTGGCCACAGGTTGCAAAGAAAAAACGTCCAGATATATTTAAACAAATATTGTCTAATAAAAAAGAAGAAATTAACATAAGGAGTTTCTAAAAATGACGAAAAAAATGCAAAAACGTAAATATCTTCCACTTTCGTTTAGTACAGTATTTGAGTATGCAGATACAGTTGGAATTAGAAATTTTTTAAAAAGTTTATCGGATATAAATGCACAAGATAAATCAGGAATGTCAGCTTTAATGTTTGCTGCTAGGTATGGAGATTTACCCACAGTTGAATATTGCATTAAAAACGGGGCAAATGCAAATTTACAAAATATCAAAGGAGATACAGCAATAATGTTTGCTGTAGAAAATAATCATAATGATGTAGAATATTATTTATTAACACATTGCGACATAGATTTAGATATAGTGAATAAAGCTTGTAAAAATGTGTTTGATATAGCAGGAAAGTATGGGTCGGCAATAGTACAAGGGCATCTATATGAGCATCTTTTGACACGTTATAATGATAAGAAACAAAAACTATTAGATGCCAATGTCAAAACAAGATAAAAGCACAAAGGGCTTTTGTCATTCCGAGTGAACGAAGTGAACGTGGGAATCCAGGTTAATAAAAAGTGGTCTGGCAAAGCCAGACACATAATTTACCTGGATGCTCACGCTTCGCTCAGCATGACAAAAGGTTTTATAAAAAATTATTATCAAGATAAAGTGTGTAATCTTTGTTAAATTTTCGGGGTATTTTTTACTTAAATGATTCGGCGGCGGTTCGTGCCAATGTATCAACCATTTCATTGAATTCTTCGCCGGCATGTCCTTTGACCCAGATCCAATGAATTTTTATTTTGGATGCCAATTCGTCCAATTCTTGCCATAATTCTTGGTTTTTGACAGGTTTTTTATCAGCGGTTTTCCAATTATTTTTTTTCCAATTTTTAATCCAACTTTGCATGCCGTTTTTAACATATTGGCTGTCTGTGTGAATTTCCAGTTCATTGTGTTTTTTTGCAGCACGCAAAGCCCGAATCACTGCGGTCAATTCCATTTTGTTGTTTGTTGTGTCTTTTTCGCCACCAGATTTTTTAGCGGTATGTATTCCGTCTGTGGCTACAAAGCCCCATCCGCCTGGGCCTGGGTTACCTAAACAACTGCCGTCTGTCCATATTTTTAACATTTTATTCCACCTTTATTTGTGATATAATATCATAAAATGAAATTTAATGCCAAACAATTACAACAGATGTCTAATACAGTGCGTGCAAACGCGCTGGATGCGGTTTTGTCTGCGCACAGTGGTCATGTCGGAATTGTTTTGGATGCGGCTGAAATAGTTACTTGTATTTTTGCAAATCATTTAAGACGTGGCATAGATAGATTTGTTTTATCCGCTGGTCATGGCAGTGCTTTGTTGTATTCTGTGTTGAAATTATCTGGTTATAATATCGGCGATTTGCATAGTTTTCGCAAGTTTAACGGTTTGCCAGGACACCCTGAATATGGAATCGATGGTGTTGATGCAACGACTGGACCGTTGGGTCAGGGTATTGGTAATGCAGTTGGTTTGGCTTTGTCCCAAAAAATACGTGGTATTCGTGCCAAGACATACTGTTTATGTTCAGACGGCGATTTAATGGAAGGAGTATCTTTCGAATCGATGGCTTTGGCTGGTCGATTGAATTTGAATAATCTAATTATATTGTGGGATGATAATAAAATCAGTATTGATGGTGTTGCACAAACAGATATCGATGTGAATGCACGTATGCGTGCAATGGGATTTAACGTAATGTCCATACGTGGCGATGATATTGCGTCCATAGAACGTGCTTTGGAACGTGCGAAAAAATCAACAGCGCCGGTATTTATTCAATGTAAAAATATTCTTGGACGTGGTTCGTCTGTGGCAAATACACCAAATGCGCATGGATTGGCTTTGTCAGACAGTGAATTATTGCAATTGATTTCTGATAATACAGATAAAGATGGGGTTAATTTGTGGTGTGTGGTGGCAAACAGGCCTGTTGCAAAAACCAGTAAAGCAATTTCTGTTGTGAATCGTATTAAAATCCCAAAAATACCAGAACGTATTTCCACACGTGATTTATCTGGCATATACCTTGATTTATTGATGAAAAATGAAACAGATTTGATAATTGGTTCGGCAGATTTGGCAGATAACACACGTGTAAAAACAACTATGTCAAAAAAGATAACTGCAAACAATTTCTATGGTAATTACATAGATTACGGTGTGCGAGAACATGCAATGGGTGCAATAATGAATGGGCTTTGTGTTGGTGGATTACGTCCGGTTGGTTCTACGTTTTTGGCATTCAGTGATTATATGCGTCCGGCGATTCGTTTGGCTGCGTTGTCGCATTTGCCGGCGATATATGTTTTTTCGCATGACAGCATCTGTGTCGGTGAAGATGGTCCAACGCATCAACCAATTGAACAATTACCGTCTTTGCGATTGATACCTAATTTGCAGGTTTATCGTCCATGCAACATGACAGAGATTGTATATGCTTGGAATAGTGCAATTGAAAACACACAAAATCCGACTGCTATAATTTTATCGCGTCAAAAAGTAAAACAAATATCGACACCAAAAGATGCAGATTTGTCGCGCGGTGCATATGTGATTCACCCTGCAAAATCTGGGCGCGCGAAAACAACGATAATTGCAACAGGTTCCGAAATACCGCTGGCGGTTGAAATTGCATTACGGTTCAGAAATGTTCAGGTAGTATCTGTCGTAAATATGTCTGTGTTTCGCAATCAAGATAATAAATTCAAAGACAAAATATTACGTGGTTGTGTAATTGCAATTGAAGCGGCTGCACCTGGTAATTGGTTTGAATTTGCTGATGCAGTGATTGGAATTGATTCTTTTGGGGCATCTGGTGATTCGGATACGTTATATCTTGAATATGGTTTTGATGTTGATAAAATTATTGATGAAATAAAACAATACATAAAATAATAAAATGTCATCTGAAAATGTTTTTACTTTGTCTTCGGGGTGCAATGTGCCGGTGGTCATAGAAACACGACGTGGTACGCATAATGTGACATTGCGTCCAAAAACATCACCACATTTTGAAATACATATATCGAAACCATGGATGACATCAAATGCGTTTGTTATGCGATTTTTAGAATCTAAACGTAAATGGATAGAAAATATTTTTGCAAATGCCCCGACCAAAGAAACATTGAAACCAGATGATACAATTGAATTTTTGGGACGAACAATCAAATTGAAACACGATGAACGAATGCGTTCTAATAAATATCTGGACACTGATAAAACAACACTGTGTATCGGCGGGAATATAGATATGTTTGAAAGACGTGTACGTGATTTTATTAAATCTGAATTATTGTCCGAAATAAAAAGTATTATAAGAACGACACCTCAACAATATTGGCCGAAACATATATCGTTGCGTGATACGACTTCGCGATGGGGGTCGTGTTCATCAAATGGAAATATGTCTTTTTCGTGGCGATTGGCACTTGCACCATACGAAGTAATGCGATATGTAGTAATGCATGAATTAGCACATCGTGAACATATGGATCATTCGTCTGCATTTTGGGCAACTGTTTCAAAATTATATGGTTTTGGTGTGGAAAGGGCAAAAAGATGGCTGAATAAAAACGGCTGTAATTTGCATAAATATTTTTGATTGTATTAGTGCCACTTTCATTGCTTATGGTGGGGAATCTGTTGTTCTCCCCTTTAGGGTAAAAAGGTAACACAACTGCGTTGTGTCATGCTGAACGAGCAAAGCGAGTGTGAGCATCCAGGTCAATAAAAAAAAGTAGTTCGGCAAAGCCGAACACTTATTGATATACCTGGATTGTCACACATACCATCGTATGCTCACAATGACACAGCCCTTTTGGGCTGTTTTATGTGAAATTGGAACATTTACATAAAGAATCATTTCTCTTGCAGGCGGAATTATAAAATATATATATTTGATGCGATGTAAAAAATGTTTGTTTTATATACGTGTTTATGATAGAATAAATCGCATAAGTTGGGAAAGAAGGGATAAACCATGAAAAAAATACTTTTTATGTTATCTGTAATTGTGTTTGGAATTAGTCCTGCTGTGTCTGCTGTTTCAGATTTACTACCGACAAGAATGAAAGCTTATTCAACAGATGGCGGGAATTATTTACGAGATGTGTTTGTGAATGGGGAGGGTCAATATGTAGATAAAATGGGTTCTTTGATAAATGAGGCAGATGTAATAGATCCAGATTTGATGAAAAATCTTACAACAAATTTAACGCCGCAAACACCAAATCCAACACCACAGGTGACACCGACACCAAGTGCCAATCCGTCAGCCACAAATACACATTGGGGTGTAAACAGGGATACTGGCGCTATGGAAAAATTAACAAAGCAAGGAAATAGGTTTTATGATCAAGCAGGTAATAAAATTAGTGCCAAGGGTGAAAATATAAAAACATACAAGTATGATGAATTAGATAAAGCAAATAAATATGCCGAGGGAATAGCTAAAAAACGTATGAGCGGTTCTACTGGTACTGGTGGTGCTGGGGGAACTGGTGCGACAGGTAGTAGTGCTGGTGGTATCGCGCAAAAAATTGGATATGAAGGTGTTGGAACATTAAACGTTGGTCAGGCAATTGGTGGTGCGGTGGAATTAGGTGTTGGTAGTACTATGTTAGGTAATTCTATTATGAAAGAAGGTATAGTTGATGCAAAGGATGTTGCTGTTGGTGGTTTGGGTGGTGGAATGGCTACACACGGTGCAGTGAATATGTTGCGTTCTTCTGGAATTCCTATTGGACCAGTTACTACTACTATAGCTGTTAGTGCAGGCGCGGTTTTAGGTTCGGCTGCAACTGCAACAAGAATTGCTACGCAAAACGATTGTTTTTATGATACAGTGCTTAAAATGTATGCATGTTGTCATACTGTGGCTGGAAATACCGCATTGTCTGGTGGTGTTTTATATGATATTGGTGAAGCTACGCATTGTACAGGTAGTGATGGACGCCCCAGGTTTGGTTATATAACCTATTGTGGACAAAAAGATTTGATTGGTAGTGGAACATATAAAACATATCAGGGTGTACACAAAAATGATGAATGGTTGGATTGTGAAGAAAGTTGGTGCGATGGATGGAAAAAACCGGAAAATTCAGAAATGAAAATTGATACAATAGCTTTCTGGCAAATGAGAAAAGATGGTAGTGGTACGCTTCCATGTTGGAAATGGGAATGTTCTGAAAAAGGAATGAAACGTGAAGGTAATAAATGTGTTCCGGATCCTAATGCCAAGAACAAACCAGAAGACGAAGAACCAGATGAAAAGAATCCAAATCCTGCTGCACCAAAAAGAACATGTAATGATTTGTATGCGGGACATCCAGAACGTTTAGCATGCTGTAAAGCAGGCAAAACTACAAAGTGGTCTGATTCTAATGATTTGGATGGTGGTTATTGCTATTGTGTTGATGTTAAAACGCAACAGCCGGACAATACAAAAACATGGAATGGCGCAAAATGTATTGATGCAGATCAAGAAACAGATTGTACCTATACATTCAGTGCCAAAATTATATGTGCAAATGGTGGTGTTGTAGATGCAAATACAATGGTTAGATTAGAGAAAGATGATTTGAATGGAAAATCATGTAATGACTTTAAATCTTTGTTGAACAGAGATCAAAGTGCGATTATGAAATTGGCCGAAAAATATTGTACGCCTGTGGAACCTGTTGTTGTACCAGAACCAACAATTGATTTGAATGCGGTTAATGCTGCGCGTGATAGATTGGCTGCGTTCTTTAAACAGGTGGACGGTGACCGCAGTGTATGGAAAAATGCCGATGGTTCATTTAATGCGACCCGTCTTGCATCTGATTTGACAGCAGGTGTTGTATTGGGGACTGTTGGTGGTGTGGTTTCTGGTGTATTGATAAAGAAAAGCCAAGTTGAAAAGGGATTTGATGCACTGAATTGCACTGTTAACGGTCAAAAGGTTGCTGATTGGGGTGATGAATTCCGCATTAATTTCAGAATGTAGTTGAAAAATAAAAAACACCGCTGAAAAATTCAGCGGTGTTTTTTTTCTGTTTTGTTTTTTACCGTTTTTGTGATACAATGGCAGATATCAGGAAGGGGTTTATCATGAATAAAAAACGGTTTTTATTTTCAATGATATTTGTTTTGTCTGGTGTTTTTGTTTCTGCTGGTGTGGATGCTGTTGAATGTGAAAAATGTTGGAGCGCCAATCCTGACAATAAATATCAATCATGTACAAAAGATGATGACTGCAAAAATATGCCAGGTGCCAAGGATGCAAGGTGTATTTTGACCGGGGGTAAAAATACTTGTGCCGCGATTGAATGTGCGCCGGGATATATGATGTGGATATATAATGGTCAATCTATGGGGGTGTGCCATAAACAAAGTATTTGTAAAGATAAAGGATATTGCCCAAAAGAATGTAAGGATGGCTGTAATCCACATTACATAGATAATTTAAACAGTATAAACAGTTTGGTACCAAACACAAAAATCCAAGGTAAAGCATACGATTATTGTTCTTGCGGTGGATTTATGTGTGGCGATAAAGATTGTAAATGGGTGGGGTCTTTGGCTGTTGCGTGTGCAAACGGTAATAACAGAGTCACTGTGCCATACGCGATTGTTGATAATGTTAAACAACATGCATCAGAATCTGAAATCAAGACCGCTGTGATGAATAAATATCAAGGTGCAATTGAACAGGCATGTGGAATGTCGTTTGGTGGTGCTGTTGATATAAATGCTATATCAATTTCCAGCACAACGGTATCAGGTTCATTGGATACTGTTAATGTTCGTGGTGTTAATTTGGTTGTTCAAGAAAATACAAAAACACAGAATAATACTGTAAATGGTTCAATGGACATGAATGATGTTAACAAAGCAGCTGAAAGATTGTCATTGTTCTTTAAACAAGTAGACAGTGACCGCAGTGTATGGAAAAATGCCGATGGTTCATTTAATGCGACCCGTCTTGCATCTGATTTGACAGCAGGTGTTGTATTGGGGACTGTTGGTGGTGTGGTTTCTGGTGTATTGATTAAGAAAAGCCAGGTTGAAAAAGGATTTGATGCACTGAATTGTACTGTTGGTGGACAAAGGGTTGCTGATTGGGGTGATGAATTTCGTGTAGGTTTAAAACGATAATAAAAAAAGCCCGTTTGTTCGGGCTTTTTTATTGCAAAATGAAATCAAATTGTTATAATCGGCACTATGATGGTTAAAAACTTTGTATCTTTATCATTTTTCTTTCATCACGCCCGTTTGGGTGTGGGTCTCTAGCATTCTTGTATTTTTTATGATATAATTGCTGTTGTGAATAACAGTGTTTTCGATAGATAAATAATAAAATCCCCCTTTGTTAAAACTTCGGGGGACAAACAAAAAAAGGTGAAAAAAATGGATTTAAAACCAACAAAACCTTTGACTGGATTTATAGAATTGTTGCCATCCCAACAACGCTGTTTTGATTATTGTGCAAATCGTATGCAAGATGTTTTAAAAACCGCGGGCTTTAATCGTTTGGATTTGCCAAGTATTGAACGGGCAGAGGTTTTAACAGATAAAGATAATTGGGATGAAATTGAAACCCAGATATTTTTGTTTCAAAAAGGTGATACAAAAATGGGACTGCGTTATGATGGTACGGTTGGTCTAGCGCGTTATATTGCTGGACATCTGAATAATTTAACTTTCCCGTTTCGTGCGTATCAATTTGCGAAAAATTATCGTGGCGAACGTCCACAACGTGGTCGGTATCGTGAATTTTGTCAAATGGATATTGATATTATGGGTATAGACACTTTGTCAGTTAATTATGAAGCGGATATCATTGCAACATTGGCGCGTATGTATGAATCTGTATCAGAGTTTATTGGTAAAACAAAAATAAAAATCGGAAATCGTAAGTTCTGGAATGCGATGTTTGAATATTTGAAACTGGATGAATCGCAAAGCAGAGAAACATTTATTTTGATTGATAAACGGGATAAAATCTCTGATTTCAAAGATGCTTTGACAGAGGTTATTGGCAAAGACAAAGCGCAAATTATAGAAAATGTGTTTGTATCTGGATATAAATCTTTTGCTGATAAATCTGAAAAGTTTGACACAGCAATCAAAGAAATGGATAATTTGATGTCTGTTTTGCGTGTTATGGGTGTCGAAAACGCAGAAATTGATATTTCAATTATGCGTGGACATTCTTATTATACTGGTGTTGTGTTTGAATTTTTCAGCGCAGATTTTCCAGATTTACCGGCTATTGGCGGTGGTGGGCGTTATGAAAATTTGGTGTCCAAATTTTCTAAAACAAAAATCGTTGGTGTCGGTGGTTCTGTTGGAGTGTCAAGGATGCTGGTTGCGTTGATGGATGAAAACAAAATCGATTTATCACAGTTTGAAAATAATGTTGATGTTGCTGTGTTGGTGATGGGCAATCAAAATGTTTCGTATGCCATGAATTTGGTTTCGGCTTTACGCAAAAACGGAATTGTTGCGGTGCCTTATTTGGATACCGATAAAAAATTCAAAAATCAGATTGAATATGCTGATAAAATTGGTGCGAGATTTGCCGCGATTATCGGTGATGACGAAGTGGCGAATAACATTGTGTCTTTGAAAAATATGGAATCTGGAGTACAAGAACCTGTGACATTGGATACGATTGTTCAAAAAATAAAGGTGAAATAATATGATTATTGAAGACAAATTGTTGGACATCAAGGCACGCGCCAAAGATATTGAAACCAAAATGAATTCTGGGGAAATATCGGGTGATGAATTGACTAAATTGTCCAAAGAATATTCGCAATTATCAGAAGTTTTGCCGTTGATAGATAAATATTTGCAGACACAGCAGGGTATAGTTGATGCCAATGAAATGCTGTCTGACCCGGAATTAAAAAGTATAGCGGAAGAGCAATTGAATGAATTAAAACATATTCTGCCGGACTTGGAACGTGATTTACAAATTGCTTTATTGCCAAGTGATAGTGCAGATGATAACAGCGCAATTGTGGAAATACGTGCCGGTGTCGGCGGGGAAGAGTCGGCTTTGTTTGCTGGCGATTTGTTTAGACAATATCAATCTTATGCGTTGCGGCATGGATGGAAAATTGAAATCATAGAAGAAAATGCGACTTCGCTCCGTGGATACAAAGAAATTATTTTCAAGGTTGATGGGCAAGGTGCGTATGCTAGATTAAAGTTTGAATCTGGTATTCATCGTGTGCAACGTGTACCAGAAACAGAAGCGGCGGGTCGCATACATACGTCTGCTGCATCTGTTGCTGTTATGCCGGAGGCAAAAGATATTGACGTTGTCATAGATGACAAAGATATTCGTATTGATATTTTTCGCGCATCTGGGGCGGGGGGACAGCATGTTAATAAAACTGATTCTGCGATTCGTATTACCCATTTTCCAACTGGTATAGTTGTGACATGTCAAAATGAACGTTCGCAATTACAAAACAAAGCGACCGCTATGGCTGTGTTGCGTTCAAGGTTGTACGAAAAACAACGTAATGAACAAATGAATGCATCAAATGCGTCACGGCGCAGTATGGTTGGTTCTGGTGATAGAAGTGAAAAGATTCGTACGTATAATTTTCCTGAACAACGTGTGACAGACCACCGTATAAAATTAACTTTGTATAAATTGGACAATATTTTGGCTGGTGGTGAAGGTCTAGATGAAATGATAGATGCGTTAATTTCTGCTGACCAACTAGAAAGATTGGCTGCAATTGATTGAAATTTTTATTGTCTGTTTTAATATTTATGATAGAATATCAAAACATGAGAGTGAAAAAACAAATACAATTAGATAAACCAATCGTCATGGTTGGGTTGATGGGGGCGGGCAAGACCAGTGTTGGTCGTGCTTTGGCACGGTGTTTGGGTATCCCGTTTGTTGATTCAGATAAAGAAATTGAGAAAGCGGCTGGTTGTAGTGTGGTTGATATTTTTGCTATGTATGGTGAAAAAGAATTCAGGCGTGTAGAAGAAAAAGTTATTGAAAGGTTGTTGGAAACACCACCTTTGGTAAAGGTTATCTCTACGGGGGAAGGGGCATTTATTACAGATTCTGTTCGTGAAATGGTTTTAAAAAATACGTTAACAATTTGGTTAAAAGCCGGGTTAGAACTGCTTGTAAAAAGGACAAATTTCCGTCATACCAGACCACAACTTTTGAACACAGACAGTCGTCAAATATTGGCGCAATTAATCAAAGAACGGTATGATGTTTATGCTTTGGCGGACATTATGGTCGAAACGCGTGATGAAAATATTCACAAGACATTAAACAAAGTGCTGGACGCAATCGAAAGATATAACATAACAAAACAAGGAGAACAAAACAATGAAAATCAAAATAATTAGTGAGTTTAAATCTTTTATTAACAAAGGCAGTGCAATCGATATGGCTGTCGGTATCATCGTTGGGTCTGCGATGACCAGTGTAGTGAATTCTTTGGTCAAAGATGTTATTATGCCACCTGTGGGGATGTTGGTTGGTGGAATTGATTTTTCACAATGGTTTTTTGTGTTGGGGGGTGGGGAACCTGGCGCACATTATACAACTATGGCGGCTGCGCAATCGGCAGGTGCAACGACTTTGAATATGGGGACATTTTTAAATTCTGTTATCAGTTTCTTGATAACGATGTTTGCTATATTTATTTTCGTGAAAGTTGTTAATTCTGCACGTGCTAAAAAACCAGTCACGACTCGTGCGTGTCCGTATTGTCAGCAACAAATCAGTAAATTGGCAACTAAGTGTGCGTTTTGTTGTTCGGCTGTTAAACCAGAAGAAGTTGGCCCAGTTGAAGATACTGATTTGGCAAAGGGTTTAAAAACATTGAAAAGCAAAGTATTGAATGTAACCAAAGCGGCGAAGAAAGTTATAAAGAAAAAATAATAAATCAAAACGAACAGCACCGCCCCAAGGCGGTGTTTTTTTTATTTGCTTTTATCGACAAATTCTTCGTCCACGAGTGGGAAATTATTAATCCCAAAAAGTGGAGAATTAAACCACCCATGGCGGACAACAGCACATTAGGCAGGCAAAGCATAACAACTCTTCGGTGAAAATTGGTGGTGTGGCTGGGGGGAATCGAACCCCCATGGATTGCTCCACAGCATCCTTAGTGCTGTGCGTCTACCAATTTCGCCACAGCCACATCTTTGTTGTGCAAAAATATATTATAAAATTATTTTCTTTTCAACTGTTTTGTGTTATAATGAATCATATTTAAAGAAGGAAAGATAACATGAAACATATATTTCGTATCATTGGTGCCATGTCTGTAATGGCTTTGTATCCTGTAATTTCTGGGGCCGTTGGGACTTATTATAATGGTAATTTATATCAAAACCCACAACAAAAATATAATCGTAGTGGTGGGTATTATAATTCTTATGGGTATGGGGCTGGTCGTGGATACGGACAACAAAATGTACAAAATACGTTGGGGACACAAAAGCAACAAAATAAAGCCAAAAAAACTGTGCAAACCAATGAAAAACATGGATTTGTTTTAGATGCAGGTATTTCTCATCAGATGGCACAATGGGAATTTGATATGAATGATGCAGGGTCTAAATTGCATTATGATAATTTGACTTGGAATGTTTTTGATGCACGTGGGGCGTATTATTTTGGTGATGATACAAAGATGCAAATCAAAGCTGGATTGCAATATGGAAAACAGTTTGGCGAAAGTACAATGATAGATGATGATTTGACCAATTCTGTTGGTGTGTATGGAACCGATGCAACGTATGGAAATTATGCAAATTGGTCTTCTGCGATGTCTTCTGGGGTCAGTAAAGATGGCAGTCAGTTTGGATTTAATGTTGGTTTTGGTTTGACTGATTTCTTTACGTGGGGTCGGGCAAAGGTAACGCCATCAATCGGATTTCGTTATTTTAAACATAAATTAACAACGGAAAGCAACAAGGGCTTGTCAGTTGAAGTGTTTAATTCTGATCTTACTCCAAATTGTGATTCTACACAACCAGGTGAAATGCAGTGTAATCCATATGTTGGGGTTTTTGCCTTGGGTTCGTCAGGCGAACCGCAATTGTTAGAAATTGCACATTTGGTGGGTGTTTCAGATTTGGATGGCGATGGTTATTATGATGTTTTATTGCCTGCAATTACTGCATCTGGTTACCTAGATTTTGGTCAAACGTATTATTATGAACAGGTTGGTATGTCTCATAAATATGAAACTACGTGGATGGGGCCATATCTGGCGTTGGATATGGAATATCAAATTAATAATGATAATTTGATAACTGGTGGTATTGAATTGGGTTTGCCAATTTATAAATCAGAAGGAACCCAGCCATATCGTTGGGATTGGCAGCAATCCCCAAGTGTAGAAGACGAAGGTGGTTTGGGTGATGCATATCATTTAGGTTTAAATATGAATTGGATGACCGCAATTTCTGATTCTGTGATGTTCAGTTTAGGATTTACATATGATTATTACAAAGTGTCAGATGCAACAGCCAAAACGTATTATAGTCCAGAAGGTCAATATATTTTGTTGTGGAATGGTATGATAGATGAAGATGAATATAATAGACGTGCTGCTAATGGTTGGGTTGAAGAAAGCAATAATGAAATCAATTCTGTTTATAAATCTATGGGTATTCGTGCCGGTGTTAGTTTCAAATTCTAGGGTGTGTTTGATATGAAATGTTCGGCCAAGATTTTGGTGTTGATTGGTTGTTTGGTTGTGCCAATGTCGGTGTTTGCAGGTGTATTATCTGGTTCGGTTTCTGTGCATCAGGTCAGTGATACCGCAGCAAAAGCAAAGATTATGGCGATGAACAGTGCAAATCGTCAAATAATGTTGAATGTGTTATCTAAATATGCCGATTCGGATGCGTTATCAGATTTGATACAAACCACATCTGATGATGATTTATTGAATTTTATCAGTTCTTCCAGTGTTTCAAATGAACAGATTTCTGATTCAGCATATTCTGCTAAGATAACAGTCAATTTAGATAATGATGCAATAAAAAATTGGTTGACACAAAATAATGTTCAAAATTGGGTTCCTGTGGCAGAATCTGCATCACGGTTTACTTTGTCGATTGTTGTACCTAATGGGATTGCAGATTGGGCGGAATTGAAACGGATTGCGCGCGAAAACAATGTGGAAATAGAAACACAAAATATAACAGGAAATAATATTATTGCTAAAATGCCGTCCGGTATACGAACTAAATTTACGGCTGATTTACATGCAAATGGTTGGAAATATGCCGATAATGGTGGGGTTTTGCAAATATGGAAATAGGGGCGTGAAATGAAAAAAATATTTGTTGTTGTGATGGGTTTATTACCAATGGTTGCTGTGGCTGATGCAGCACCAAAAGATAACAAATTTAATCTGAATATCAGGCGAATTGGTTTTGATTGGTCCAATACTTCTATTGGAAATGCAGGTGAATATCAAAATTCGACAGTATCCGCGTTAAAGGCGTCCAACCAAGAAAATCTAAAAGGTGTTTTTGATGTTGCTTTGGAATATGGGTTCGAAAGATTCAGATGGGATAATTCTGTGTTCATGGAATATGGAAAACAAACATTAAAGCCGTATAACGAAGAAAAAACAGTTGATGAAAGTGCTGATAAAATATTGCTGTCTTCTGATTTGGCATACGCCTGGTTAGATTTAGATTATTTTAAATTAGGTCCTATTATGCGTGTTCAATATGATACAGAATTTGTTGGTAATCCACGCAGAAAAGTCATTCGTCCGAATGCTGGTTTTGCATTGTTTGATAATGATATCATTAAAAATCTGTACATAGCAGGTGCATATGAATACGATTTTACTTATTCTGATGCCAAAGTGAATAAATCTTTGATAGAAGCGGGCTGGCGTATCGAATATGAAATTCGTGATGGTGTAAAGTTTTCTTCTGATGGGTATTACAGAAAATATTTGTCTTTTTCAGAATATGTCGGTGAAGATTTGAAAAATGATTTTATGGCTAATGTGCGTTTTGATACTAATTTATGGGGTGATTTTACGTTTGGACCGTATGTGCAGTATCGGCGCGCGCATTCCAGACAGGCCGTACGGGCAGGGTCGAATACTTCGGTTGGTGTTTCATTCAGTTATATGCATAATTTCGATTTGATGCGCTCAGCACCAGAAAAATCTGAATAATCAAACAGTTATTGATTGACAACGAATAATTTTGTGCTACGTATATAGTATACTAACGGTATTTATATGGTGGCACGATGATGATGTTAAAAACTAAAAATGCTTTTGAAATTCAGGTCTGTCGTCCGAATTTATCGCAGTTTTCTGCTTATTCTGATGCGTATGTTATTACAAATGAAAATCTGCGGTTATCCATGTCGTATATGCCAAAAAAATGTGATAATGCATTGGTTGTTGCTGCGTCTGGTGATCAACCCTTGTTTTGTGCGTTGTATGGTGCAAAGCATATAGATACTTTTGATATATCTTTTAATGCAAAATGCATAATGGATATTAAAACTGCTGCGCTACAAAAATTAAATCACAAAGAATATTGGAAACTGGTCAGAGATTTATATATGGCACCAGATATAATGGCAGTTAAAAATATGGGCAAAATATCAGATTTGTTATCAAATTGTGTGTTTGATTACCTGTGGGCGATGAGCATATACCCAATATTTCAGCAAGGATTGTGTCCAGTAGCCCGTGAAGAATATGCTCTGACAGCAAAAGAATATAAATTGTTGCAAAAGACGATAATCAAACCTTTTGATTTCATTTGGTCTGATATACGATATTTAAATATGCGTTTAACCAAATACTATGATTTTATGCATTTTTCTAATATTTTTGATTATATTAAACCCAAAGACAGAATACATATTTTGTTATATTTATTACAGTATGTAAATGTTGGTGGCAAAATGTTAATGCATGACCAATTAAATATTGGAACACAACAAGCATGCGAAGAAATCGCAATAATGTTTAATAATTGGCAATATTCCAATGTTGGTAATAAAATTAATATTTTAACACGTGTCAGGTAATTAAAATATCATTTTGGTTTTTACTATGATGTAAAATTCGTCTTGATAATCACGATTGTTTGTATATCCAGCATAAATATTTTTATATTTAACAGAATATTCAAAACTGGGATTGGTTGTTAAATCTATGGCGAATTTGTTATATATAATTGTTCCGTCATTTGCACGTTCAATCGGCAGATTCATGTACGCATTGCCGCGAATAATTGTGTCTGGAATTGCAAATTCAAAACCAAAATCTTTATATTTTATACCTGTTTTGATTGAAGCGGTATATATATCTGAAAAACCAGATATAACAGAATTATTATCTGATTTTGGTGCAGATATTCCGAATTGTGTGTGCTGATAAATAACTGTGTTGCCGACATTAAATTCGTTACCATATCCAATAACGCTGTTCAGGTTGGCAGAGTTTGCTGATAAAAATCCGTTTGCTTGCAGAATATCATTTTGTTCGAAACTTAATTCCAGGTTGTTGAATATTTTCACTGAATTGTTTTCGTTTTTCTTTAATTTTGCAAACGCACGACCATATGGAATAACATTGATATTGTCTGATAAATTGGTTTTAAAAGCGCGACCAAAATCATCAACAAATGCCAATTGTATATTTGAGTTTTTTATTGCGGAACCGGCAATACCACCAACTGTGGTTTCGGTTAAGGGAATAATATTATCATTAGACAAGACGATTTTTGGTGTTCCAACGGGCTTGGTGGCGGCTTCCATATTCAATAAACCCCAACCATATACTTCGTCAACACCTGGTTTGCCAAGGTCTGTTGCAGTAGTGAACAGCAAGGCGGTTATTTGTTGTGCATTCATGTATGGAAATGCTTCTTTAATAACTGTTATGGCGCCTGTTACAATGGGTGTGGCAAAACTTGTTCCTGAAACAGATGTTTCTGATACGTTTGTATGTATATTGGAACCTGGTGCGGAAATACAATAATTTTGTGTTACACCACATTGATTGCTGTACCATGCCAAAGTTCTTGTTTCTGGATTTATTGCAACTACATTTACAAAGTGTCCTTGCAATTCTGGGAAAGCCAACGGCAGGGCGGATAATATCCCGCTTTCGTTTTGATAATTATTGCCCGCAGCCCATACAAAAATACTGTCATTGTCGGCAGCCAGATTTATCATTTCTGTGATGAAATTGTGGCTTGTTTGTGTGTACATGTATTCTTGGGCGCTGTTGTAAGTTTTAAAATCAAATCTGTTATATGCGACTGTCGCTGCGTTTTGATATGGTGTTGATTTTATTTGCCAACTGCCATTATAAATATTTGCAGGTGCAGAATCTTTCATAATGTTTGCAATATCATCAAAAGATTTAAAGGTATTTGCAGCGGTTGTTAAATAATTATCATATATTGTTGCGTTTGGTGCGATATATCCGATAATTTCATGAACTGCATCGCCATGATAATGTGCAAAATCGTCAAGAATATTTACAGAAATGTTTTTACCTGAAAAGCCACGTGCATGCGCCCAAGCCATTTTTATAGCATCAAAATGCTTTTGATTTTGGATGTAATTTGATGAATTTCTGATTGATTCTATTGTGGTTGGGGCTATGTCATAACCATTTGTTTCAGATTCAATATACGAATTGTATATTTTTTTATTTTTAATGATGTCATTTAATGCGTAACTAGAAACAATATTAGCAGAACGAAGAATTGTCGCATTATCATAGTTATTTGTTGAATCTGAATTGTGTGATAATTTGTTTGTCAAAGCAATTCCGGCGGCACCTGCCAAAATTGCACCACCAATAATCGTTGTGATTGATGTGTCAGATGTTGTGATTGATTTGGTTTGTTGGCATATTTTGGGATGATTTTTACGAAATAATTCGTTGTGACAATCGTTTGGAATCGCAAAACAATCTGTTAATGTCAAAACAGTTAAAAGAAAACTAATAAAAATATTTCTGAACATACTCACGTACACCACCACATACAAATATAGACCATAAATATAATTTGTCAATATTTAATTTCCG
>JAFRSF010000023.1 GCA_017427715.1 Alphaproteobacteria bacterium | reverse complement strand
TAGGACCGTCTGCCGCTGAAACTACGAGAATTGCGCCGTCCATTTGTGCCGCACCTGTAATCATGTTTTTAACATAGTCAGCGTGGCCTGGGCAGTCAACGTGAGCATAGTGACGATTTGCTGTTTCATATTCTACGTGTGCAGTATTAATCGTTATACCGCGAGCTTTTTCTTCTGGCGCGTTATCGATTTGATCAACACCTTTTTGTGCGTCAATACCAACACCATAATAGTGAACAATAGCAGCTGTCAAAGTTGTTTTACCGTGGTCAACGTGACCAATAGTACCAATATTGACATGTGGTTTTGTTCTTACATACTTTTCTTTTGCCATGGTTTTCTCCTTGGGCTGTTAGTTATTAAGTTTGTAATTGTTATTTTGTCATCTTTTTGATTACTTCGTCAGCAACATTTTGTGGGACATCATCATAGTGCGACAATTCCATATACGGATTTGCACGACCCTGAGATAATGAACGCAATGTTTTGACATAGCCGAACAAATTAGCCAGTGGGACATACGCAGTAATTAACTGGCTGCCGAATCTGGTTTCGATACCATTGATTTGTCCGCGACGACTGTTCAGGTCGCCAATAATGTCACCGACGTATTCTTCCGGTGTATTTACCGCAAGTTTCATAATCGGTTCCAATAATTTCGGTGATGCTTTCTTCATCGCTTCGCGGAAGCAAGCACGCGCCGCAATTTCAAAGCACAACACATTAGAGTCAACTTCGTGATACTTACCATCTACCAATGTGGCCTTGAAATCTACTGTTGGATAGCCAATCAAAACACCTGTTTGTTGTGCTATCTTTAAACCTTTTTCTACACCAGGGATATATTCTTTTGGAATAGCCCCACCAACAATCTTGTTTTCAAATTCATATCCTGCGCCTGGTTCCAATGGTTCAAATTGTATTTTAACCTGGGCATATTGACCGGAACCACCAGATTGTTTTTTATGTGTATATTCTTCCAAAATTGGTTTACGGAATGTTTCACGGTATGCGATACGCGGTTCACCGACATTAACATCCACTTTGAATTCACGCAACAAGCGGTCAATCAAAATATCCAAATGCAATTCACCAACCCCAGACAAAATCGTCTGACCAGATTCTTGATCCACCGATACACGGAACGAAGGATCTTCTTTGGCCAATGCCTGTAAACCCAAAGCCATCTTTTCAATATCAGCTTTTGTTTTTGGTTCAACCGCGATACTGATAACTGGTTCTGGAACGTGAATTGATTCCAAAATAATCGGATTTGCTTCATCGCAAAGTGTATCTCCAGTAATCGTTTCTTTCATACCAACCAAAGTGATAATATCACCAGCAGATGCTTCTTTGATTTCTTCACGTGCATTTGCATGCATCAACAACATACGACCAACACGTTCACGTTTATCACGATTAGAATTGTAAATATAAGAACCTGATGTCAATTTACCTGAATAAATACGGATAAACATCAAGTTTCCTACAAACGGATCATTTGCAATTTTAAACGCCAAAGCACTAAATGGTTCATTAGCACTTGGATGACGTTCCGCAACTGTTTCACCGTCCATTTTTGTTCCCTTAATAGCAGGAATATCCAATGGTGATGGCAAATAATCTACGATTGCATCCAACAATGGCTGAACACCTTTGTTTTTAAAAGCGGTACCACATAACACAGGAACAAAGTTTTGCGCGATTGTACCTTTGCGTAACAGTTTTTTAATAGTTGCAATATCTGGGATGTTACCTTCCATATAAGATTCCATCACAGATTCATCCAAAGTCACAACTTCTTCAATCAATTTATTGTGCAATTCTTCTGCTTTCGCTTTCAAATCTTCTGGTATTTCTTCAATTTTTGGATGAGAACCATTTTCATCTTCCCAAATAATTCCCTTCATTTCAACAACGTCAACAACACCCTTGAAATCTTGTTCTTCACCAATTGGGAAATTAATAACCAACGGATTAGCGCCCAATCTTTCGCGAATCATTTCAACACAACGGAAGAAATTAGCACCAGTTCTGTCCATCTTATTAATAAAACAAATACGTGGTACATTATAACGATCCGCCTGACGCCACACTGTTTCTGATTGTGGTTGAACACCGTTCACAGATTCAAACACAGCAACCGCACCGTCCAACACACGCAAAGAACGTTCCACTTCCATTGTAAAGTCCACGTGTCCCGGTGTATCAATCAAATTAATACGATGATCACGCCAAAAACATGTTGTTGCAGCAGAAGTAATTGTAATACCACGTTCTTGTTCTTGAACCATCCAGTCCATTGTTGCAGCACCATCATGCACTTCACCAATTTTGTATGTTTTACCGGTATAGAACAAAATACGTTCCGAAGTGGTTGTTTTACCCGCATCAATATGGGCCATAATCCCAATGTTGCGGTACATATCCAAAGTTGCGGTTTTTCCAACTGACATGTGTCTTTCCTTATTTCTTTATATTTATTACCAACGGAAATGAGCAAACGCTTTGTTCGCTTCTGCCATTCTGTGTGTATCTAATTTCTTTTTAAATGCACCACCTTGACCATTCAAAGCATCACGCATTTCAGCAAACAATCTATCTTCCATAGAACGTTCGCCACGTTTTCTTGCAAACATAATCAACCAACGCAATGCCAAAGTTTGTTGACGATCTTTGCGAACTTCTACTGGAACCTGGTAAGTTGCACCACCAACACGACGACCCTTGACTTCAATAGATGGCTTTAACGCATCCACCGCTTCTAAGAACAAAGTCAATTCATCTTTGTCTTTTGCGACAGTTTTCAATTTTTCCATTGCACCATACACAATGTTTTCAGCAACTTCTTTTTTACCATCCCACATAACAACATTAATACATTTTGCAACAACCAGATTGTGATATTTTGAATCCGGCAAGATTTCGCGTTTTGTTGCGGCCTTACGTCTTGACATATTTATTTTCCTTTTTGTTTCTTCACTTGGGTTTTTCGTTTTCCCAAATTACTCACACCCGATTTCAGATGTGTATTATTTCTTTGTTTTTGCGCCGTACAGAGAACGTCCTTGTTTTCTGCTTTCGACACCCTTTGTATCTAGAACACCACGAATAATGTGATATTTTACACCCGGCAAATCCTTTACACGACCACCACGAATCATAACCACACTGTGTTCCTGTAAATTGTGACCTTCACCAGGAATATAAGCCGTTACTTCGTGACCATTAGCCAATTTAACACGCGCAACCTTACGTTGAGCAGAATTAGGTTTCTTTGGAGTTGTTGTATAAACACGTGTACAAACACCGCGTTTTTGAGGATTTTCCATCATATCAGGCGCAGTAGATTTTACTACTACCTTTTTACGTGGTTTCCGAATCAGTTGATTTACTGTTGGCATTCAAAATCTCTTTGTTTTTATTCTCTTTTTTTGACTATGCGAAACCCGCCATCAGATTTATTTCAACGCAACAGCGCGATTATAAATCTGTCAAACATCGCAGATTTCTGTGTTTTTCACTTTCCTTGATTACACGGAAAGCACCTATACTATAACCCTGAGTCCACAGATTGTCAAGCAAAATATCGTATTCTATATGCAAAAAACCGCTAAAAATCCATACTCTGAAAGCACAGTTAATAGACAAAGAAAAAATATGACAAAATATCAAAACAAACATATAACAAACAACAAAAAAATCCGACCAATTGGCCGGATTTTTATCTTGTTTGGTTAGATTAGAAATCAATACCGAATTTAGCACCAAAGCCAAATCCTTTTTCTGCTTTCCATTCATCACCTTTTGTACCACCATGATGATGCATATCACCAGAGATGTATGCGCCAACAAACTTAGTAGCATCGATGTTATAATTCACACCGAATTCACCATGCCATGTACCAGCATTTTTGATTTCCCAACCTGGTACACCACGATATTCATCATCCATGATACCTGTGTATTCAACACCAGCAACAACATTGAATTGATTGTTGATTACGTATTGAGCATCCAATCCCAACACCAAAGAATGCATACCTTGTTCGCCTTTGTCTGCATTCCAATTAAATGATTTTGTGTTCCAGTATTCAAACAATGCTTTACCAGCGATTGTGAAATTAGATGTTGTGTATCCACCACGAACACCAACTGTCCATGTATATTCTGTAAAATCTTTGTCCAAGAAGGATATATGATTACCCCAAACTGGTTCAACAGCATAAGAACCCAATACATCCAATTTCCATGCACCATTATTCAACGCGCGGAATGCTGCACCAAATGTCATATCACCCCATGCCCATTGGTCAAAAGAACGCAAATCATAAACAGTTGTAGAAACACCAACAGCCAATTTATCTGTAATTCCATAACCGAATTCTTCGTTCAAGCCCCAAGTTTTGATATCTTCAGAACCAGAATGAGAACCCAATGTTGTCACACTGTATGCATGACCTGCCTTTGGCATATACAATGGATTGCCATCAATTACGTTTGCAGCATATGCTCCAGAGACAGCGAATACTGCCAACAAAGATGTTAAAGCGATTTTTTTCATATTATATCCTTTCCATAAGTTAAACTTCACAGGAACACTTCCTGTTAAGAATATTATCACATAAACAAAGGCAACCTGCAAGAAAAAAGATTTTTGCAACAATGCTAAAAAAATGTTATAATTGTGTCCACAACGATTCGTTTGGTTTATTGATTATAGTCAACAATTCCATTTATTTCTTTCTTTATTCCACGCCAAATACCGTGCTTTTTTTGGTGCTCAGAATATTCTTTGGAAAAATTATGACCACCTCGACCATCGGCAACAAAAAACAAGTATTTGGTTTGTGCAGGTTTTAACACAGAACGAATCGCTGCACGTCCAACATTAGATATTGGCTTTGGTGGTAATCCATTATTGCGGTATGTGTTATATGGACTATCTATTTTCAAATGCCCACGCAAAAGTGGTGTACCTTGCATGTCACCAAAACCATCTGTCAAAGCATAAACGACTGTCGGGTCTGCCTGTAAGCGCATATTCTTTCTTAACCTGTTCAGATATACACTGGCCACAATAGGCATTTCTTTTGTTTTCGGGGTTTCTTTCTGAACAATTGAAGCCAACACCAGAACTTCGTTCCAATTTGTCAGTGGTTGCGGATAAACAAAACCAGACATAGAATCTTTGATTGATACCATTTTTTTTCGCGCTAAATCCAACACAGCCAGTCGGGCTGTACCACGTGCAATTCTGTAAGTATCTGGAAATATATCACCTTCGCCCAGATTACACACGGCTGCAGACGAACTACAATCAACATCACCAGATAAATATGGCATATTCATCAACATTTTTTTAATTTGTTTTAATGTATATCCTTCGGGAATAGTGATTGTAGTCGTTGCAACTTTGCCATGTGTCAACATATCTGCAATTGTCCAAACACCTGCTCCACGCGGTATATCATATTCCCCAGCCATGATTTTTCCACCATTTAACCGTACAGAAAAATAAAATAAATCTGATGATTTGATAATTCTGTTTTTAACCATATAATTTGTGATACTGGTTACAGATGTTCCTTTGGTTACAACCACAGTTACAGGTTTTCTTAATGGCGACCATATATTAAAAATGTAAAACACAACAAAAACGACCACAGCGCAAATTGCCAGTGCAAACTTAACCCATGATTTAATATTTTTCCATTGTTTTTTTAACATAATGATTATTATTCATCATATCCGTTTGGATTATTTTTTTGCCAATTCCAAGAATCACGACACATATCTTCTAGATTAAACTGTGCAGACCAACCCAAAACTTTTTTTGCTTTGTCAGCATTAGAATAACAAGTTGGCACATCGCCCGCGCGTCTTGGTTTAATCACATAAGGTATTTTTAAATTGTTTACTTTTTCAAACGTATGCACAACATCCAGCACAGAATATCCATTACCTGTTCCTAAATTAAATATTTCCAAACCGCATTTATTTTCAATCGCCTTTAATGCAGAAACATGTCCGCGCGCCAAATCAACAACATGAATATAGTCACGAACACCCGTGCCATCATGCGTATCATAATCATCCCCAAACACATTTAATTCAGGTCTTTTGCCAACGGCCACTTGTGTAATAAAGGGCATTAAATTATTTGGTATACCATTTGGGTCTTCGCCGATTGTTCCGCTTTTGTGTGCGCCGATTGGATTAAAATAGCGCAACAACACAATATTCCAATCCGAATCACATTTTTGTAAATCTTTCATTATTTCTTCTATTATGTGCTTTGTCTGACCGTATGGATTTGTACACAATCCTTTTGGACATTCTTCTGTAATTGGAATAATTTTTGGGTTTCCATAAACACACGCAGAAGACGAAAAAATAATATTCTTGCAATTATGCTTGTTCAATGCACGCAACAAGGTTACAGTTCCGCCGACATTATTATCATAATAATCCAGTGGTTTTTGAACTGATTCCCCAACTGCTTTTAATCCAGCAAAATGAATACAGCAATCAAAAGAATATTTATCTAATAATTTATCCAGCGCATTAAAATCACGAATATCTATGTTATAAAAATCTATTGGTTTATTAGTAATCTGTGAAACGCGTTGCAAAGCAATTTCTTTTGAATTAGACAAATTATCTATCACAACAACATTATGACCTGTATTTTGCAATTCAACCACGGTATGCGAACCGATATACCCTGCTCCACCTGTAACCAAGATTTTCATAAACATCTCCTTGCTATGCACAAACTATAACACAGTGAAAAAATACTTGCAAGAAAACAAAAAAACAAACCGTCCAAATGGGCGGTTTGTGTTATAATTGTGGCAATATTATTTCAAATATTTTTCAGCACACTGTTTTAACTTTTCCATTGAACATCCAGCTTCAAATAATTTGCCTTTTTCAACTTTTGCTTTCGGTGCCAATTTTTGAATATTTTTATAAGTGTCGCCTATTTCACTGCCACCTGATGTAGCAAACGGAACAATTATTTTTCCATCAAAATTATGTTGTTCTATGAAAGTATCAATTATTGATGGCTCACGATACCACCATATCGGAAACCCTAAAAATACCACATCGTATTTTTCCATATCATGAACACGCGATTCAATTTCTGGACGACAATCTTTATCTTTCATTTCTTGCGAAGAACGACTGTCTTCGTTTGTCCAGTCCAAGTCCGCTTTGGTATACATTTGTTTCGGAACAATTTCAAAAACTTTTGCGTCAATCGCTTCGCCCAACATTTCTGCAATTCTTTTTGTAACCCCAGTTGCAGAAAAATAAGCCACCAATGCTTTCTTCATTATTTTCTCCCTTGGTTAAACAAAAACATTATAACAGAAAAACATACATATAATAAAAGTATGAAATCCTAGGTTACGATTGCTGATATGCCAATAACCAATCTGGTGTTTCTGGTAATATAAACTTCTGACCGTCCCACTGCATTCTTATATACTCTGCATTTGGTATAGATCCAGGTGGAAATTTTATATTCATAATTGAACCTAATAAAACTCTTATAACCCCACTATGCACTGCAACACCAACTGTTTGTGCATCTGTGTTTGTTGCAATTTTCATTATTGTATCCAAAACGCGCTTTGCATACATATTATAACTTTCACCATTTTCAGGTATATAATCTTCATCAAAAAACAACACAGAAGGAATAACTATAGTATCAGCTTCAAAATAAATTGGTGTATCGACTGACGCATCAGTAAGACGAATAAGATGTCCGCCTATTATCCCCATGTTACGTTCTTTTAACCCATCATCAGTTATAATTCTAACATTGGTATTTTCGGAAACGATTTTGGCTGTTGTTAATGCCCTAGACAAAGGTGAAGAATAAATACAATCAAATTTTATATCAGATAATTTTTTTGCCAGTTCGTGTGCTTGCGCAATACCTTTTTCGTTCAACTTGGTATCTAACCATCCTTGTGATCGTTTTTCTATATTATAATCAGTTTGCCCGTGTCTAAAGAAATAAAAATCACGTTTCATAAATCTCTCCCTTTACTCAACAAAAATCAATGAATATCTGATTTAAATTTTATGGTCGGAGTAGCGGGGTTCGAACCCACGACCTCTACGTCCCGAACGTAGCGCTCTACCAGGCTGAGCTATACTCCGAAAACAAAACTATTCTCTTAATCTTTGACTATGGTGTAAAACCATAGCTTGTTTTTGGTCTTCTTTATACCTGTTATGTAACGCATCAAATACAGCAACAATTTGCTCTGATGAATAAGATTGTTTTTGTCCACCAACAAACACAGCTTTCATAACCCATTCTGGTGCAAATATCCCCACATCTGAACCCAGGGCATAAAACAAAACCTTTCTGCTGTCACGTAGTGAATACTTGACATTTTCCAGCCCACCCATCATACGTAACACTTTTTTAAACACCTTATTTTCTGGGTTTTGAATCTCTATCAACAATTGTTCATAATCCATAAACACTATCCTTGTTTGCGTAACCTGATTTTGCACTAAGATTTAACCATTGTCAAAATATTTTATTTGACATTTTTTAAAATCAAACTGGCATTTGTGCCACCGAAACCAAACGAATTACTTAACACAGCATCCACATTTCTTTGTTGTGCTTTGTTCGGAACTAAATTGAAATCACCAACTTCTTCTATTGGGTTTTCAAGATTTATTGTTGGCGGCACAATATTATCACGAATCGCTAAGATACAAAAAATTGCCTCTATAGCACCGGCCGCCCCCAATAAATGTCCAGTCATTGATTTGGTTGAAGACATGCATACATTTGTACCCTTAAATAAATCTTTGACCGCAATTAATTCACCAACATCACCCAATCCAGTAGATGTTCCATGTGCATTGATATAATCTATATCAGACGGTTTTAACCCTGCTTTGTCCAAAGCAATCTGCATTGCACGTTTGCCACCTTCGCCATTTGGTGCTGGGGCTGTAATATGATACGCGTCTGCAGTCATACCAAAACCAGCAACTTCTGCATAAATCTTGGCACCACGTGCCTTTGCATGTTCATATTCTTCTAAAACAAGAATACCCGCTCCTTCACCCATAACAAAACCATCTCTGTCTTTATCCCACGGACGCGAAGCGTGTTCTGGGTCATCATTTCTGGTACTTAATGCGCGCAAAGCACCAAAACCTATCATTCCTAATGGACAAATTGCCGCTTCTGTTCCACCACAAATCATAACATCAGCATCCCCGCGTTCAATAATCGCAGCACCTTCTGCAATGGCGTGTGATCCAGTTGCACACGCAGTTGCCATCGCAAGATTCGGACCACCAAAACCGTACTTAATAGAAATATACCCAGCAGTCATATTCACAACAGATTTAGGCACAAAGAAAGGACTAACAAACCTTGTTCCATTTTCCAAAATATCTTTGTAAGTATCCGCAATAGTTGATAAACCACCAACACCGCTGCCCACTGATACACCTATGCGGTTTTTATCACCATCATATTCCAACAAACCTGCATCAATAACCGCTTCATTAGCAGCAACCAAACCATACATTATACTTTTGTCCATTTTACGTTGTTCTTTGGGTTCAATAACCGCATCAGGATTAAAATCACCTGGTTCGGTTCCACGTTGTGGAATGCCCGCAATTTTGGACGCAATATCAGTTGTATCGAATTCAGTAATTTTACGAATACCACTTTTTCCGTTCAATATATTTTTCCACGCAAAATCAATTCCTGTACCCACAGGGCAAACAATCCCCATACCTGTAATAACTATTTTTTTCATATAGCGCTTATCCTTTTTATGATTACTTTAAGCATACTATAAAGCATTTTTAAAATCAATTACATAAAAACAATACCACCATATTTGGTGGTATTAAATGTTTACACAACAATCGAAAGTATCTACTAGGCAGCTTTTTTGTCTGCAACTACTTTACCTGTATTTGTGTGTGCATCAATATATTTAACTGCATCACCCACAGTTGCCAATTTTGTTGCTTCTTCATCAGGAATTGTGATGTTGAATTCTTTTTCAACTTCCATAACAAATTCAACAACATCCAAAGAATCTGCACCCAAATCATTAACGAAAGACGCTTTTTCTGTCACTTTGGATTCATCTACACCCAATTTTTCACACACAATTTTTTTCACTTTTTCAAAAGTTGTCATTTTTTATCCTTTGTTTAAGTTAATTTGTGCCGTTTGTTATTACACAGGCAACTTGCCCTATAAGGTATCATTTTTAATACGACCTGTCAAGAAATTATAACAAACGATAACAAATGCTTGACTTTCATTCATAATATATTACAACAATAAATCAGACAAAACTTCGTTCATATTTTCACGCAATTTGTCTTTGTCTGAATCCCAAACCAACGCATGCATCAAAAACTTGTGAACATCATCCATTGTCACATCAGGCAACCCAGCCACAGTAACAACACGTTTCCAGGCAACCCGCGGATCAGTCAAATGTGAACGACCAATCCCTGTAAATACCCATTCACAATTTTGTGGAATATTTTGCAATAATAATACTGCTTTGTTTGACAAAGGCATATCACTCCACATATCATGGTTAAAATCTAAATCTTCCCAGCGCATTTTAAATATTTTATTTTTTGGTGCAAAACCATAAACCAACATCAAAAATGCGGCACGTAAATTGAGATTTTTTTCTTTGTCTATTACGGAAATCAATTTTTGCAATCCTGATTTTCTTAATGTTCTGATACGACGAACAACTGTAATTTTTGGCATATCATTCATCGGATTATTCTTAATATACCCCATAGACAGCGCATAATTAAATACACTTTGCAATAATTCCTGCATCCTGGCAGCCATTGCCCGCCCCTGAATATTATTCAAAACATTTTGCAAATTAGAAACTGTTAAATCTTGAATATTAAAATCGTACAAATCTTTAAAATGTAATTTTACAGCACGTTTTAATTTCATCAAAGAATCTTCACCACGTCTAACTTTGTTATTCAGATATAAATCTATAAAATCTTTGAATATAATTTTTTTTCTGCGTACAGGCATTTTTTTACAAACTTCGTCTAACACTTCATTTACTTTGGCGCGTGCATCTTCTATATCTATATCTGGATATTTTCCAATTAAGATTCTTTTATCAATACCATTTACGCGTTTACGCACAAAAAAACTTTTAACACCGCGTTGAGTGATATACATACGCAAACGCGGTTCAGATAAATCTTGAACGACATCAAAACCTTTTTCAGGCAACGGTAAATTGTCAAGAATGTACGTGTTAAAAAAGAATTGATGCGCCATTTTAATACCTATCTATTTTTGTGTTTCCAGAACATTAAACCAGAAAGCAGATTGTCCGCTGATTGTTGTTTCTTTTTGTTTATATTAACTAATTCTTTTGCTAATAATGAATAATCTTGTATTGTCGAAAAATGTGAACAATGCGAACAACAATCCCTTATAATAAAACCGTCATTTTGAACATTTACACATTTTTGTAAAGAATAACGTCCGTTTGGATCGCAATAAAAACAAGATGTAGACCGATTTTCAAAGGCCTGTTTATTCAAATCACCAAAATCGGACTTTTTCGCTTCTTCTGCTTTTTTTTCAAAATATAATGTCTTTATATAATTATCCCAATATTCTCTTTCAGAACATATTTCTGCATTATTTTTACTAAATTGGTTAATGTTGTTTTTGATAATTTTAGATTTAAGATAATTTTTAACCCAACTGCTAATATCTTCTTTAAGATTCATTTTTTATTCTCCAACTTTTAAAGCGTTAATAAATGCCGTCTGCGGTATTTCTACGTTACCAAAAGTCCGCAAACGTTTCTTTCCTTCTTTTTGTTTTTCAAGTAATTTTCTTTTGCGAGTAATATCACCACCATAACATTTAGCAGTCACATCTTTGCGATATGCAGCGATTGTTTCACGTGCGATAATTTTACCCCCGATGGCGGCCTGCAAAGGAATCTTGAATTGATGTCTTGGTATCAAATCTTTCAATTTTTCAACGATTTGACGACCACGTTTTTCTGCCCATAATCTGTGACATAAAAACGATAACGGTTCTACATTTTCATCGTTTACCAATATAGAAACTTTCACTAAATCTGATGTTTTGTATTCATACAAAACATAATCAAAAGATGCATACCCAGACGATAAAGATTTAACCCTGTCATAAAAATCAAATACTATTTCAGACAAAGGTAATTGATAAACCAGAACTGCACGATTACCAACATAAGAAATGTTTTCTTGAACACCACGACGTGCAGAACACAATTCAATAATTGCGCCCATATATTTATCAGGCATCATTATTGTTGCGCGCACCCATGGTTCTTCTATGGATTCAATTCTTGTGATATCCGGCATATCAGCAGGATTTTCTAAATCCATAACAGACCCATCACGCAAATGAATTTTATACAACACACTGGGGACTGTATTTATTAAACTTAAATTAAATTCGCGGTTCAATCTTTCGCTGATTATTTCCATATGCAACAGACCTAAAAAACCACATCTTAAACCAAACCCCAGCGCCGATGATTTTTCGGTTGTAAACACAAATGATGCATCATTTAATGCCAATTTTTCAGCACCTTCACGTAAATCTGGATAATCATTTGCTTCAACAGGAAAGAAACTCGAAAACACAACTGGCACAGATGGTTTAAAGCCAGGCAATGGTTCAACATCACTTTTGACATCACAAATTGTATCCCCAACTTTGCAATCGTGAATTGTTTTCATACCAGTAATAATAAAACCAATTTCACCAGTCGTTAAAGAATCTACATTTTCCATTTTTGGTGTAAAGTATCCAACTTTTTCAATAAAATATTCTGCACCAGTAGAAATAAATTTTATTTTCTGCCCACGTTTTAATTCACCATCAACAACACGAACCAAAACTACAACCCCAAGATATGAATCGTACCAAGAATCAACCAACAAAGCACGTGTTGGTGCATTTACGTCACCGTTAGGTGCTGGTAATTTATTTACAATTTCTTCCAATAATTCAGGAACACCTGCCCCTGTTTTACCAGATACACACAATGCATTTGACGCATCCATTCCAATAACATCTGCGATTTGTTCACGCGTTGCGGCAACATCGCTGGACGGTAAATCTATTTTGTTCAATACTGGTAACATTTCTAAATCATTATCCAGTGCCAAATAAGCATTTGCCAACGTTTGTGCTTGAACACCTTGGGTTGCATCAACCAACACTATCGCACCTTCACAGGCAGCCAAACTGCGTGAAACTTCATAAGAAAAATCGACATGTCCAGGTGTGTCCATTAAATTTAATTGATACATTTCACCATTTTTGGCTTTGTAATTTAATCGCACAGTTTGTGCTTTGATTGTAATACCACGTTCGCGTTCTATATCCATAGAATCCAACACTTGTGCTTTCATTTCACGTGATTCAAGCCCCCCTGTATATTCTATCAATCTATCTGACAGGGTTGATTTACCGTGATCAATATGCGCAACAATAGAAAAATTTCTGATATGACTTTGTTTCATTTTCCTTTCACTTTAACTATTTATCAAGATTACTTAAAATACTTTCAATTCTGTCTGCACGTTCCAAAGTATCATCATAAATAAATTTAATTTCGGGAACATATTTTTGATTTATTTTCTGCGCCAACGCAAAACGAACCATTTTCGTTATTTCGTCTAAACGTTTTTGCGTTGCATCTGCATCATTGCGCGTATAAAAAAATAATTTTACAAATTGCATACCACCACGTGATTGTGAACCAACCAAAGACACTTTGTTTATTAAATCATCTTCTGAAAAATCGTGCTGTAATATTTCCGCAACCAATATTTGAACTTTGCTTGCGATTTTTTCACTTCTGTTTGAATTATTTTGTTTTTTCATAACTTGCAAAGTCCTTTTTGTTGATTCTGTATGCGGCAATAATACACCGGTATATAAAAAAAACAAGTAAATTATTTATAATACTTGAACCATTTAACCAAATATTTTATTATTCACATCATGAAACTTGTAGACCGTATATTAGAAAAATCTGAACAACCGTGGTATACTGCCATTGTGTTCATAATGACAATTTTTGAATCTATATTCTTGTTTATTCCACCAGAAGTTTTTATGACTCCTGCCATTGTGGCGAATAAAAAACGCGTGATTCCCATTACTATGGCGGCTGCAATAGGTTCAATTATCGGCGGTTTAATCACTTATATGATTGGTTTATGGCTATTTGACACAGTTGGCATATGGCTGATTGAACATTTTGCTACTATGGACAAGTTTGAATTAACAAAAATACTGTTTAACAAATACGGAATCATGATTATCATTTTGACGGCTGTTACCCCGGTTCCTTATAAATTATTGGCATTATGCGCGGGTTTTTTGCATTATCCGATTGCTATATTTTTGGGTGTGTCAGCAATATTCAGGACAGGCCGATTCGCAATCGTTGGTTTTTTATTATGGTGTTTTCAAAAACAGGCGAACGAAATTGTAAAAAAATATTCATGGCAGATAACCATTGCCGCAATCATATTCGCTTTGTTAGGATTGTTAATAATTACAGTAATCTGAGATTCAATCTTGTTCAACCCAAATTGAAGCAGCAACATCTGAATCTTCACCACCCACAGGTATTCTTATGTTGCCTTTGTTTAATTCTATGACATTTTCATCGTTTATGTTCAAACCTTTGACAACTTGAACATCTGACACAACATTATCCTGGACAGATATTTTTGGTTGCATATTTTCAATTTTTGCTTCCAACATTTCTATCTTATTTGTCAGATTTGCTATTCTTTCATCTACGGAAGCATTTATAATGTGCGTATTTGTACTTACAGGTTTTATATTACCGCTTGCAACACCAGCGCCATGAAGGTATTTACCAACAGACAAACGCGTTATCCCTGCTTTGTTGTCTGTTCCCGCAGTTTGAATTGGTTTCACAACACCAATATTTTTAACACTATGCACCGAACCAGTTCTGTTTATCGATACGTTCTTGACGTTATTATTTACATTACTGTTGATACTTGCAATTCCCAATTTTTTAACAGTTGGCGCAGCATACCCATTAAATATTATTGCCATGCAACAAATCACAAAAAACAGTACATTGTTCAAATATGTTTTCATCGCCTTTCTCTTTTATGTCTTTGTCTGCTAAAACGCATACCGCAACCCAACAGACAAAGAATTATCCATAATCAAACCGATCTTTATTTGTACGTCTAAATCATCAAACTTTGACCCAGTAAACGTAGCAAAACGATAGCGCATATCAAAACTCAGTTTGTCATTTACCGGACGCGACCAACCCAACATTACAGCACCCATCGGAGAAGCATTTGTTTTTGATACATCTTTTAATGCAGAATGATTCAAAGATGCTTTTATAACTGCGGCACCTGCGCCTAAGCCCATATAAACACCCGATTTAAAATCATAATATCCGTTAACTGTCAATGCCATAATGCTTAAATTAAAATCTGTCTTTTCCGTGTAATAGTCGCTGTAATATTCTGTTTCTGTTTCTGAGTAACGACCGACATAATCAAATTCAACATCACCACGCCACGTTTTATTAAACTTGCATCCCAAAGCCAAATCCAATCCGTACACAGGTTTAAAATTAAACTTGTCAGTACCTGTTTCTGCGCCATATGTGTATTCATTTTTCCAATTCAACAAAGATAAATCAGCATGCGCATTCAAATACCACTGTTTTGGCTTTACTTCTTTATCATAATTAATACTGGTAACACCATCATATTTTTTGATGATTGAATAATGCCCACTTCCAGCCGCACCAGCAACACAAGGCAACACCATCATCAATACCAGTAATATTACATTTCGCATTATATATTTCTCCTGTTCGTGTCACTACTTACTGCGTACATTATATCATATAAATGCCACAGTTTCAAAAAATTATTTTTTATTTATTAAATGCTTTGAACAAATTGAACAAACAAAGACCTTGCCCAGATAATTTTTTTTTACTATGATACACATGCTATGGAAGGTAAAACAATAATATCTTTTGCAAATGTATCTGCAAACTATGAAAATGGACACGATGTATTGTCCGATGTGTCTTTTAATATCAGCAGTGGCGCATTTTATTTTTTAACTGGTGCGTCTGGCGCAGGAAAAACAACTTTGTTGCGCCTGATTTATCAATTACACAAACCCGCCAATGGGCAAATTAAACTGTTCGGTCAAGAATGTGATACATTATCAAGAAATGATATTTCTGCGTTGCGACACAAAATGGCAATTGTATTCCAAGAATATTCTTTGATTTCACATATGAGTGTTTTTGAAAATGTCGCCCTGCCTTTGCGTGTACGCGGTTTTCCGAACGATAAAATAAAAAAATTGGTTACCAAGACACTTGAATGGGTGGGATTGGGAAAATATGCAAACGCATATCCTTTGGAATTAAGCGGCGGACAACAACAACGTGTATCTGTGGCGCGCGCGATTATTATTCAACCCGCAATTTTATTAGCAGACGAACCAACTGGTAATCTGGATGATGAAAACGCATCAAGATTGATGGAATTATTTATTCAAATGAATAAAGTTTTTGGTACAACTGTTATTTTGGCAACACATAACCAGAAATTAATGGAAACATACCATTTTCCAATTATTATGGTTGAAAATCACCATGTTGCCTTTTCTGGTATAAATAATGATTCTGAAACCAGAAAATGGAAAGGACCCAGACCACAATCACAAAATTATTTTTCACAACTTTCAAAACAATTTGAAGATATTGGGAACGCATAATGAAAAAAACACCACTTGTATTTTCTCTGGTTCGCGAACAGTCAACATTTATGACAATTGTTGTGTCTATTTTAACGTTTTTGTCTGTATTGGCCTTTGGAATTGCTTTGGCCATTGGTGGTGGTGTTGTACGTTGGAATAATCAGTGGGATAGATATGCAACCGTCCAGATAACAAATCTTGATAATACTGATTCAGTAAAAAAAATATTCAACAACAATAATGATAAAATTGTCTCAATTAACGAAATATCAAAATCAGAAATGGAAAAAATGATGCAACCTTGGGTTTCAGGTGGTGCAAGTTTAACTAATTATTTACCTAAAATGTTTGAAATTCGCGTTAAAAATGCATCTGACATCGAATACATCAAGGGGCAAATTGCAACCAAAGCAAAGATTCTAACACACAGCACAGCATTAAAACCGTCTGTATCAGCGGGCTGGAAATTGGTTAGTATAACCATATTTGTCCTGTTTTTGATGCTGGTATCTATCGGTGTATGCATATCATATATATCAAGAAACATAGCCATGTTACACAAGCATGAATTGGAAATATTGAATCAGGTTGGTGCCACAGATTCATTTATTGCAAAACAAATGCAAATTATTGTTGCAAAAATCAGCATGGTCGCATGTTTTACTGGTTTTATTACAGCGGCGCCTGTTTTATTGTTAATATTAACAACCGCACATTCGGCACGTATCGGATTATTGGCAACATTGACTTTATCGGGGGGGGCATGGCTGGCTTTGTTCTTGTTATCTGTGACAATAATAATCTTCTCGATTTACATCACAAAAAAAACTACTATTAAAATATTATCTGGCAAATGATGAAATATATTCCTTTATCTTTGGTAATACTGTTTTGTTTTATCCTGGGTGGCATGGTGTTTAAATCAGTTACCCCACCCAGATGTGATTCTTTGCTAGAAAACGACAACATTTTTGTTTTAACTGGCGATGTACGCAGGATTCCATATGCGATAAAAAAACTTGAAACATTAAAATACGGACAATTGTACATTATTGGTGCAGGCACTACAACCAATGTTCTTGATATGCCACACGTCAAAGTAGAATCTTTATCTAAATCGACATATCAAAACGCTTTAGCAATAAAACAGATTGTACAAAAACGAAAATTAAACCGAATTGTGATTGTCACAACAGAAGACCACATGAATCGTTCTTTGTATTTATTACGGGATGAATTACCAACCACAGATATAATTGCATGTCCAGCTTCATTGTCTGGTATGCCGACACCTGGTCGTGTCAAACGTTGGACAATAGAATATTTAAAATACATAGTCACCCTGTTTGGTATAAAGGAAGGTTAAAATATGTTCAGAACAATTTTATTCAAAATTATATTATTGATTTGGTTTATACTTTGGATACCCCTGTTAATATTAGGTTTAATATCTGCACGATTGGAACGTACCTTTATATTGGCAGATGCATGGGGTGTATTATTATTGGCACGGGTTATCGGTGGTATAAAATATAAAATTAATTATCCACCCATCACAGAAAACGGGATACCATTTCAACATAATATTAATACACGCTTGGACGGACGCACAATAATCGCAGCCAAACACATGTCTGTAATGGAAGTCGCGATTCTTGTCACACATGTACCAAATTCATTTTTTATTATTAAACGGGAATTATTATGGATTCCAATATATGGGTGGGCTTTTGCTAGGATTGGCTTGATTGGTGTAAACAGAAAACGTGGGGCTACAAATATGAAAGATTTAGCAAACCAAGTAACAAAAAAAATAATGGATGGAATGACATTGATTATATTCCCAGAAGGCACCCGCGTATTACCCAATCAAAAAGTACCTTTGAAACGTGGATTATTGTTTTTAGCTGAACACTTAAAATTACCAATCATGCCTGTGGGAACAGATACAGGTCTGTATTGGCCAAAACATGGTAAAATAAAACCGGGTACAACAAATTTGTATTTTGAACCGGAACTGCCATCTTCCGCAACGCTGGAAGAAATCAGAGAAGCAATAAATCGTCACAGTTGTTAATCGTGCATATGATTTTAATCACACCAAGATTGTCTTTTGCCACCAGAATATATGCGCCCTAGATTTTCTTTGATTAAAATCAAACCAACATCACGATTGTTTTCATCAAAAACGTTTGCATCTATACGTCCTGGATATTTGTCGTTTTTTACGTTTGATATTTCAATTACAGACCCAACAGGAATTAATTCTGATAACCTTTGCTTTGCCTGATTTGCACGCATAATTTCATACTCACAATCTCCGTGTAATTCAGGTGTATCAACATTGCGTAAACGAACACTGACCGACATAACTTCTATACCGTCCGCCAACAAAACGGTGGCTTTGAAAGTATCACCATCAATAATTCGTGTTACCATCACAGGTGTAGCAACCGCAACACGACACATCAAACCAAATAAAATACAAAATGTAAACCTTTTCATTTTATTATTATGGTAACTTCGGTGACCAGGTTGGTTCTGTTCCATTTATTTCGTCTTGTAAATCAATATCATATACATTGCGCCCAGTAATATCAACACTGCGAATATGACTGATTCTGTCTTTATCATTATCTGCGCGTTCTGTTTCATAATATACCAAACGTCTAGAACCAGGGGCCCAAGATGGTGCTTCCATATACCATCCGCCAGCCAAGATTTTTTCATGTCGCCCCTGCTGATTCATGATACCAATATAGAAAGTATCATCTGCCATTTTGGTAAATGCAATAAATTGACCATCAGGCGACCACGCAGGTGTTGCATATCGCCCTGCCCCAAATGTAATACGTTTTTGCACCCCATTTTTCAAATCCAAAACATGAATTTGCTGCGAACCAGATCTGTCTGAATTAAAAGCCATGTATTTACCATCCGGGGAATAAGATGGACTGGTGTCAATATGATTACCAAACGTTAATTGACGCAGGGTTTTATCCAACATGTTATATTCATATATATTCGTTATACCATCTTTGACCAAAGACAAAGCCACCCTATTTCCATCAGGCGAAAAACGCGGTGCAAAATTCATACCACCAAAGTTACCCAATTTAGTTTGGTCACCGCTATCTAAATCCAAAGCCCATACCATCGGATCATTATTGCGATACGATAAAAATACTATTGTTGCCATATTGGGTGAAAAATGTGGAGACATTACAAAAGTGTTCTTGTCAGACAAATAGCGCATACCGAACCCATCTTGGTCCATAATCGCCATACGTTTTACACGATTATCAACTGGCCCTGTTTCAGCAATAAACACAATTTGGGTGTCAAAATAACCAGTTTCACCCGTTAAACGTTCATAAATTGCATCAGCCATAATATGCGCCAACCGTCTGATTGACTTTTTTGAAGCAATCAAACTTTGTGCTTCTATTTGTTCTTTGCCGTGTACATCCCACAAATAAAATTCAAGTTTATAATTATCCTTACCATCTGGTTTTATACTAGCCTGAACCAGCGCCTGAGTTTTAATAGCGGCCCAACTTTTAAAATTAGGCATATCATTCATTTTAACAAATTGTGGAAACGCATCATGATTAACAATTCGAAATAATCCGGTTTTTTTCAAATCATTTTCAACAACTTCACGTAACATTTTAGCATCAGAACTTGACACTTTTCCAATTGTTTCAAATTTTTGAACAGCAATTGCGATTGGCTCTGTTCCACCAGCAACAATATCAACATGCAATTCTGCCTGTGCAGAAAACATTCCAACAAATGAAAATACAATGGCATAAAACAAATTTCGCATATATAAATCCTTTCCTTTACCCCAATATAATAATGCAACAATTTTTTCACGCAACTATAAAAAAACAAAAATACAAAAATCCTATCAACACAACCAACAACACAAATGCCTATATTTCCGCCATTACACCTATATACACAAATGTATTGACAAATGTAAATACAATGTTATAGTCAATTGTAAAGACCGTTGTATAGGAGATAGTATATGCCGAACGTAATGCAACAATTATTCGTTATGAATATAGAATCTTTGTTACGAGAATATGCTGCATATCGCGCCTTTAATAAATCAGATTGCGTTATAAACATGCGTATTCCAAAACCGGTTCTTGATAAAATCAAAGAACTGGCCGAAGCACAACATGTTCCCTATCAATCATTAATATCTTCCGTATTATTTTCATTGGCAAATGTCGATGAATCAAAAAAAGGTTAAAATCATGACTATGAACGATATAGATTTAAAGGAAGCACAAGAAACACAATATGCTTTGAATCAAGCAAAACACATTGACCAAAACAAAACTGAATTTTGGTTATGGTCAGACATAGCACAAATACATAGCAGTTTTTTAAACAAGGACAACCTGATTGCAACTGATTATTTTCATAAAAACTTGCAACACGCTGTATTTGAAGTATTACCAGAATACCACGACATGTTTCCAAAACCAGTTCATGTAAAATCTGTCAGCAATCAAAAATTAAACGAAACAGATTCACCAGATATGGAAAAAAATCTGGATCACCAAATGACACGTGTGGGTTGTGAATTTTTCTTTCAAAAATTTGATAACTCTCCTCTGTCCCAGACATACTTTTTGTTTCCAGAAAAATCTGTTAAAGAATTAAGTCATTTGTCAGATGAAGTCAGCATTTATCACGAAGCAAAGAAAATTCAAAATATAACCAAAATCCTGGTTGCTGTCGTTGCATACAAAACGATTGATTTTGACAAAAAACAAACATTTGCTAAAATCTGGAATACTTTGTGGACGGAATTATTTGGTACAACAGATATTGAACAATTAAAGAATAAATACAGTATTAAAAATTCACCAACAACACACCTGATACCAAATTATTGGATGTATGTTCGTTATATGTTACAAGATTGCAAAAACTACATAGATACACACGAAATGTTAACTTCTGAAGAAGTCATAGAACAATGTCGTGAAAGCGCACAAATTCAGCGCCATATGATTGAAAAACACACAGAACAAAAACCAGAAGATTTATTAACCACAACCGATTTCAAAGAAACCGTTAAAAAAATTGAAGAAGCTCGTAAAGATTTATGGTTATGTTATTACCCAAAATCTTTGAAACAATGGTAAAAACAAAGACCGTCCAAAAACTGGACGGTCTTTTGTTTTATTAACAACTGTTTACCACTTCATCAATTTATCTGCACAACCCAATGTATCCAATCCGAACGTAGATGTCACAAAGGTCAAAAGCACACCAATCGTAAAGAACAAACCAAAACCAACCAACAAACTGGTTCCTTTTTTCTTTATATCTTCCAATGAATAAGAACCTTCTTTTTCACCTGCCTTACTTATATATCCCCATGCCCAACCAGCAATAATAAATGCCGCACCAACAAATGCCAATGACCGCAACAGTTTAAAAACATCGTATAATTTATCAATCAATTCACACATACCACTGCTGTTTGAATTAACAGTCACTGCAAACGCAGACCCTGATACCATCATTGCAATAATTGCAAAATTGATTTTGTTCATAATTTTTTTCATATAAAACTCCTTTCTTTCCTTAATATCTTATCATAAAAAAAGCAAATTAACAAATAAAAAAGCACCATTTAATCAAACGGTGCTTTTAATTCAAAATCGCATAACATTATGCAGGAATAATTATATATTTATTTTTCAAAAATGTTTTTTTACCACATTTTGAACAACCACAACTTGGCGCAGATTTTTCTTCGACTGGTGCCGGCACAATTGCACGTCTGTCGTTGCGTTCAGAATAGCCCATTGCGTCTTTCTTGAACAGATCAGCACAGCGTGTATTACGGTATACAACACGATTTCCATCTCTTAATGCACGGACTTCGCTGTCAAATCTTTTGCCACGTTCATTAGAATAATAAATACAATCTTCGTCATCTTGATAATAACGAACATCTGTTTTGTAATAATCATAACCTGTACAAGCAGCCAACAAGCCCAAACCTAATACAGCCAACAATGTTTTTTTCATTTTTGTTTCCTTTGTTGCGTCTCTCAACTGCCCCCGATTCGTCAAAATAATTGTTGCATAATTGCGTCAATTGTCAAGGTATTATACAAAAAAACACACCAAAATACCGATTTTTGTGCTATAATAAAAACAACAAAAGGACGTAAAATGCACTATTCTGATTTCGGTTTAATAAACACAAAAAAACTGCTGATACGCGCACTGCATGGTGGTTATGCAGTTCCAGCATTTAATTTTTATAACATGGAAACTTTGCAGGCAATATTAAATGCCGTACTGCCAACACACAGCCCTGTTATTCTAGCAGTATCAGAATCAGCATTGGATTACATGACCCCGAATATGTTAATGGGTATGATTCATGGCGCACAATTCAAAAAAAATCAGGTTGCACTTCATCTTGACCACGGTCACAGTTTCGAATCTTGTAAACGCGCAATAAACATTGGATTTTCGTCTGTTATGTTTGACGGCAGTAATTTGACATTGGAAAAAAACATAGAAATATCAAAAAAGGTTGCTGATTATGCACACAAATATGACGTATCTGTTGAAACGGAACTTGGGGTGTTAGCTGGCATAGAAGACGAAAAAACTTTTGGTAAAACATGTTCTTATACAAATCCAGATATTGTGGCAGATTTTGTCAAACAAACCAAAACAGATTCTTTGGCTGTTGCAATCGGCACATCACATGGTTTATACAAAAGAAAAAGCGAAGACGAAAAATTAAGATTGGATATATTGAAACAAATTGCTGCGAACATTCCAACAATTCCATTAGTTCTACATGGGGCATCTGTTGTTCCACAAAAATTCGTAAATAAAATAAATACATTTGGTGGAAAAATAACATTTGCACGCGGGATTAAACCAATTCAATTACGTCAAGCAATTTCTTTGCATATAACAAAAATAAATATAGACACCGATTCGCGCTTGGCTTTTACTGCCAGCATTCGCGAAACATTGGCAAAACATCCAGACGTAATTAACCCACGTGAATATTTAGCAAAAGCCGTAGACAGCATCGCACAGAACTGTACTGATGAAATACTAAATATTATGGGTTCTTGTAATAAAGTATAAAAAACACCCAATTGGGTGTTTTTCTTACGTTAAATAAATTAGAATGATGAAGATGCGAAGCCGTTGGTGAGCGAAGTGTAGCAAACATACATGAGCGAACCAACGGCAAGCAGATATAACCAATTAAAAAATAAATTAGAATGATGAAGATGCGAAGCCGTTGGTAAGTGAAGTGTAGTAAACCTACATGAACGAACCAACGGCAAGCAGATTTATTATTATAATTTATTTTGCACGTTCTACGTATTCAAGCGTTTCAGTATTAACAACAATCTTTTCACCTTGTTCGATAAACACTGGAACTTGAACACGAACACCGTTATCTAAAATTGCTGGTTTTCCGCCACTGCCAGTTGCAGTTTGTCCTTTTAATGCAGGTTCAGTTTCTTCAACTGTGGCAATAACTGTCTTTGGTAATGTTATTGATACTGGATGACCTTCGATAAAATTGGCTTTGACAACCATTTCGGGTGCCAGGAATTTCATTTGTTCGCCTAAACTTTCGTTTGGCATTGTGAATTGTTCATAATCAGACAAATTCATGAAAAATGCATCTGTACCATCAGAATACAAATATTGACAATCCATATCTTCTACCAATAATTTTTCAACCTTGTCTTCTGCACGCCAACGGTCACCACCTTTGTTTCCAGAATCAATATCCCGCAAATCTGCCTGAACGAACGCACCACCTTTGCCAGGTTTTACCTTTGTAATAGAAGTGACAGAATAACGTTTGCCGTTGTGGGAAATTACCCAACCAACACGCATATCATTTGCAATATAAGATGCCATTTTTTTACCTCTTATTAAAAATTACCGCACATAGGATATAATAAAGTTTTTACATTCGCAACAATTTTTAATATCAATGTTTTTGATATCTATCGATTGCTTCGATTATACATTTCTCAGCTTCCCTGGCATCAAACCAACCTATGACCTTGGACCAAGATTCGGGTTGTAATTCTTTATAATGTTGAAAAAAGTATTCTATTTGCGCCTTTACAACATCTGACAAATCAGACAAAGATTTTACATTTTGGTAATACGCATCTATTTTTTCCAACGGAACACAAATCACTTTTTTATCACCCCCAGATTGATCTTCCACAGATAAAACTCCAATTGGTCGCACCTGAATCAAGACACCTGACATCAAAGGCGCACTACATAAAACCATACAATCCAAAGGGTCACCATCTTCACCAAGAGTTCCTGGAAAAAAACCATAATTTGCAGGATATTTTACAGGTGTTTGCATTATACGCGATACTTCCATGACACCCGTATTTTCACAAAATTCATATTTAACAATACTATTTTCCGGAATTTCTATGACAGCATTCATTATTTTTGGAGGTTCTTTGCCAGAAGTAATATTTCTAAATTCCATTGTAATCCCTTTAAACTCGGTAAAAAATCCGCTAAATTAGCGGATTTTATTGTCAATTTCATTCTACATACGCATTGGCATCAAAACAAACAAAGCATCTGTATCTTTGTCAGTAGATTTAATAATTGTTGGGGACAAAGATTCCTGCATTTCCATTTGGAATTTGTCACCTTCTACTTGACCAGCAACATCTAATAAAAACTTTACATTGAAATTTATAGTAAATGTTGCATCACCATTATATTCTATATCTAATTCTTGGGTTGCAGTTCCAGCATCTGGACTGGACGCATTTACAACCAATTTATTCATAGAAAATGATAACTGAACAGATTTTGTTTTATCAACACTGGCTACAGAAACCAAATCCACAGCATTCACAAATTGTTTTCTGTCCAAAATTGCAATTTTATCATTACCCTTTGGAATAACAACACGATAGTTTGGATACTGTGCATCAACCAATTTGCTGGTTAAAATTGCGACACCTATCGTAAAACGCGCTTTGGTATCAGACAATTCAACCAAAACATCATCAACATTGGCATCTTCCAACAATTTAGACAATTCGCCAATAACACGTCTTGGCAAAATTACAGATGGCATACCATTACTGCCATTTGGGGCAGTCATTGCACACAAAGCCATACGCTGTGCATCAGTTGCAACCGCTGTTAATTTGCCAGTATCTTCGGATATATGGAAAAAGATTCCACCCAAATGATAACGAACATCGTCTGTTGGAATCGCAAATTTTGTTTGGTTTATCAAATGCGCTAAATCCCCTGTTGTCATCTGGAATTTTGTGCTAAGATTTCCACCAGCCATCGCAGGAAAGTTTTCTGCTGGCAAAGTTGGCAAATGAAACACAGCACGACCACTGGATACAACCAATTGATCACCAGATTGTTTAAAACCAATTTCCGCATCGTCCGGCAATTTGCGAACAATATCATACAACATCTGCACCGGAACAGTTGTTTTACCAGCCAAGGTAATATCTGCTTTGACATGCTCAACCAATTCCAAATCCACATTTGTCGCAGACAAAATCAAATCGTCAGCAACTTCTATTTTTACATTCATTAAAATCGGCAATGCTGCACGTTTTTCAACAATAGATTGCATATGCCCCAGCGCACGAATTAAATCCTGACGAAACACTGAAAATTCCATAATATTTCTCCTGTTCTTTTTTTATTTTTCTTATTATTTAATGGCAGTTTACCAAAAAACACCGATTCGGTGCAAGAGCAAATCACATTTATAATCATTTACCTAACTTGTTGTAGACAACTCGACAATTTTATTTTTTGTGTTGTATTACATTTAATAACACAACAATAGAAAAACTTAAACAAAATCAAGGACGCTAACAGTAATAATAACAAAACGTCGCCCATTTGGGCGGTGTTTTTTACCTGTGTAACATATTATTTATTAAATCAAACATAGACACCCTGAACCATTCTGGGTCACCATGTTTTAATGGCGCACCTTTCTTCATAGCGGTCTTGTATGGATGATCGTCTGATAACCAGCCCTCTAATAAATCGCCAGCCAATAAACCCGCTACAAAACCACCAGCCAAACTTAGACCACCCGTCAATGGCGCCAACAATAATCCCAAACCAACAGCAGAACCCACTTTGCCAACCAGTGCACCACCACTGATTTTAAAATCAGGTTCCGCTAAATTACCTGTTATTTGCAATGCATTAACCAAATTACCAGACAAAGATAATTTCAACCCACGCACGGGAACAGTTGCCACAGACATTTGAATTGTTTCTTTGCCTAAATCCAAAGTTCCCGCCAAACGAACATTTATTGCTTTGGTTTCAACTGCGACCCCATTGTGTGTTTCTATTAAACCATTACGCAATTTAACATTTGCAATTGCACCGCCTATTTCTATCATATCATGTTTTTTGTCACCACTAAATAAATCAGCAACATTTTGACGCAAAGATGTCAGGAAATCACCACCATACATATATTCAACCAAATCTGCGTGAGCAAAGCCCTTGTCTTCTGAATGTACCAATACGGGACCTGTTATTGTCTGCATAATTTCAGACATATTTGAACCCCTTGCTTCTGTATATAAATCTATATTCACGGGTAATCCAGAAATAATATTATAAACATGCACTTCTTTTAACAAATCACCAATGTATAAATACTCTGCATGTGCGGCCCATTTTGCCGTATACACACCGTCCGAAGATATATCTGCGATTAATGCAGTTTGCAATTTACCACCCGCCATATTTGTTGTTGCATCTATTGTTAACACATGGTCTTTGACATTTGCTTTGATATTTAAATCACCAAGATTTAAAGAACGGTATACAATAAATTTCTTCAAATTAATTTCAACATTTGCATTTACATTATATAATTCTTTACCAAACAATGGCATATCATGAAACACATTCAATTCACGATTTGGATGTATCAAATCTTGCCCTGCCCCAAACCATTGTGGAAAAGATTTATACAAATCAATATCATTAGATGAAATCTTTGCATCAATCAAAGGAACTTTCTTTGACCAATCATACACCCCAGAAAAATCAATATTAGAATTACCAATTGCTATGGAAGATTTTCTAAACGATAATTTTTTTCTATCAAAACCGCCAGCAACATTTATTTTTACTTTTGGGAGTTGCATTACATCTATGTTAAACCATTTGCCAGATTGTTGAATATTTGGTATATCGCCACGCACAATAAAATCTATCGGCAGTTTACTGGTCCCTTCTAATGCAATGTCTGCTATTAACGCATCTGCACCAGTAGCCATTGCAATTTGGACAGGATATATTTTTCTTTCGTTGTTATATTCTGAAAATTTAATTACGAATGGCACATTAGTATTATATGGTCGTACCCAACCACTGTATTCTATATCAGAACCTTGTACATAATTATGAATATCAACACTGGTTAAATGATATTTTTTATCATATATATTTGCAGATATGTCATGTATAGTTAACCCACCAAAAGGCAATCTTTCTACTGGATATTTTTTCGGTTCTGTGTTTGATGTATCCGCGGTATTTTCTGATGTTTGTACATCATTATAAACAACAGATGTTTTACCTTCACTGTTCTTTTCAATATATATTTTTGCATCACGTACAACAATATATCTGATTACAGGTTTAGATTTTAACAAAGATAACAAATCCAAACGTACCCCGATTTTTTTAGCAGAAAATAAACTTTTGTGTTTTGCCCAATCAGCATTTGGAATACGAACATCATTTAATTCAATTTGCGGATGCAAAGAAAATTTCCATGATATTTGTCCATCTATTTCAACTGGCATATTTGTTGCATCACGCAACATAGATAAAACATTTCCACGCAACGTTTCTAGATTTATTTGGTGCAACGCAATAATAAAAGCCACAACCAACCCCATAAAAAATACTGCTATAATTCTTAATAACCAAAGGTAACGTCTATAAAAAGCATACAAAAACATTTTTCCCACCTATGGTAAATTAAATTCCAAAAACTTTACAACAGATTGCATAAAATCTGGTAATTGTGCGCGCAGAGTTATCGTTTTACCTGTGGCAGGATGTCGAAAAGTAATTTTATACGCAAACAAAAATAACTTTTGACTTTTCAATAATGCCCCCAACGCACCGTCCAAATGTCCACGTGTAATACCATATAAATCATCACCAACAATCGGAGCATGCAAAGAATACGCACTATGTAATCTCAACTGATGCGTGCGACCTGTTTTCGGTGAAAACAAAACCCAAGTTAACAAACCTGATGCTTCACCCAATACTTTATAATCAGTAACCGCACGTTGTGGATGAATATCTTTTGGTATTTTATTTATGTTTTCAAATACACATCCTTTGATAACATAATTATCTATGGTACCAGATTTTTCAGACACAGTCCCATTCAACAGTGCAAGATATTCTTTGTGTGCTGTTTTGTTTTGAAACTGTCTTGATAAATCTTGGGCGGCCTTTTGATTTTTTGCCACAACTAATAATCCGCTGGTTTCTTTGTCCAAACGATGAACCAAAGACATTTTGTCGTATGGAAACAACGCAACAACCATTTTATCTAGCGATTTTTTTATACCTGTTCCGCCCTGTACTGCCAATCCAGCCGGTTTATTAAACACAACGATGTCGTTATCATTATGAACAATACATTTTCTTAACTTTTCCAAATCAGATAACGAATATTTTTCGCCTGTTTCAACTTTGACTGATTTTTGGTATGATTGTAATGTTGGCGGAATACGAACTACATCACCTGCGGTTAAAACTTCCATGCCTTTGCATCGTGAAGAATTAATTCTTATTTGACCACCCCGACAAAGTTTATAAAAATCCCGTTGCAACATACCTGGATAATGTCGCAAAAACCAGCGTAACAAACGCGTTCCATCTTCAACTTGTGAAATCTTTACAAATTCAGCCATAAATTATTCGCCATAAATGATAGATACAGTATTTTTTTCACCTTCTTTGCAACTACCATTTGCGCCACCTTCTTTGTGACCAGATTCAATATAGCCCGCAGAATCTGTCCATGCTTTGGTAACCAAACCGTCACACTCGCTTTTGGATAACCCAGTGATACTAACTACGAATTGTCTGGTATTAGCAGGGTTCACAGCCAATTCATAAACACCACCATATGGGTTTTTATTGCTGACCCCTATTGCACCAAAAATAGTTGTATTATCTATATTAGAAAAATCATCATATTCGCCCAATAAACTGCGTACACCAGACACTATGTTTGCAACATCATCGGTAACACGACCACGTTTTTGCGTATGAAAAGCCGTGGAAATAAGTGCAAAGGCAGCCGCAGTTATAATGGCCATAATAGCCAATACACCTATCATTTCAATCATTGAACGCCCAGATTCTTGTTTCATGCTGTACCTCTTTATTTGCTTTTTTTCAATTATATAATATCATATTTATTATGAAGATTCAATTCAGAGATTTAATTGAAAACGCTCCTTTAGCACCTGGCATATATAAAATGTATGACGGGGATGATAATCTTTTGTATGTCGGCAAAGCAAAAAATATTTTACATCGTTTGCGCCAATACGTTGACGTTTCTAAATTGGAAATACACAAACAAATTATGCGAACATTGGTTCGGCGTATAGAATGGGAAATAACCAGAACCGAATCGGATGCATTAATTTTAGAACAAAATCTAATTAAAACATTAAAACCAAAATACAACATTATGCTGACTGATGGGAAAATGTATCCTATGTTAGCTTTGACAAAACATGAATTTCCACGCTTGTTGAAATTTCGTGGAAAAATTTCTCAACGCAAAGACGTATACGGCCCATATCCATCCGTATACGCACTGAACGACACAATAAAAACTATTCAACGCGTATGTCAATTAAGAACTTGCACTGACACATTTATGAAAAACCGTTCACGTCCCTGCTTATTACATCAAATTGGACGTTGCAGCGCACCATGTTGTATTCAACAAACAAATTATGATAAAAATGTTCAATTAGCACGCAAGATATTAACTGGGGACAGCGAACCAATAATTGCGGATTTAACAAAATTAATGAAAGATTTATCTGATAAACAGGACTATGAAAATGCCGCAATTATACGTGATAAAATTACAGCATTAACAACGACAACAAATTGCGGTATACGACAAAATCAGTCGTATACATCAAATATACAATGGGATAAAAATGTCACAGAATTGGAAAATTGGTTGGGGCTTAAATTAAACTGTGTCGGTGTGTTTGATAATTCACATCTGTTTGGTAAAAATCCAGTTGGTGCAATGATTGCTTTTGGGCATGATGGTTTTATAAAATCTGCATACAGACACTTTAAATTACGCGACATGAAACGTGCAGGAAACGATATAGCAATGATGGAAGAATTCGTCACACGTGCTATCAAAGATGGTCCCAAACTTGATTTGATAATTGTTGATGGTGGACCTGCCCAATGGCATATTGCAAACAAAGTTGCAAACGGTAAAATACCTGTGTTGGGTGTAACCAAAGGCGAAGTGCGTGACGGAGACGAACATTTCATTATGATAGACGGTTCTGAAAACAGAACTTTACCAAAAGATTCACCTTTGTTTTTGTTTTTACGTACAGTACGTGATGAAGCACACAGATTTGTTATAACATATCATCGCTCTGTACGTGCGAAACAATTGACCGCTTCGTGTCTTGATGAAATAGACGGCATTGGTCCAGTCAGAAAAAAACAATTATTACAACATTTTGGTTCTGTACATGCAATTATGGATGCAGATTTAAAATCTTTATTACGAGTTCCAGAACTTGGAAAATCTGCCGCAAAAAAAATCTATGCCCATTTTCATTCAGAAATGTTATAATGTCAATATTATCAAAGGAGAAAACACATGAAAACGTTTGTTAATTTTTTATCAGCATTCCGCATTGCTGTTGCATTTTTAATTATTCCGACAATTATGTTGAAAATGTACTGGTTAGCTTTTGTTTTATATTTACTGGGCGCAATATCTGATTGGTTTGATGGATTTCTGGCACGTAAATATAAATGTTGTTCTAAACTGGGTGGCGTATTAGATCACATCGGTGACAAATTACTGGTATGCAACACATTTATTATGATGGCTTTGATGGCACCAACATGGGCGGTTGTAATTCCTGTGATATTGATGATTGCACGTGAATTATACATCAGTGGTTTACGTGAATTTTTGGGAACCCAAAAAATCGAAATGCCTGTACCAAAGGCACGTTTTTCCATAGGTAAAATAAAAACAACTGTTCAAATGATTGCTTCAACTGTATTTTTACTGTTTTTTGCAATATTTACATCTATTACACCAACAACAAACAGCAGGTTAGTATTTTATTTAATTAGCAATTTACCAGATGTATTTGTGTTCTGTTTATGGTTTGCGTTGGTTGCGTCTTTATGGAGTGCGACACAATATACATTTACATTTGCACAAAAATTAAAGAAAATAAAATAACCGCAATAATAATTAAAAAATCCGCTACATAGCGGATTTTTTGTTGTTTATACCCAAAAAAACTTGATATTTATTTTAGCCTATAATAAAATCAGAACAACCAAGTGCAACTTGCACAACCGAAAAGGATAACAAAATGCAACTACAGTCACAGTATAAATTACAGTATCAATACAAACTAAATAGCGCAGTCCAAAGCAAGCCAAAAGAATACCAAACAACCGAAACTTCTACTAATGGCGAAAAGGCTCTTGAAGAAATCATGAAAGAGAAAAATAAATTGTCCTTGATGTGGCATGATAATTGGAATGACGGACATTATATTTAAAAACAAAATAACCGCAATAATAATTAAAAAAAATCCGCTATGTAGCGGATTTTCTTTCGTTCATAAAATCTTATTACACAAACAAATCTTTAACAAACTGTGCGTGTTCGGTAATAAACTTGAATCTAAACTCTGGTTTTTTACCCATCAAATCATAAACCAAAGTTTTTGTTTTTTCCGTATCTTCCAAACCATCTTCGGTTTTTGGGGGTAAATCAACACGAATTAAACGACGTGTTTTTGGTGACATAGTTGTTTCTTTTAATTGATTTGGCATCATTTCACCAAGCCCTTTGAATCGCGATATTTCAATACGTTTATTTTTATATTTACCGTTTTTCAATTCTTCCAATTCTTCATCAGTATCTACATAAATCGATTCTGTTCCGCAAGTCAATTTATACAAAGGTGGACACGACAAATACAAATGTCCACCATAAATCAACTGTGGCATATATTGATAAAAGAACGCCATCAACAGTGATGCGATATGGCTGCCGTCCACATCCGCATCGGTCATAATAATAATTTTTTCGTATCTTAATTTTGAATCATCCCAATCTTTGGCAGTTCCAGCACCAATAATATCTATTAAATCATTTAATTCTTTATTTGCACTGAATCTTTCATCAGAATTAGACAATACATTTAATACTTTACCACGCAACGGCATAATTGCCTGGGTCGCCCTGTCGCGCGCCTGCTTTGCTGTTCCACCAGCAGATTCGCCCTCAACAATGAACAACTCTGTTCCTTCTACACCATGCTTGGAACAATCAGCCAATTTTGCCGGCATACGAATTCTTTTTGTCGGTGTCTTACGTGCAATTTCTTTGACTTGTTTCGTTTTAATACGCGCATTAGCCAGATTTACAACAAAATCCAGTAATGCATTTGCTGTTTTCGGATCAGATGCCAAAAACATTTCCCACGGATCACGCAACGCATTTTCTGTATACCTTGCAATTTCTGGATTAGATAATTTCTCTTTTGTCTGTCCCAAAAACTGTGGTGTTTTATAAAATACAGAAACAATCGCAGCAACCGAATCGAACACATCTTCACTAATAATAGTCGCAGCAGATTTATTATTTACTTTTTCACCATATGCCTTTAATCCTTTGGTAATAGCCGCTTTAAATCCTGCTTCGTGTGTACCACCATCAATCGTTGCAATCGTATTACAATACGATGCAAAAAATCCATCATCAGACGCAGCACCATTTTCATCTGTCAACACAGTCAAAGCCCATTCTACACGACCACTGTCATCAGGAAAATCTACGGAACCACTGAATATTTTTGGTAAAACACGTGGTTTAGAATCTGTTTTTTCTGCAACAAAATCTGCCACACCGTTTGGATAATATAAAACCTGGTCAGCAGGAATATTCATATCTTCTGTCAACAAAGCAGGATTACAATGCCATTCTATTTTAACCCCACGCGACAAGAAAGATTTTGCACGTGCCATACGATAAATCTTGACCGGTTTAAATACAGCATTTTCCCCAAATATTTCATCATCCAAAGTAAATCTGATTTTTGTTCCATGTGATTTTGTTTCATTACCACGTTGAATTGGCGAAGTCGTTTTTCCACGTGAAAACGTCTGATGCCATTCATAACCATCCCTGTAAATGGTCACAATCATTTCGGATGACAAAGCATTAACAACCGCGCTGCCCACACCATGCAAACCACCACTGGTTTTATAAACATTATTGTTAAACTTACCGCCCGAATGCAACGTTGTCAAAATAACTTCCAATGCGGATTTTCCAGGATATTTTGGGTGTTCATCCACAGGTATCCCACGTCCGTCATCTGTAATTTCAATCGTCTTGGAATCGATTAAATTAACAATTATTTTTTTTGCAAATCCAGCCACTGCTTCATCAATGGAATTATCCATGATTTCTACAGGCAAATGGTGCCACGCTTTTTCATCAGTTCCACCAATGTACATACCCGGACGCAACCGTACAGGTTCTAATCCTTCTAGTACTTGGATATCAGACGCATCATATTTGTTCATTATTTTTCCCGTTTTTGTCATAACATTATTAGAACATTTTACAGTTTTGTGCAAGCAAAAGTATTTTTATTTACACTATAATCGGCAAAAAAAATAGTGTTTTTATCTACTTGATTTTTACTATAATTGACTTATATATCTTATACACAAGATTTAAACAGGTACAAAAATGAACAAAAATCCGTATGAAATATTGGGTATTGCAAAAGATGCTAGTGATGCTGATATAAAGAAAGCATATCATAAACTGGTCATGAAATATCACCCGGATAAAAACCCAGGCGACAAAACCGCCGAAGAAAAGTTTAAAGAAGTCAATAATGCTTTTGATATTTTAAAAGACCCACAAAAACGTGCGGCATATGACCGTTTCGGTGACGCTGCATTTGCAGGCGGTAATGGTGCCAGCGCTGGCGCTGGCTTTGGTGGTAATCCGTTTGGTAACGGTGCTTTCCACTTTAATATGGGTGGCGAAGGCATGGGTGGTATGGAAGATATTTTACGCGAAGCAATGCGTGGTTTTGGATTTGGCGGCGGATTTGGCGAATCGGGACGTAACGGACGTCAACAACAACAGACCGGACGTGATTTATTAGACGAAGTTGTGATTGATTTAAAAGATGCTTTTTTTGGCACAACACACACAATCAAATTTTCCAGCGCAGTAAAATGCGATAAGTGTAACGGCAACGGAACAGCAGATGGCAAACCTGCTCCGACCTGTTCTACATGTGGTGGTTCTGGATATGTTCACACACGTCAGGGATTTTTTGCAATGGAAACCCCATGTCCAGATTGTAACGGATTGGGACGTAAAATATCTAAAAAATGTTCTGAATGTGGTGGTACCGGCACAGTAAACAAACAGCGCACATTGGATGTAAAAATACCTGCTGGGGTTCAAGACGGTGCACGTTTAAGATTAGCTGGCATGGGCGAAGCGGGTCCAAATGGTGGTCGTGCTGGTGACTTTTACCTAGATATAAGAATTAAACCAAACAAAACATTTGAACGTTTTGGTGATGATTTATTAATGCGTTTAGATTTAGATTTTGTAACATTGGCAATGGGAGATGAAATAGAAATCAAAACCATAGACGATAAACAATTATCTGTAAAAATACCATCTGGAACCCAGGTTGGCGAACGTTTAAGAATCCGTTCACATGGTATGCCAAATGGACGTGGTGGCTTTGGTGATTTATACATAGAAATTGGAATTACAATTCCAAAGAAATTGACCGAAAAACAGAAAAAAGCGTTAAGCGAATTTGCTGGCAAAAAATCTGAAAAGAAAGGTTGGTTTTAATAACCTGTTACCACCTATTCCGATACGGATGCATCGTGGGCATTATATGTAGCAGTATTTGTAATTATTCTTAATGCATTATTCGATTCACTTGTTATTGGTTTCGGATTTGTTTCATCACTTTCCACAGACAGATTTAGATAATATTTATTGTTATTATATCTGATTGGCAAATATGAACCTGTCGGTTTGGTTTCTGATAAACACACCGACGTGCCCAACATCATTGTGTATGTACATGTATCAAACACAGGACCAGCGATAAAATCATTGAGGAAAGTATCCATATCTGAACCTGCAATAAAATTTCCTGTACCAATATTTTGTAAAAACGCTCGGGTTGTTGTTTCATACATACCCAATGAACCATCAGAATCACGACGAACAGGTATATAATGTCTGGTCAATGCCTCAACGCCATTAAAAACCTTGCAGTAATAAATAGTACTTGAACCATTTAAAACCGATGTATTAAGTGATACTTTAAACATTCTGAATGGATACGATGAAATGGTACCTGTTTTTTGGGCCTGACGATTAAACACATCATTCACATACAATTTTTGCAATCCTGGTTTAAACTCAAACCTTATTTTATTTTCGTTAACAATATTAACAGGATTAGGATTATTATCATCCCAACTATTAGCATAATTGAAAGGGAAATAATTAATTACATCATTTGGTGTTGCCAGTGCAACTGCTGTATAAAGATAATTATCACTACCCCAACCCGCAAATCGAGCATGTGTTTGTAAATCTTTAGTTTTTATTTCAATCGCACCAGTATTAATTGTTTGAAAACTTGTATCTTCTATGTATTGGGTGCCAGTTGATTTTAAATACTCCAACTGGGTATAACGGGTGTCCGCATTTGCAAAAAAATTACCAGACACAACATCATACATACCAACCACCCCATTTGGATTTATTGTGGGTATATAATCACGTACCAATGTTCCTGATTGCCATATTTTTAGATATTTTATTTTCGAACCAGTATCAGACCAAGCAGCATCCTGTGCATCAAATAAATATGCTGTATTCGTTTGCGTAAAATTATTTACTGTTTCAAAACTCCCTATCAGTTCATCATCAACATAAAATGACTGGTCTTTAACCACTATTTTATGAAAATCATCATAACCAACAACAGAACTGTTTATAACATCTGGGCCAAAATTAAACGATAAATTATTGTTAAGATATACTTGACTAACCCGATACAACATAGCATTTGTTCCTGATATTCCAAACATATATTGCGGTCCGGGACCGTTTGTTTTGACAACCAATTCTATTTCTGTATTTTTATCAGCATAAATCCCCGTATCAATATATTGAGTTCCACTACTTTCAATATACTCCAATCGTGTATACCCACTTGGTAATGTAGCGCTAAATGCGGATGATATGAACGAGAATGCAGAAAACAAAAATGCTAGGCAACGCCTTAGTTGTGTGT
>JAFRSF010000002.1 GCA_017427715.1 Alphaproteobacteria bacterium | reverse complement strand
GTAACTGGTCCTTTGGGGATTATTTCAAAGAAGAAACCATTGCTATGTCATGGGAAGTTTTAACAAAAGTTATTGGTCTGGATCCAAATAGATTGGTTGTGACAACACATTACAGTGATGATGAAGCAACAGAAATTTGGAAAAAGTTAACTGGCAAAGATGCCATTCGTCTGGGCGACAAAGATAACTGGTGGGCAATTGGTGACACGGGTCCATGTGGTCCATGTACAGAAATACATTACGATTTTGGTCCAGATGTTCCTGGTGGGTTACCAGGTAGTCCTGACGAAGATGGCGGGCGCTTCATTGAATTGTGGAACAATGTATTTATGACTTACGACCGCGATGCGAACGGAAATTTAACTCCTTTGCCAAAGAAAAACATAGATACTGGTGCTGGTCTTGAAAGATGGGCGGCTGTTTTACAAAACAAACTTGATAACTATGACACTGATTTATTTGTAAATCTAAAACGTGCAGTTTCCGATTTAACTGGTGTCAAAGAAACAGACGAAAACAAACCAAGTTTCAAAATTATTACAGATCATTTGCGTGCTGTTGGTTTTGCAATCGCTGATGGTGTAATTCCAAGCAATGCTGACCGTGGTTATGTAATTCGCCGTATTCTAAGACGTGCCATGCGTCATGGTCAAATATTGGGACATCGCGGTGCATTACTTTCTGAATTGTACCCTGCTTTGGTTACTGAAATGGGCGATGCATATCCAGAATTAAAAACTCAGCAGCAACGTGTCGTTGAAATTATTCGCAACGAAGAAAACTCTTTCACGGACATGTTGCAAAACGGTATGAAATTATTGGAATCTGAATTACCAAAAGTAAACAATGGTGTTTTACCTGGTGACGTAGCGTTTAAATTGTTTGACACATACGGTTTTCCACTGGATTTAACACAAATGATTTTGCGTGATAAAAAAATAGATATTGATGTAAATGGATTTGAAAAATGCATGACTGAACAGAAAGAACGTTCACGCGCAGACACACGCGGAACTAAATTATTATGGGAATCTCAAAATGATTTACCGGATACTGTGGATGTTGAAAAATATGAAACTAAGACAGATAAAACAGCAACTGTATTAGCAATATTACATAATGAACAATTTGTAAAATCTGCAAACGAAAATGATGAGGTTGAAATTGTTTTAGACCACACACCTTTTTATGGGACACAAGGTGGTCAGGTTGGTGATATGGGTGTATTTAAAATTGATGACAAAGTTGTTATGAACGTCACCGAAACGAATCGCGTTAACGGATTAGTCATTCAAAAAGGTGTTTTAACTGCATCAATCAAAGTTGGTGATAAAATTATGCCTGAAATAAATCAAGCAAATCGCCAACAAATTGCACGCGCGCATACCGCAACCCATTTATTACAGGCGGCACTGCGTCATGTTTTGAACGAAGATGTTGAACAACGTGGGTCTAAGGTTTCACCAGATTCTGTGCGTTTTGATTTTTCTTTCGGTCGCGCAATGACCGCAGAAGAAAAACAAGCTGTTGAAGATTTGGTTAACCAATGGATATCCGAAGATTTACCAGTTGCACACGAAGAAATGGACATAGAATCAGCAAAAAAACGCGGTGCGATGGCGTTATTTGGTGAAAAATATGGCGACAGAGTTCGTGTGATAACTGCAGGTGATGTGTCTTGTGAATTATGCGGTGGAACACATGTTTATCATACAGGCGAAATTATGCGCGCGCGTATAAACAAAGAAAAATCGATAAGTTCTGGTATTCGTCGTATAACCATGTCTGTTGGCGCACTGGCTGAATAAAATGAAACAATTAAATGATTCTGATATAGCAAAGATGATTGGCGAAGATTTTCAGCCCGATGACAAAGAAACAAAAAAATCGGTGCGAAAATCTTTGCATTTATCAACACGAATTCCAAAACCCAGCGCAACAATCCCAGAACATATTACAATTGATTTTCATAATCACACAGAACAAGAAGCATGGGATATGCTGGTACAGGTTGCCGATTCCGAAACACGTTCCGCAACTGTCATTACGGGCGCCAGCGGAATATTAAAACAAAAATTTCAACAATGGGCAACCGACAGTATTATTTCCCACAGAATTATTTCTTTTACACCATTAAACAACGGCAGTTTTTCTGTTAGATTTCACAAAACAAAAAAATCAAATTAATAACCACGCCCAGTATAACTGGCTGGATTGATAAAATTATCATTTTTATTTTTTAAACCGTAATGTAAATGCGGACCTGTTGAGCCACCTGAATTACCCGATTTAGCGATGCCACATCCCGCTGATACATTGTCACCTTCGGATACCAGTATTTCATCACTAAGATGACAATACACAGCATAGGTACCATCATCGTGCCTTATTTTTACACCGTATCCACAACCAGATTTATCGTTCCAGACACGCACTACACGGCCACTGGCTGGGCTGTACACCATAGTTCCCATACCCACAGCATAATCAATGCCGTAATGTGGTTTATTTTTACCGGTAATTGGATGAACGCGATTTAAATCATATGGTGAAGATATTCGTGGCATACCAATAACTGGTTCACCCCATGGTACGCCAGACCCTGATTTAATATTAGGATTTCTATTTGCACAACCTGTCGCAGATACAATATTGCTTACATCAACAGATAATTTTTGTGTCTGTTGTTCTTGTTCATATTTTATAGATTCAGCCAACGCATTTTGTGTCTCAACTATACTACGTTCCTGTTCTTGTTTAAGGGTAATTCCGGTATAAGCGCAATTTTTAACACAACGACCATCAGCATCAAATTCCGATTCGTACGGTTCATAACCTTCTTTGATAACAGCCACCCGTTCAGTAAAAGACAAATCATTAAAAGTTGTTGGAAAATACGTTGGTTTTAACAAACTGTCGCCCCAACAGTTTGATATGACAACCATATTTATTAAAAAAAACAAATAACTTTTATTCATATGTCGTATTGTATCATTTTTTTGTTTCAAACAAAATCAAAAATAATATTTATAACTTGACCATATTTATGATTTTGTTCTATGATTAGATTCAAGGAAAGGGATATTCGTGAAAAAGAGCCAGTTTTTCGCAATATTTAATGGATTATTAAAAACGTTATCTGCCACGTTGGTGGGGTTGTTTCTATCTGTTACTGGTTGGGCTTACGATCTTAATGTCACTTATCAATGTCCTGGTGGGGCTGTTGGTTCTTTTACGACGGCATCTGGAGAAACATTTCCTACCGTTGCAAGTAAATGCGCCATTGGTCAAGAACTTGCTTATTGGACATGTATTGAACAACAAATATCTGATATGCCAATTGGTTCAGATACTGAAAATTCAAGCTTTTCTGGTCGTGTTATAAAGGAAGGTTGGACCGTCAATGTTAATAGTAATATCACATTGTATTGTACCCCATCTCTGGCTGTTCAGGGGCTAGATAGTAACTGGTATACAGACACATTTTGGTTGGCACCTGATTTAAGTTATCCAAATCAGAACCGTGTTTATATGGTGTGTAGAGTCAGCGCGCTTCCCACAACAACATCTAGCAAATCAATTTTGGCTTGTCGAAAAAGAGCAGGATTGATTGAAGCACAAAAATCAGCAGGAAGTGCTTATGGAAATACTTTTTGGGTAACAAAAACGGGTGCATCTCTTGTTGATTTATTAAATTCTAATGATAACAAATCAATAATTAGTACTTTTCCCGTAGGTGGTGTTAGCAGCTTGATAGGGACTTTGACAGACAACCCTGGTTTTCAGTATTTTTATAATAAAACGTCTACTGTTGATCAACGAATGTGGGGTTATGAAATATCTTTTAAATGTTCAGAAAACGATACCACGCCTTTTGCACGCATAGTATGGCCTGGGAATGATGGTTCAACGACCCCCGCTTTATCAGATTCATTCAAAGCAGCGGTAGCTGCCAAAGCACGAACAACATGTGGTAGCGCTTTTAATATGACTAACAGACAAATGTGGTGTAATGGATATGCAACAAATCCTAAGGCCGGTACTGGTTCAAATGGACTTGTTTATATCAGAGATGGCGAGTCAGTATATTTTCCAAATGGTGGCGATTGTTTCTTTCCTATAACGTGTGAAGCAGGAACTTATTTACCAGCGAACAGTTCAACATGCGCAGTTTGTCCACAACATTCTTACTGCGAAGGTGGGTCTTTTGCACAATCTACATCAGACCAAGGAATAAACTCTTGTTCAACTGAAACATCTGGCAAGTTTCCACGTACATATTCTTGTTATGGACATCAAACACCAGACGATGATTCGACACCCTGCGTCAAAGGCGCTTCGTCAAAATCGCAATGTCATGCATCTGTGAGTTTTCAAGCAAATGCTGATAACGTCACATTTGGTGGTAATTCATTTGAATATAAAAATGTTTCTGTGTTTTATCGGGAAGATGCCAGTGTTTATGCGCAAACTTGTGCTGCAACACAGGCGGGTGCTGGTTCCGACACATATTGGTGCTATAGAACAAACAATAATTTTTATATTACTACAACCCCAAACATACAAAGGACTGGTTATAACCTTAATGGTTGGAAAAAATGTACATATAATGAATCTGGTCCCACAAACTGTAGCAGTACAAATATAACGACCAGCGCAGCAAATTCGACCAGTCCATATGGTCCGGCAAATGCCAATGCGACATTATTTAATTCAAGCGATTTGCAAAATGGTATCCTGTATCTTTATGCAGATTGGGAACCAATTGTATACACGATTACATTGAATAAATACAACGGAACCGGTGGAACAAATGGACCAATATACGAACATTATGGTGTTGGGTTTTATGATAATCCATCCCTTACTGGGACGGCAATCACCAGCATAACACCACCGGAACGTTCTGGTTACAATTTTAAAGGATATTATTATTCTGGGTTTGAAAATGATGGTTCCGGACATTTCACGATGTCAAATGAGTTTGTGTCTATACCAAATACCGGGGATTTAACCAATAGAGAAACATTATTTTCAACCAACACAACTCTTTATGCCAGGTGGATAAAGAGTTGTGCAGGCAGTGAACATAGCAGTTGCAATCTAGATTGTATAAATGACGATATTCAGAGTTCCTGTTATTACATCACCAGTTGTGACAGTGGATATTTAATGACATCTGGGGGTGGAACATATAACCCACAGTGTGAATTGGCGACATGTAATGTGACAAATGGAACAGGTGTTCCGACTATCAGTTATGACACTAACAAAGTCACTTGTGCCGTTACATGTAATTCTGGGTACAGTCAAGATGGTACATCGGGTGGTGCAACGAACTTTAGCGTAACCGGTAATGCCAATGTTGCCGTTGTTAATGCGAATTGTAACGCAATAGATTATCCGATTACATATGATTCTGATGGTCAAAATCTGCCAGTTGGGGTGACAAATCCGCCAACATATACGGCTGCTGATAATGTTCAATTGAATAACCCAATCAAAGACGGGTATGGATTTGCTGGTTGGTGCAGGTATGATAGTGTACAACAAACCGGTGGTGATTCTTGTACCATTACAGATACTAATTACGTTCAACCACAGACCAATCCTGCGACCATTATCGCGATTGCAGCGGGTTCAACGGGTGCAAAATGGTTTTATTCTAAGTGGGGTGCGGTCAATTACAATGTTATTTATGATTGCGGTACGGGCGCCACAGGTACACCACCACAAAGCATAACTCAAACATTCGGAACAACATTCACAGTTGCAAATACTGATGGTGCGAACTGTTCCAAGACCGGTCATCATTTCACTGGATGGGCATGCAAATATCTTGATGGTACGGATGGCGCACCAAATACGGGCTTGACAAACAATACGACTTATAATGTCGCGGTTGATGCACAGTGTACAGCAACATGGGATGTTAATACGATTTATTTGGACTGGAATAATGATAATGGAATAACTGGAACGAATGGTGCGCCATCGTGCCAATACGGTGGGACGATTAACCCTGTCCAGACAGTATCGAAAAATGGCTATAATTTTGTGGGATGGGATGTGGTGAATGAACCCGGTCGTGGAATTATCGAAGATAAACAATAATAACAAAAGGAAAAACGAAAGGATGAAAAAATGAAAAGAACACTGTTATTAACCAGCATTATTGCATTGACCGTTGGTTCGGCATTCGCTGATGACCCAACACCGGGTGATAATATTGCAAATATTGGTGCAAATGATACAACCGCCGGTTGTAATGATGGGGTATTATTGACATCTGATGATGGTGCCACTGTATATCTAAAGGCATTGTGGGAACCAAAAATATATACTATCACACTAGACGATTCGACAAATGGCGGTTCTGGCGGTTCAGGAACGATATATGAAAAGTATAATACTGGATGGTATTCAAATAGTTCCGCAACAACCGGTAATGAGATTACCAATGTCACAATACCGACCAAATCTGGCGCGGTGTTTACTGGATATTTTTCAAGTACCGACCAAAATCTTAACATACCGGCATCTGGTGTATTGCCATCTAACACGACGACATTTGATGATAACAATACAACATCAAATGCCATCACACTGTATGCAAATTACCAAGATTGTGCCTATACAGACGGCGAACATAGTCATTTAAGTACTGCAACTATTGTAGGTAATGCGTGTCAATATACTGTGACTTGTGACGCTGGATATAATCATAATGGAGAAGATGAATTTCAATTTACTGGGGGTGCAGCGGCTGCAACTGGTACCGCAACGGGTTGCGAAACACCTAATACCATTACATTAAGCTGGAATACAGATGGTGGTTCGGCAAATCCGACAGCCCCTGCAACTTGCAATTATGGTACAACATTTAATGTTCCAACTGTACCGACCAAAAAAGGTTATACATTTGATGGTTGGGACGTTGAAGAAATCACAACATTACCATAATAAAATAGGATAAACATAACAATGAAACGGTGGTTGATGACATTTTTATTGGTATGCAGCATGTTCGCAACAAATGCGTTTGCGGACGGTGCCGCCATTGCACCAGATGCATCAACCGCCAATTGTTTTGGTGATTCGATTGGTAATATTACATCTGGAACAGTTCAATATATTGCACGTTGGCGCCGAAATGTGATTTCTTGCGGTGCTGGACAATATGTTCCAAAAGAAAGCGAAACCGCCCAACCTTGTCCAGCAAACAGTTTCTGCCCTGGTCCCGATGCACCAAATACAGGATTTGAATACAGCGAAACCATGACCCAGGGTATAGAAACATGCCCAGATAATCTTAAATCACCGGCTGGTTCCAAAAAACTGGGGGATTGCGGACGTATTTTACATGTTGGCGGCGGAATCATGTATATGCATCAAGAAAGACCTGTTGATGGGCCTGTGTTGGTCATCAAGATTGGTAACGAAAAATACTATGCCAATTTAAGCAATGAAAACAATGTGATGACACTGGACAGCGATAAAAAACTGCATATTAAATACAACAATACCAATTACACAGCATTTGATAATTCTGTGCTGTATTATGGCGAATAACGTAATAAAAAGGATTAAATATGGCTAGTTACATTTTGTTTATGGGGCTATGGCGGCTTCAAAATCTGCACAATTATGCATGCAAGCATATCAATACAAACAAACGGGGTGCAAATATGAAGTTATTAAACCTTTGACTGATAATCGTGATGCAATTAATTATGTCGTATCCAGGGTTGGTTTAAAAGAACCATGTGTTGCATTAAAAGATTTGCAAAACTTTACACCAAAAACTGACACACAATTTGTGCTGATTGACGAAGTACAATTCTTTTCTGCTGCTGATATTGACAGATTGGTGGAAATTGTGGATTACAACCCAAAAATTACTGTTATATGTTATGGTTTGAAAACGGACAGCAACGAACATTTGTTCCCTGCATCACAAAGATTACTGGAAGTAGATGCATCAACAGAAGAAATAAAAACTGTATGTCAACATCCAGGTTGCCCAAATCGCGCATCGCATAATGCTAGATTTAATGCAAATGGCACATTGGTTATAAATGGGCCACAAATTGAAGTTGGAGCATCACAGTATAAATCCCTGTGCCGTAAACATTTTAATATGTTTAAGCAAGCCGCCCTGCAAAAGACGAAATAAATATTCCCCAAGAATTATTTGAATATTTTTATTTTGTTTCTGAAATTATAACTGCAACACCATTTTGTCCAACCGTATGCCGCAGCCATTTGTCCGATGGATTTTGGATTAAAATGTTTGTTTTCTATGATATTTGTTATGCGTTTACTTAATTTATATGCAGTGCTTTGTTTTATTAAAATAAAATGCTTAAAATGCCGATAACCTATAAAACAAACCCCGTCTGTTGTTTTATGAATATTACATCTAGATAAATTCATTTTCATATTTTGTTTCAGAAATACACATATACATTTAGCCCAAAAATGTAATTTATGTTTGTCGTTATCAAACACACAAAAATCATCACAATACCTGATATAATCACGACAATGTAAATCTTGTTTGATAAAATTGTCTAATTCATTCAGATAAACATTTCCCAACCACTGACTGGTTAAATTACCAATCGGCAGATTTGTTTGTCCACCCACAGACCAGATTATTTCATTTAATATCTTTAATATACGATTATCATGAATTTTACGTTTTAAAATATTCATAATAATCTCATGATTTATACTGGGGTAAAATTTGCGAATATCACATTGCAGTACATATTCATTACGACGCATAAAATGCATCATCTTTTGTGATGCCGCATGCAATCCGCGTCCTGGAATGCACGCATAAGAATCATGAATGAAAGATTTTTGCCAAATTGGCCCCAAAATATTGATTAACGCATGATGCACTATGTGATCCGGGTATAACGGCAATTTATAAATCAATCTCTCTTTAGGTTCATATATAGTAAAAGTTTTATATTGGGAAGTTTTGTATTTTCCAATAATTAAATCGTTTCTTAATTTATCAAGATATTCTTTGCTGTGTGCCAAAAATATTTGAACTTCTTTCTTTGATTTTTTGCTTTTGATTGCTTTTCTAGCAGCTAAATCGAAATTTTCTTTGGAAATAAATTGTTCCCATAAATGTTTATAAGTTTTCATTTTTCTATATTTGTTATTTTAAGAAAACGAATAATACCTGTCAATTTTGACAATTGTTCCTGCAAATGGTATATTATTTTTTGCTTCTTGAATTTGATTGATTAAAACGCAACTGCCAGTAAATAATACACATACTTCGTTATCCATGATAAATTGCATTTGTAAACATTCAGTCCCACTTTTTTGTACAGATTTGCGTAATCTATAATCAACCACTGTGATTTCCCGGTTCAGAATTTCATCAAGATGTTTCTTTATTCCGGGCATAGGCAGTTGATTTTTCATAAAAGAAGAAAATTTTGGACATTTGTCTTTGTTTAAATTTTTAATTTCATCCAATGTCATTGATATTGTCCTTTGTTCAAAATTGTTAAAATTGGATATCCAGGACGTTCATCACGATACACACCAAATTACTAGTCCAGATATCCCCTGCGCATTGTATTCGTCTGGTCAGGACAGGTTACACACCCCGCCTTTGATGTGCAAGGCATTATAAAACAGATATCTTGATACGGACATCTGAAAAGCGTTTCAACGCTTTGTCCTGCAGGTTAGCCAAACTTTGTCTTAGGTGGCAAAGTTATTACCTTACCCAAGGAGCGACCGAACCAAACAACGCAGAACGGAAAGTCGCGTTGTTCTGGACGTTGTTGCCACAGTTATTCGCGCAATTCGAAACGCAGTCCGACAACGAACTGTTCGAGTTGTTGAACCCCCAAAGCGAAGCCACCGAACAAAAAGTAACCCCACAAATGGGTCATGACGCACAACCGTTACGGTGTGCAACCCTTTTTGTTGTATTTACCGTATTGACCGTCATACGGGTACAACAAAAACTAAATAGAATTCCCACCATGGGTGGGTCTTTTCCCCCCGCGGCTTATGCCGCACCCCCCAAAGGGGGGTCGTTCTACGTGCTACGCGCTGCGCGTAAACGTCCATTCGCCCCTTTCGCCACACGTGATATCGCCCCAACGGACATCAATACGCGACCGAACCAAACAACGCAGAACGGAAAGCCGCGTAGCTCCGGACGGTGTTGCCACAGTTATTCGCGCAATGCGAAACGCAGTCCGACAACGAACTGCCCGAGCTGTTGAACCCCCAAAGCGAAGCCACCGGGTGTGTTATTTTACACCAACAGTGTTGACCATTTTGTTCACCGCCAGTAACTGTTACGTTGTTATCCACCAAAACACCATTATTTGCGCTATACACATTGTATTGGCTCAGGTTTTGCTTGCTGCTTAGACACGCATATACACCCACAATTGTTCCATAATTAAAGACTGTCCACCATGTTGCTGTGGTAGAGTTACTGCTATAATTTGATCCACCAATCGATGGGTCCAATACAATTGCCGTTGAATTATCTGCCACGCACATATCAACCGCACTGTATGCCGGATAAATTGCAATTATTAATAATGTCACAAATATTATTTTATTTATATATTTATTCATTTCATTCCCCCGTAATTTACCAGATTGCTTCAAATAATTTATAACGAAAATCACTTGTATTGTTGGCAACAGCATCTGCACATTCGGATGTACAATCACTGGCGCAATTAGTTTCGCTGTTAAACGTCTGTAAAAATGTCCAATATGATGTTATTCCGGTCGGTCGTTTGTTTTCTGCTGTATAATACGTAATAACAGGTTCCATTTTGCACCAGCAATATGTACCAACATCTGATGCATCTGTGTATAAATTGGTAACAGAAATCCCAAATGTCCCTGTTATACCATTGCACGATGCCAGACCTGTTATCATTTTTTCGTTAACATTGTCCCCGTCATAATCAAATAATATTTTCCATGATTTGGTTGTCATATCTGTCGCAGAAACTGTACCATTGACATCCTTTTTTAACACCCCGATATACGTACCAGTTTTTGCACATACATTTGCACCATAAGTTGGCATGCCGTATACAACGCATACAAATAATGTTATTATAAGTTTTTTCATTAGTTCTCCTTTGCTTAATCTGTTAAATGATATGTTGTACCGTTCATTCGTATATTTATTGCGTTGCCAGTTGCAGCACCTGGTGCCAAATTGATATAGCATTTACCTGAACCGACCCTGGCCGTTATTGTCGGGGTTGTTTGTTTACCGGAATACATCTGATAATTGCGCCCAACCCCAGATTCAAATACACCACCACCATATGGACATTGAATATTTTCACATGTCCCATTCGCGGTATATGCATAACCCGATTCGCACAACTTCATACATGTCGATGATGTCGTTGCTGCACCCTGACACGGACTTTCTATTTCTATTTTTGTGTATCCGCTGTTGCAATTGCCGTTATTTAATGCGATAATCGTATTTGCATTTATTGCCATGCCCTGATAATTATCTGGACAATTTCCCTGTTGATACGAAACACACGTACCATTATTTAAATATCCGTTTTCACATGTTTGTATTTGTGTACCAAAGATTACACCATCATATGCAGGCACTATTTCAGGCGGATTATCAGGACGATACGTATACGCAGTGCCGTCTACACAATTTTTGTTGTAATATTTACTAAATGTCGTGTTCACCAATAATGGTATTTGTTTATACCCGTTTCTGCATGTACCAGAAGATGTTGTATTGTGTGTAAATGTTGTCGTAGCAGTGCCAATTGTCACGCCATTCAATTTTATTCTAGAATAACCGCTGGGACAAACATTCATTCCATGCACAAATAACATATTATTATACGCAGTGTCTGATAATGTTATTACATACGAATTATTTGGGCAATTACCCTGAGACGGATTTGTATTATGATTTAATGTTATAACCGGACCACTGATTGTCGCACATCGCGCAAAATCACATAGTACCAAGACAAACACAAAAAAGCTCAGCAACGCCTTAGTTGTGTGTGTGTAGGTTTCTGCGGCTTTCACGGGTTTAGGTCCTTTTTTTCTCTCTTCGCGTGGTATTGTCTGTGGTTTTCCCTGTATTCCTATTTTGTCCTCTGTCCTTTTTCGGATATAGATTGTAATAATTTAATTTATTTGTTTCAAGTTTTTTTATCACAAAATATTTTCGTTTTTACTTGCAAAATAAATAAAACCGTATAAAATATAAGACCGTTGCGCCCATGGCTCAATTGGATAGAGCATCTGACTACGGATCAGAAGGTTGAGGGTTCGAATCCTTCTGGGCGCGCCATTTTTTTGGCGGGTGTAGCTCAGTTGGTTAGAGCGTTGGTTTGTGGTACCAAATGTCGCCAGTTCGAATCTGGTCACCCGCCCCATCCGTCTTTGCCGTCAGCAAAGCCGCGATCGAGCGGATTTGATGCGTTGCAAAACGGAATGCCGCGGCTTTTTGGTCGCATTTTTTTATAAAAAAACAAGACAAAAAGACGGGCCAAATAATGTACTACGTTTATATATTACAATCAGTTAATTATACCGATACTTTCTATGTTGGTTACACAAACGATTTGAAACAAAGATTAAAAGAACATAATACTGGACAATCTATACATACCAATAAATACAAACCATGGAGAATTAAAAGTTATATTGCTTTTGATGATGAGCAAAAAGCGAAAAACTTTGAAATATATCTAAAAACTCACTCTGGTCGTAAGTTTTGTAAAAATCACTTTTGATTGCATCATAGTATGCCGGTGAGCAACGCGAACGAGCCAAGGGGAATTGAGCAAAGCGAAATCAATCTGGTCACCCGCCCCATAAATAAAAAAACACCGAAAGGTGCGTTTTTTATTTAGGCGCAAGGGTCAGATGAGAACCTACTAAGATGTACAGAAATACAACAAAAAATAAGCCCGCATTTATTTATGCGAGCCAACAATTTTAATGGTGGAGCTGATCAGATTCGAACTGACGACCCCTTGCATGCCATGCAAGTGCTCTACCAACTGAGCTACAACCCCGATAATCTATCATATGTGTGATTTATTTTATATTTCTTCTTGCCAAATGTCAAATCATTTTGCTAATCTTTCTTTGAACACTATTACAACAAGGAGATTTCTATGGATTATAATTCATTAAAAGCCGAAGTAGAACAAAAAACAGCCCAAACTTTGGAAGTATTACAAAACGAATACGCAGGTTTACGCACAGGTCGTGCTTCTGTGCATTTGCTGGACGGGGTTCGTGTGCCGGTGTACGGTTCTGAAATGCCTTTGAACCAAGTTGCAACAGTATCTACACCAGACAATCAAACTTTGTCTGTCACTGTATGGGATGTTTCTAATGCACCCGCTGTTGAAAAAGCGATTCGTGATTCTGGTTTGGGATTAAATCCTATGACTGCTGGTGGTGTAATTAGATTGAATTTGCCACCTTTGACAGAAGAACGCCGCCGCGAATTAACCAAAGTATCTGGTAAATATGCAGAAGAAGCAAAGATATCTATGCGTAATATTCGCCAGGACGCTATGAATAAAATCAAACGTGCTGGTACAGATAAAGAAATTTCAGAAGACGAACAACACAGGTACGAAGAAGATTTACAAAAAGTTTTTGATGGTCGTAGTGCTGAAGTTGATGCAATTGCCAAACAAAAAGAAACCGACATTATGTCTGTATAACGAAACCAACAAGGATTCAAAAATGTTACATTTTTTGAAGAAAAAAACATCTGAAAAATCAACACCTGTGAAAATACCCAACCATATTGCTTTCATTTGTGACGGCAACCGCAGATGGGCCGAAAATCATGGTTTACCACCTTTGATGGGACACCAAGCAGGTCTTGCTAGCCATTCAAATATGGTAGATTGGTTTATTGCACATGGTGTTTCAACAATGACTTTCTTTATTTTTTCTACTGAAAATTGGTCCAGATCAAAAGAAGAAGTCGATTTTCTGATGGATTTATTTTATACAGAAATGAAAAATAATCTGGAAAATGGGGTCAAAAAAAATTTGCGCTATCGTATCGTTGGATCCCGCGAAAGATTGCCTAAAAAATTGGCTAATGTGTGCGATAAACTGGAAAAGATGTCCGCAGAAAACACAGGTGGCACAGTTGTTTTTGCATTAAACTATGGCGGACAAGATGAAATTGTTCGTGCAGTTAATGCGGCAATTGACACTGGTAATCATGTAGATAAAGATACTTTTGAAACGTTTTTAGATACTGGTGATTTACTGCCGATTGATTTGGTGGTTCGTACCAGCAACGAACACAGAATATCTAATTTCTTGCTGTGGAAACTTGCGTATGCGGAATTATTATTCATACCTGAACATTGGCCCGATTTGGTAAAATCTGAAAAATTATGGCAACATATTTTAGACGAATACACGAAACGCGATAGACGTTTTGGTGGCGGGAAAAAGAAAAATTATCTGGGGAATAAAAAATGAAATTATCTGAAATGTCTAATACTGCTTTGCGTGTTATAACAGCGACTGTGATGCTTGCCATTGTTTGTGTTGCTGTATCACTTGAAAAATATGGAATACCTTTGTTATCGGTTGCACCTTTCCATGCAATAAGATGGCTGGGAATATTTGTTGTAATGGGGTGTATTTACGAATTGGTAAAATCTATTAAAAATACACCAAGTGAAATTGTTCAAAAGAATGTTTTGCCTGTGTCAGTATTTGTTTGTTTATTGGTTTTGATGTTGATATCTGTGTATTCTGTTGCAGGTCGACCATTATTGATGTTGTGGTTGTTGATGATAATTGTTGGGGCTGATGTTGGTGGCTGGTTGTTTGGCTCGATTTTTGGTGGCGACAAATTATGGGAAAAAATATCAGCACATAAAACATGGGCCGGACAAATTGGCGGTATTATCTGTGGCACTTTGATGTCGCTGTTATATTACAAATTGTTTGGCGGCTTTGTACAAAATGCGATTTTCATCGGTATCAGTATTTCATTATTATCACAATATGGTGATTTGACTGCCAGTTTTATAAAAAGAAAACTTGAAATCAAAGATTTTGGTACTTTATTACCAGGACATGGCGGAATACTGGACAGATTTGATGGTTGGATTTATGTTCTGCCTTTGATTTGGTTTATTATAAAGTAAAAACACGATGGAGATGAAAAAATCATGCATATAATTTTACCTGTTGTTGCATTATTGGTAGTGTTGGGTATAGTTGTATTCATTCACGAAGCAGGTCATTTTATGGCTGCACGATGGGCCGGTGTTCGTGTTGATGCGTTTTCTATTGGATTTGGTCATCCATTATTTAAATGGACTGATAAACATGGTACGGTATGGAAACTGTGCTGTTTACCGCTGGGTGGATATGTTTCTATTTATGGTCAAGAAGATATGTTTCATCGCAAAAAATATGCAGATTTACCCCCAGCCAAGAAAGTGGGACATTATCTGTCTGTACCCGCCTGGAAACAGTTTATAATTATTGCTGCTGGGGTGGTCATGAATTTTATGCTGGCATGGTTGCTGTATTCGGCTGATTTCATGTTTCGTCCACGCACATTGCAATTACCAGTCATTGGACAAGTTGTTCGAAACAGTATCGCATTTAATGCAGGTATAAAACCAGGCGATGTTATTATGAAGATAAATAACGTACACATTGATAATTGGGGCGAATTAATTATCGCCAAAGAAATATCTTCTAAACACAATGCAAATGTTATGATTGCACGTAAAAATAAACTGATTAATGTGCAATTATCACCTGCCCCACGTTGGGGATTAATCGCAGATGGCAGCAAAAAAACCGAAGCACACACGAAACCATTTTTTAACGCATTGTATTCAGGATTGCGCGAAACATATTATCAATCAAAAAATCTGTTGGTTGTATTAAAGCAAATTATCACAGGTGAAAGATCTTCAAAACAATTAGGGTCTTTCATTACAATAGCACAGGTTTCTGGACATGCGTTGGAAATGGGTTTCTTTGCTTTCATGGCTATTATTGCGTTATTATCTGTGAATCTGGGGATAATAAACTTGTTACCTTTGCCTGTATTAGACGGCGGATATTTGCTGATATTGTTCATAGAAGCAATTATTCATCGTAAATTAGACGGCAAAGCAATGGATATCACAATCGTTTGTGGTTGGATTTTAATCATGTTGTTATTTTTGTTCACTATGTGGAACGATATAGCGCGCGTATTTAGGTTGAATTAAAATGCAGAAAAATAAATTATTATTTTTAATATTTTTAATTGGCATCTGTAATATTGCAAATGCCACAGTTGTTTCCAGAATAGACGTAAAAGGTAATCAACGAATGGATGCTGAATCCGTGCGTATTTTATCTGATGTTAAAATTGGTGATAATGTTAATTCTGAAACAATTAACAATGTTGCAAAAAAACTGCAATCCAGTGGATATTTTTCAAATGTAAATGCACAATTAAATGGTAATGTGTTGAAAATATCGGTCATAGAAGCACCTGTTATTAACATGGTGACCATAGAAGGAAACGATGAAATTGACACTGATGATTTAAAAAAAGAAATAAAGACCAAAGAACGTACTTCTTATGATATATCTGTAATCGGTGCAGATGTACAAAGGATGTTAACGTTGTACCAGCGCAAGGGTTTTTTCGGAACAAAAATCAACCCAAAGAAAATAGATTTAGATAATAATCGTGTTAATGTTGTTTATGAAATAACAGAAGGACATCCGACTTATATTCGTGACATAGATTTTGAAAATAATAAAAAATTCAGTGCCAGAACGTTACGCGGCGAAATATTATCTCGTGAACATGCGTGGTGGCGATTTATGACACAATTTGATGTTTACGATGAAGACAGAATTAAATACGATCAACAGTTATTACATCAATTTTATATGCGAAATGGTTTTTTGGATTTTCGTATCACAGATGCCAAAGGTGAATTTACCCCCACTCGTGAATATTATTCTGTAAAATATACCGTTGACGAAGGTAATCAATATAAAATCGGTGAAATTAGCATAGACAACCCGTTTGAAGATGTCCCAACAAAAGAACTATTAAAGATTTTGACTGTATCAAAAAAGGATATTTATAACATAGATGAAATTGATGCATCTATAAATGCGTTGCGTGGCGCAATTGCAGATTATGGTTATGCGTTTATAAATGTTGATGCTGTTCCAAATAAACATGAAGACACGAGAATTGTGGATTTGGATTTTAAAATAAATAAAACTCATCGTATTTATATAAACAATATTAATTTATTGGGCAATGTACGTACTTTTGATAATGTTATTGAACATCATATGCCTATGCGTGAAGGCGATCCATTTTCTTTGCAAACAACTGAAACTGCACGACAAAACTTGATGAGAACGCGTTATTTCAAAAATGTTCAAATGGTGCCAACTAGATTGGCTGATGCAAATATGATGAATTTAGATGTAAAAATAGAAGAACAACCAACTGGTGAATTGTCTGGTGGATTTGGTTGGTCATCTATTAACGGTTTTATGGTTGATGCAGGAATTACAGAAAATAATTTTATGGGACGTGGACAAATTGTTCAAATCAAAGGTTCTATTGCACAATATCAACGTCAGGCAGTATTCAGTTTTACAGAACCTTTCTTGTTTAATCGCGAATTATCTGGTGGATTTGATGTTTCTTATACCCAATATAAATATTCTAAATTAGGTGGTTATGGATATGATAGGGATTCTTTTTCAATATCTGGTCGTTTGGGCTGGCGTTTGACAGATCATTGGACACAAAGTGTACGTTTATCAGCAACATTTGACCAAAACTATGATTTACAATTGGGTGGGTGGCACAAAGCCGATTTATATACGTTGGGAACGAACCTAAGATATTACAATCTTAACACTAATTTCCAACAAAATACTCATACAGGTATTGTGGGGGATTTAGGGGCATCTTATACCGGGTTCGGTGGAACAAATACGTTTATGCGATATAATGCTGATATAACCGCCATGGTCAAATTCTTTGATGACAGATGGCAATTAAGCACTTCTTGGGATTTGGGTTATATACAATCTTTGGAATCAGATAATTATATTCCACGTGTATATCGTTATTTCTTGGGTGGTGATTCTTTGCGTGGGTTTGATGTCGCTGGTATTGGTTCAAGAAACTGGTATTACAGAAGTTATTCTTTAGGTGGGTTATGGAAAGCAAATGGGTCAACACAGTTAAACTTTCCGATATTTATTCCAGACGAATATCAAATCAAAGGTTTTGTGTTCGCTGATTATGGTATTTTGGGCAAACCGCCAAGACGCGAATATGAATTTAATGGTAAACCAAACATAATAGATGACGATTGGCGTACATCTGTGGGTGTGGGGATTTATTGGAATACGCCTATGGGACCAATGAATTTTTCATGGGGTTGGCCATTAAAGATAAACGAATACGACCAAGAACAACGGTTTCTGTTGTCTTTTGCGACACAGTTCTGATTGTTTTGGCTTGACTGGGGGGATAGATTTTTCTTATACTTTAGAAAAGAAAGGAGAAGAAACATGAAAAAAGTTCTGGTGATTTGCATATTGGCAATTGTTGGTCTTGGAATTGCTGGATGTGGTCAGATTTATGATCGTGAACCGGTCGGAATCGGATACGACAATAATGAATTAAAATTAAGTCCTTGTGCTTGTATTTTGGTTTATCAAGCATAATTTTCGGCAAATTGTGGGGGGATTAATTGAATTACCCAAACGATTTTGACACATCGACTTTCCCTGCTGGAAAAACCATCGCTTTTTCCCGTAGTGTTTCTATATGGATTGCTGTTGTGTTCTTTTGTATTATTGTTGCATGCGGGTTGGTTTTATTATTAAACAATTCAAAAAGAAATTATCCGTTTTTGATATCTTCTGATTCTTTGACATCTGACTGGACGGTGGTTGCGTATCCAGAAAAAAACCTTAAAATCAGCCATGACAGAATTATCCAAGAATCATTGGTCAGAAATTATGTTATACATTGGTTTTCCATTAACAAAAATAATTCGATAAACGAATCCAGATGGCGAAACTGTGAATCTTTTGATTGTGAAAGTACTGATCAATACAACCCACATAATTATAATTGCGCATTGTTTTGTGTGTCATCCCAAGAATTATTTCAACAGTTTTATAACAATGTTATGCCCGAATATCGCGACCGCATTGACCAGGCATCCGAAACAATTATGGTTAAATCTCAACTGATTACACCACCAACAAATAAAAACAGCAAAGCGGGTTTATGGCAATCATATGTGGAATTAGAATCATCTGTGAATAAGAAATTTGATGTGTTGGCTTTCATAGAATTGGGGCATGATGACAAAGGTCGTTATCCAGCAACATTGGGATATTATGTAAAGGATTTTAATGCGTACAGAATGGTGGTTAAACCGGGGTTATAAAATTAAATGAACAAATTAAAATCGTTTTTCATGGGAATCTGTTTATTAGCAATCATATTGGCTACTGTGTTCATCGTTGTTTTAACATACAGGGCAAATGAACAAACTGTTATAGAAACCTATATTTTTCAAACTGGCAACAGACCAAATACACGTGTCGGTCCTTTGCAAAATCTGAATGATTTAAAATCGGACGGTTTAAGGAACAAACTGATTCAAAAATATGTTGCTGAATATTTCAAAGTTATTCCTGGAACTGTGACAAAAGAACAAACCCAAATTATCAAAGATTTGTCTGTATCCAAAGTTTATACTGACTGGCTGAATACAGAGGCAAAAAACATAGATGTTATGGCAAAAGGCAAGATGTTCCGCAATGTGTGGGTCGATACATCCAAAATACAACCAATCAAAGATTCTGGATGGGTTGCTGTACCCTATTTTACGCGTACATGGACCCAATCCAATAAAATGAATGCTGATGTCATAGACGATATTGGAATTATTAATTTAAAAGTTCGATTTTTACCAGGTATCAATCCCAATATAAATGTACGTAAATATCTTGAAACAGGTGGCGACCCAGCAGGATTATTTATGTTCGAAGTAACGGATGTCGCATTTTAACAAAGGAAAATATTATGAAGAAAATCTGGTTTTTATTGTTGATGTGTACAGTGATATTTTCTGGTGGGACGGTTTATGCTGAAGAAGATGAATTTTCTTTTGATAATTTCGCAATTGTCGAAGACGGCGGCGATTCAGAAAGTATGGATATTGAAAAAGTATCTTTGAATTCTGGGGCCAGTGTTGTAAATGTTAGCCAGTTTGATATTGCTGGTATTATGTTGGGTATGTCATATGATGAAGTGAACAATTTATTTTTCAATGGTTCTGGTTTATATGCCCCACGCAGAAACAACAGCGTTATTTACACTATAAACAAAGATTGGAAATATAATCTGGATTATGAATGTCGGCAAAACAGGATTTTTACACCAGAAAAACTGGAAAAATGTATTTATTCTTTGGCACGAAACCGTGGACTGTTGTATGTATCTGAGATACATTTAGAACGACAATTTACTGGCGAAACCATTGATGTGTATTTTACCAGCAATGCCACTGATAATGTTGTATGGAAAATCGTATATAATAATGATGTTAATACCATAGAAGGTGCAAATGAAAAGTTTGCAAATCAGCGTGAAAAGAAAATATTATCTTTTTGGCAAGGTGTCTTGGATAAATACGGTACCCCGAATTCAGATGAAGACAAATGGATTTCTTCTGAAAACGCTTTTGACCCGATGATGAAAGCATATTATGGGCAATTGGTTTTGTCTGATAATGGATTAAATGCAAATGATTCTGCAAATAACATCCAAGCAGCACGAAATAATTTCCAGGCAAAGCCATATGCGTTTTAAACGAACATCTTATCAAATTGGTCTGTTTTCTGAATTTATCGCAAGATGGTTTCTGCGGTTTCACGGCTATCATATTTTACAAAACAGATATATAACCGGCAAAAATACCAATCGTGCAGAAATAGATATTATTGCACGACACAAAAATACTATTGTTTTTATAGAAGTCAAATCTCGTAAAACAACCGATGCTGCATGGGACGCGATTACCCCGGCACAATCTGTCAGATTACGCCGCGCCGCAGAAACCTATTTAATAAACAAACATTGGACTGGCAATGCCAGATTTGATGTTATTGTTGTTTGTGGTCATAAAATATATTGGGCAAAAAATGCCATTTAATTTTTAATCACTGCACTTTTTATCAAAGTAACATCTTCTTTGATTCCATCTATTTTTAATTGTAATTGTCCGATACCTGATTCCAGTATTGTAGTTCTATTTTCCAGTGCTGTTATTCGTTCATTTTGTCGTGACAATTCTGATAAAGACGAATCTTGACGTGCAACCCAATAAATAACACCAGATACAAAGGCAATTAAAAACCAACTGTCCCGTAAAGTATCTATTAGACCGTTTAAAGTTTGTTGTTTTCTCATGTTGGGTTGTTTCCTTTTTTAATCATATTTTCAATATGATGAATTAACGCATTTTGCGCCGCCCACCATCGTAAATCTTCGTTTGATACATTTGGCCCAACAATGCGTTCTATGGTCAAAGAACGCAAGTGAGCCAACACTTGTTTGCCGCAATTCGTAGCAAAAGTTCGCACATATTGTTTTTCTATATCTTGCATGATTATAATCCTAGATAGACATTTCTTCGCGTGCCATTTGAGCAATTGGGGCAATATATTTTAATTCTGCATCGCTGTGCAAAGATATTTTATCTATTAAACCACGCCGCGATAATATTTGAAGCCCTCTTTCACACATAGGACGAATAAATTCATGTAATAAACGACCGTACGTGGCACCTAAAATGCGAACCATATCCGAATTGCGCGCTAATATTTCTGTCGCTGTCATTTCTTTGTCAGACAATAATCCCAATCTGTCTGCCAGCAACGTATGTCTGATTCTGTCACGCAAATCACGCAGTACTATTTGAGAAACATCGAAATCCGCACCACTTGACAACGGTGTTAAACCAGAACTGCCTACTGCTTTGGGGATGATTGCTCCAGGTGTTAAATTGATATTAGATAAATTAATAACCCCATCATCATCCGCCTGCCAGATACCGCTGACTGCTATTGTCGCATTTTTTAATACTAATTCGACAACTTTATTGGCTGTTTTTATATCTGGTAATGCGCGCAATACTGGACTGCGTCCGTATAATTCACCACTGACTACAGACCACCGAAATATTATATATGGATTTGTTTCAAAAACACCTGTGGAAACAATATTATTTTCTATATCACCGCCGACATCCAGCCAAGCAGTAAAATCTTTACCTATCAATGCTTGAACCAATCGAATTGGGGTTTCTGGATTGTTTTTAATCAATTCTCGCAATTTTTCGGGCATTGTAAAATGTGGATATTTTTCTGCTATCTCACATGCAGGCATGGATGTCGTATGAAAAACTGCATTTGGCAATATTGCAATATCTGTCATTGGAATTGCCGTGAAAGAAAATGCAGAATCTGCTCCAATTGGGTTTTCTGCCATGAATAAACATGCTGTTCCTAAAACAACCAAATCTGTATAACATTGATGAATTGTTGTATAAAAATTAGAATCGTTCAAATGCGCACGCAACATATCTGTCGCAATTTCTGCATTCGGCGATAAATCACTTTCACGAACCAAATTTATCCACAAGGATTCTGGCGGTGTCAACAATGAATACATCGAAGCAGCCAAATTATCTACGGCATCTGCTGCAGTTGCATCAAACAACATTGCAACATCCGTATCATTGGTCGGAATAGTATAGCGCATTGCCGTTTGCCAACGGTTCAACCAGATACTGCGTTCATCTAACGCGCGCTTATATAATTGCATAAGATTTTTTTGCATTTATTTTTCCTTTTGTTTAATTATATTTTAAATTCTGTATTTGCTTTGATTAAACCATTATGGTTTATCATAGGTCTGATTGGTGATGGCTGCATAGCCAACGCACCAGCCAAGGCATCCAAACCATCATCGTGTTCTCTGGAACCAACTGGGATCCAAGATAACATTTCAGATAACAGCATGGATTGTTTAATTGTGTTTCGCATGAACAAGCGCCCCGTGGTCAACATGGGTTCTATTGCATTTAATATCCTTGTTTCTTTTTTAGTGTGATTAGCAATTTGTAAAATATGTATTGAAAAATGCTGTGCAGTGGCGATATTTCTGAGTATTTCCGGTAACGCATTGCCGATACCGTTTATTTCTATACCTATTGTGTTCAGTTTATGTTTCTGCATAAATGACAAAACATTTTCACATTGTGTTGCCAAAGGATGAACATCATCATCAGAAACAACCATATACAATATATCATGAACAAAAGCAGTTCGATTTTTATCATCACGATAAACCAATACGCATACACTGCCGTCTGACGCGCTGCGTCCAGAAGAAGGGTCCCAATATGTACAACACCCTGTAATTCTGTGTTGTCCCAACAGACATGTTCGATTATCCAAATCATCATCATAAAATGTTAATGCACCTGGATCTAAACAAACTTTTTCATCAGGGATGTATTCTAACATCATTTGCGCAGAAAAATGTCTATGACCAACAATTTGTTGTAATTCTTGTATTTTTTCCAAAGAAAACATTTCTGGCCATGCCGGATTTCCAGCATTATCCATAATGGGTATCTTTAATTGCTTATAACCAATTAAAAAAGGTATTGAATTATTTAAATTTTCGTTTAATCTAAAAGACATGGACTTTACTCCGAAAACTTTACCTATGAATCTAGAAGCCGAACAAGCAATTTTGGCTGCGGTTTTGATGAACAATCGCGCTTTGGAATCTGTATCAGATTTTTTATTGCCTGAACATTTTTCACATCCTGCACACCAAGAAATATATAAATTGGCTTTGCGCCAATTCGAATCCGGCATTCCGTTTGATATCATCACAATAAAAAAATATCTTGAACAGCAAGGTGTCCTGGACAGTGTCGGTGGTGTTGAATATCTATCCAAATTGGCATCAGCTGGCTCAACGGTGGTAAATGTTGAACATTATGCACAAATCGTTTTTGATTCCGCCAGGCGCCGTGATTTAATCAATCTTGGACACAGCATGATAGATGATGCATATACTGAAAACCTGGATAAAACTGTCAATGCACAGATAGAAACAGCAGAACAACAATTGTTCAATCTGGCTTCTACTGGCAAATCAGAACGCAATGTTGTATCTTTGGCAGATGCATTAAAAGGTGCTTTGGCAGAAGCGGAAATCGCATACAAAGCAGACGGCAAATTATCAGGTTTAACCACAGGCCTTGATGAATTAGATAAATCCATCAGTGGATTGCATCATTCGGATTTGCTGATTATTGCTGGACGTCCTGGTATGGGTAAGACGACACTGGCCATGAATATCGCATTCAATGCTGCAAATGCAATATTTAACGGACGTGCTAATAATCAATATCGTGGTGCTGTTATGTTCTTTAGCTTAGAAATGTCTCATCAACAGTTGGCTCAGCGCATACTGTCATCTCAGTCCAAAGTACCTGCATCAAATATGCGCGAAGGTAATTTGACGGACGAAGAAATTATGAAAATGTCACAGTATGCTAGTGCTTTGTCAAAATTGCCTTTAATCATAGATGATACCGCAAATATGTCTGTAGCCATGATAAAAACACGCGCACGCCGTATTGCACGCCAATCTGGCGGAATTGCTTTGATTGTTATTGATTATCTACAGTTAATGACTTCACCTGGTGGAAAGCATAACGACAATCGTGTTCAAGAATTATCTGAAATTACGCGTGGATTAAAGATTTTGGCCAAAGAATTAGATGTTCCTGTGATTGCTTTGTCCCAATTATCGCGCAGTGTTGAACAACGCGATGATAAAAGACCTGTGTTATCAGATTTACGTGAATCTGGTTCTATTGAACAAGATGCGGATATTGTTATGTTTACCTATCGCGAAGAATATTATCTTAAAGACCGCGCACCAGACCAAAAATTATCAGGGACCGCATCTGAAAACGCTATGCAAAATTGGCAAAAAAGATTTGATAATTCAAAAAACAAAGCGGATATTATCATTGCTAAAAACCGTCATGGAAAACCAGAAACTGTGCATCTAAGTTTCATTGGTGAGTATTATCTGTTTGACAATCTTAACCAATTTGAACTACATCCTGTACCAGAAGAACACAACAATCAATTTGTTTCACAGTCAGATTCTGATAATTCTGCGGTTCCTGATGTCAGTGATGTCCCAGACGATTTTATATAATTATTTTTCTTGATAAAATAATAAAAATTGACTATCATTTAAACAACGTATTTCAAGGAGTTTGCTATGGCCCAAGAAGAAATTATATTTCCTAATAACATCAGAAGTATCCGTATTGGCAAAGGTATGCGAATGACGGAATTGGCAAGACGTTCTAATTTATCTTTGTCTGCTGTATCCAAAATTGAAAAGGGTGTACGCCGACTGAATCAAAAACAGTTATTAAACGTATGTTCTATTTTGGGATGCAAATTATCTGATTTATTCATTCATGAAACCGATGCGTATGCGGATAAATGGCAAAACGAAATCAAACGTCGTTTAACAGACAACGAAGGTAGCGGTCTAAAAATATTCGGCAGCGGATTGCGTAAAATTCGTCAATTGGCAGACAAAACCATTGCAGAAGCCGCCAAGGATGCAAACATGACTTTGTCTGTGTATCACAAAGTTGAAGTTGGACAACGCGAAGTATACGAAAACGAAATTGATGATTTAGCCAAGGCATTTGGGTACACAACGTCCGGCCTGTTTGATGAAATTACCAGATTGTACAAATCTGGTGAATTAAACAAACAAATTAACAAAGTCAAAGAACGTGTAAAATCTGTGTTGGAACCCTGTAATCCTGCATCCAGTTTAGATAGTCGTTGCGGATTGTATGGGGCGCAGATGTATGACAACGCACGTAAAAAATTGGTTCCTGTGTTTGGAACACCTTCTGGTAAAAGCATCAAATTCAAAAAATCTGATGAATCTATGATTGTTGCACCGGCCTCTTTGGAAGGTTGTTGTGACGTTTATGCTGTAATACCAAATTCCAAAAGATTGGGTGGATTTATACCAGAAAAATCTTATGTGTTTGCCGATGCAAATACAACCCCATCCGTTGGTGATCTAGCAGTATTTTTAGAAGATGATTTTGATACTTTGACCGAAGACAGTTCAATTGTCGCCCAAATTGCTTTGGTATGCCAAGACAGCAAAGGCAAATTATATGGTCACTTATCTAATCCAGAAGAAAAGATTACCGGAAAAGTAATGCACAAAATTGTTATGATTGTCATGCAATAGCAATCTTGTCACCAGGGGGGATAATATATGCAACAACATATTGTCGTTACAGCACAACGGTTATTGAATCTATATCGCCAAGAACACGTAATAACCGGCGGTTGGGCAGCCGTTAACCAGGTATTTCTGCAAGAATCTGACGAAGAAGATGTTTTAACTGCATTGTCTGCTTTGCCTACTGGGGATAAATTGGTTGAACATATTAACAATTTGCGCAGTGGCAAGACCCCTATGGATTCTATTGATAACAATTTGCTGCCTTATGGTGGTATGATGTTTGGTGCAGAAATAAATTCATCTTTGACTGAAGACGAAATCCAAGAGTTACAAAATATGCTGGATGACTTTGCACCAAATCCAGAAAATCTGGATAAAATTAAACGGCTGCCATTTGTTCAAAAATTTGGCAGCGGTTGGATTGATGATATAAAAACCGCTTTGGCTGGCAATAATGATTTATTAACTAAATGGGATACAGTTTCACGTACAGCCCGCGCATATAATAATTGGGATACCGCACAAAAATTAATATCAGAACCAACAACAGAACGTAATCGCGCTTTGATTCAGGCAAACATGTTGGATTTTGAAATGTATTTACCTATGTTCGGGGAAACTGGTCAAGAAATGTTATCCAAATTGCGCGCAGTTATTTCACATAAATAAACAAATCACGCAATTTGATATATTGTATCTTTGGTGTGTGGGGTTCCAATATAAATCATTGTACCATGCGGAGATAATATAAAATCTAACTCACGTAATCTTTCTCTTAAATTATCTCTTTTGTGCTGTGTATTACATGTGTTTGGAACTTCTACATCATCACAAATTATCAAATCTGATCGCATACCAGTAATATTGCCAGATATACCCTGACATATAACAGAAGGTTCTCTGATTCCTATGGGACGTTTTATTGTTATTTTGTGCCTGCCCCATTCTTTTTTTACATCAGGTAAAATATCAACACACCAAGGATGGTTTTCCAAAATGTTTTTAATATGGGAAACCATCCGCGATGCCAGACCACTTTCAGCAGACAATATCAATATTCTGGTTTCTGGTATATGATACAGCACACATGCTGCAAATATACCAACAACCGTTGATTTTCCAGAATGCCTGAATGCATTCAATAATCCCCGGTGAGGTGTATCGTTTAACACGTCTATCAGAAATTGCATTATTGTTTTATGATGCTCTGGTGTTTGAAAACCTAATATCGCGTTCCAAGCATCCAAAAAATTAAATGCCGCAGAAGTTGTCAACATTTGTATATTTCACCTGTTTTTTTATATTGTACATCAACACCCTATCCTGCTATTTTATCTATACTGGATAACCAATTTTTTAACAAGTTAGGTTTTTTTACCTTTGTTTTTATGATTTTATCAATGTTTTCTTGACGTTTAGTTTCGTATGGTTCTGCAGTTTCATCACGCAAACGTTTTAATACAGCATTTTCAGAAAAACTGTTACCCGAATTACCACTGGCACCATATTTTGCGCGCTGTCCCGCTAAAACCTTTTTTATTAAATTATTTTTTGTTCTTTCATCTGCTGCAATATCTGCCAAAATCTTTTGACGTTCATTTTCAGCATTTCTTTTGGATTCTTTGTAATCAAGAACCTTGGTTACATCTGATATCAATTGTCCCATATTAAATCTCCTTTTTATATTTGATACCATCCATCCACACTGACAGACAATATTGTTGCTGGTAATTGTTCGTTGCTGGATACAGACCACAAAGATTGCATCGTGTTATATTCACTGCCCAACAAATTGATTGATACATCGCCATTGTATCCCGGATTATTATTCGCATAAATATAATCAGGCAGTTTTATACGATGTTCGTTTACAAACAGTGTTTTGGTATTCATTACACGCAATGATATCTTGCGAATACGAATTTTTTTCGGGCTGTGATTATTTGCAATAATCGGGCAACCAGATATTTTATATGAAAAATTGTACGAAACAGAATCAGAAAGACAGGTTTCATCAAATTTTTCAAGCATATTTACATTTTGTCTTTGCACAATAACATATACATCATCATCGAAAACGCATACATATTTGAATTGTCCATCTGTTTTATACGTTCCCCATGCAGATATATCTGTATTAGAATATTTATGCAACAAAGCCATATCACCATTTGACATTACTATGAATAATTTATGACGATTTGCATCATATGCCATACTGATTGGATTGTTCATCAGATGTTTAGAAAACACACATAAATCTGTTGCATTATAATTTTCACCCAATGCATCCAAATCTAATTCACGAATGTCTTTGCCTGATTTTGATATGAATACAGTACTGCCTTCTATTTGTTGTGGTGGCAGATATCTATTCATCATGCTGCCAACAGATGTATGTTGTTTGATATTTACAGACGATGGTGTCAACGGATTTCCTGAAATTGCCCATTCACCAATGGATGTAAGAACCTGTAATTTATCACTGCTGACCAAAGTGCATATATTATGATGTTGTGCAGACAACAATGTTGTATAAATCGCATCATCATCAAGACCTGTGCCAACATCAAAATTATAATAATCCCCCGTTTTCGACAACCACACTGCATTTGGCAAAGACGGTGTCCCGGCAAAAACTAATCTATTTTGATGAAATGTTATACAACTGGGCCAACCCCGTCTATTTGAAAAAACACTTTCAGACCATGCGTATACAGGACTGCCTGGAAATGAAAAATCTCCGTTAGTATATACGATTGCCACACGTGCATTTTGAACAGATTCAACAACCCATTGTTTTGAAATAGCATTTATTCTTTGTCCTACAGAATTGGCAGTAAAATAATCTGCACTGGCTGTAAACGTGGCATGATTCAAATCAATATCACTGCTGGTAATTATCAAAGAAATACCCGCTGTTTCTTCAAAACGTACAAAAGGAATATTTACACTAAGATCTGAATTAACGTGAAACTGAAAAACAGACAAATCAAAACTGTTCGCTTTTTTAGTTAAAACGTATGGTCTGTAATTTGGATGAACAAAAAATATTGTGTTAAATCTTTGTGCATATTGCAATGTACGCAAATCAGCCGTCCGCCACGGCGCAGCCATTGTTTCTATTTTCGTATTGTTATAATATATATCTATTGCCCTGTCATAAAATATCAATAAATATTTTTCTGTTTCGTTTATTGGAAACGGAATCATTATGGCATCATTATGTGTATTACCAATGGTTTTCAATCCGGGTCTACGATTTACACCCCCAGATTGCAAAACATCCATATTTTCTAGTTTGGCAACACCGTGTATATTATTTTGCGCATAAAAATCTGGTGATATTTCACCGCAAGAAAAAATACTTTGTGTTTTAAGAAAGTTTCCCATGATAAAACTCCTTGGGTTAAAATCTAGAATCTATTAAAGAAAAATCATCTATGTTTGCTTGATTAGATGTGGTGCTGTCTATAAACTTTGCAGATTGATATTCTGATTCGTACAAAGCAGTCATCATTTTGAATACATTTACATCGCCAATTAACGGAATACAAAACTCTGTCGCCAGTTTTGTTGCAACCAGTGTTGCAAAATATCCAGGAAATAATTCTGGTTCTGTTCTAACTACTGCGATAATTTCCAACGTATCTGTTGGCGAAATAATTTTGTTACCTGTTATTTTGCCTTCGTTTTTTATTACACGCAAAACATTTGCAGGAATAACAAAATCACCATCTGTATTTTTGGTTAATGTAATTTTTTGTGTTGCAAAACGCCATGGAAACATAGACAACAATGTATCAACCACCGCATCAAATAACGTTCTGGCCAGTTGAGCAGATGCAGAATCTTCACTTAAAGATTGTATGGGTTTTTCGCCTATTTTCAACAATGCCATTGAACATAAATCTATTTTTGTAAACATATTTTATACCTATTTAATATAAAACGGGCCGTTTTGACGACCCGTTGTAAAACATCATTACGCATCTTTATGACAAAGAAGCAACCGAAACAACACCATCTGAAACAGAGATAGATTTCAAAGTTGTTCCATTAGAACCGTTGATTAAAATAATATCACCTGTGTTCATCAATGTGTGAATACTGGAAAAGTATCCAGATGTTGTTATCGTTGCCAACGTTTCGTTCGCTTTGTAATGCCACAAAGTAAACCCGTTTGCGTATGCGATCACAGATAAGTTTTTATTTTGAAATGCCATTTGATTTTCCTTTTGGTTGTGTTATTTTAAGCGGCGTTATCATCACATTTAATACGAACAATACCTTCTGCATCAATCAATACGGCACCTTGGGACATGCTGTTGCTGATAAAGTGTGCCGCACGTTCGCCATGCCATGTAATATCTGTTTTAACTTCTTGACCACACGCATGACCAATGCTGGATGCATGATAAATAAAGCAATCACGTTCATCTGAATTTGCCAAAGGTAATGAATTACATAAAATCCAATTAACCCCCATCCATTTTCTGGATTCGCACCCATCAATCAATGGTGTTGCATTACCAACATAATCAGCAGACACAAATTCAGTCAATCCCATCAATTCATTCCATTGATGAACACCAACTATTGCGAATCTGCGACCATCGTCTGGCACATCGTTTTCGTTTAATTTTTCAAGCGCGTTCATTATCAATGATTTTGTTAAACCTGTTGAATAATCACCAACATATTGTGTTGCTGTATTCATTGCAGCAATAATCAATTCATCTGTTTTGCGCCCTAATGCATAAGCACCAGCAGATGCAACAACACGGCGTTCATCAACATTGGTTTTCAATTCATCCAAAGCATCAATCCAATCACCTGCATAATAATCCTGCAAGACACATTCCACAGGTGTATGATTCAAATTCATCACAGGTACAATGCCATGACGAGATTTTGTACTGGCAATGCCTTTGCCAATTTTTTGAAATGTTGTAGAAGTGCCTGTAACACCGGTTTTGCTGCGAATTGTAGAACGCAATTTTGTTCCCATTTGCTGATAAGCCAAATGAACATCTGCTTCAAATTGTTTTATAAAAACTTGATCTACAGATAAAGACATAAGAAATCCTTTTGTTAAAGTGTGAATATTGCCCAAATACGGGCGACATACATTTTGGTTAATGGTTATGCAAATATATTGCGCCATAAAACAAAATAAAACGGGTCCACAAACGGATTGTCCTGATAAAAAATTCAGTCAGACCATAACAAAATCTGACTGAAAGATTCATCATTAAAAAATCCCCAAAATCAAAGATTCTGGGGATAAAATAACATTACGCAATCATATGCGTTGATTCATTATTTTTTCTTTGCAACTTTTTTTGCAACTGGTTTTTTTGCTGCAACTTTTTTTGCAGGTGCTTTTTTAGCAACTACTTTTTTTGCAACTGGTTTTTTTGCTGCAACTTTTTTTGCAGGTGCTTTTTTTGCAACTGTTTTTTTCGCTGCAACTTTTTTAACAGGTGCTTTTTTAGCAACTGGTTTTTTTGCAGCAGTTTTTTTAACGGCTACTTTTTTAACAGCAACTTTTTTTGCGGCTGGTTTTGCAACTGGCTTTGCAGATGCACATTTTTTCTTAGAACCAAAGAACATAATTCTCTCCTTTTAAGTTTTTGGATAGAACAAAATTATTTTGTTCTTAGTTTATATTTTATACGAATCAAATCAATTAGTAAAGAATAAAAAGTTATTTTATGAATATAATTTTTTGAAACCACTTTCTATTTTTCTTATATATTCTTCATCATGATCACGCCAATATTTTGGATCACGCATCATCGTTCTTAAATCATCATCAGTTAGATTTTTTATTGTGTTTTTATCTGTAAAAACTTCTGGTTCTATTGATTGCATCATCTTGTATATGCCTTGGATTCCCTGGGGTGTAGCGCACAATTCATCAAATGCATCACGTGGTAAAAATCTTTCACCAAATGCATTTATTTCTTTCATTGCTTCGTTCATTTTTTCTGTTGTGCCAAAGAAATTTTTTAATTCATTTATTGCATTTGTTTCAGTTTGCATTTGAAATAAATTTTTTATTGTTGGTTGTAAAAATTGTTCAGCGATGTTATAAATTTCTTCAACTTGTTTTTTTGTTAAACCAATTTTATGAAATTTTTCACGCACCGATTCGTCATCTAATAATGCATTATTTGGATATTCATTTGCATTATCAGGAACGCCAATCGCATGATTAAATTTTTGTTTTGTCGTTTCATCACTGTCTGCTTTGGGAACAGACACCATCGTTCCCATCTTTTTTTCCAATTCACAATATGATTTTATTAATGCAGACGTGTTTAATTGTCCATTTTCATCTAGAAATTTGTCTGGTATTTGTTCCATTGTTTTTTCCTTTGGTTGATGATTCTTGTTTCAAAAAATAAATACCGCCCAATGTAAAAATTGTTTGCAAAGTTGAAAAAATATCTTCTTCGCCAATTAAATATGCCCCCAATGCAGACATAATTCCAACCGCAGAAATCACATAAGTTTTGCGACCAGTTAAATATCCACCTTTGATTATTTTATTCATATTAAAATCCTTTTAAACAATTACAGATAAAACAATAAATCGTTATATTCTGCAATATAGCCACGTGAAACAGCCCATTTTGGCATAACATCTGTGTGATGAAATATTGTTGCACCAAACACTGAATCTGGTAAATTACCGTTCATCATTTTTTGAACGACACGCAAACACATTTGAAATTTGTTGTCAGATGCGTCTGTGTTCAAATATTCATGTCGTTTAGATGTTGGTTTTAGCGATTCGAATAAATCAGAATCTGTTGATATATCATCAAACGATTTTCCATATTTAATATGAATATTGTAAATCATAGATGCCATTGCTTCTACGATTTGTAGCGATGTCGCACCAGTTTCAGCATAAACGACACGCGATAATTTATATAACACAGTTTGTTTATCATCTGGATTATGAATCAGTGTTAATTGCATGATGGTTGTCCCCCCATTGTTTTTTTAATAAAAAAACGCACAATATGTGCGCATAAAAATCGAATAAAAAAATCCGCACAATGTGCGGACATAATTTCTACTCTTGATACTGCATATAATATCACAAATTGATATGAAAGTCAAGCACAAATGTATCACATTGAACAAAACATCGTGCCAGACGTTCAGATAAAAGAATATACCGGAATACCCGCCCCACCCCAAGCGGTCCCCCCCGCCACGGGCGGGGAATTGTAATTCTCCCCTTTGGGCGGTAGTCCGAAGCCCCCCATATTAATTCTCCCCTTGGGGGGAGTACGTCCGTAGGATGGGAGGGAGGTTAATCCCCAAACAACACTGATGCATCATACGCATTGTATATCGTATTACCCATTTGCACTTTCAGATGACGTTGTGTGTTGCTGTTTATCGTATAATCGTGTTCACTTTCAGGTACCAACATCGCATGATATGTATCACCACCATGATTTATCACCAATGTATGTTCAGTGCGTTTATCGTTGCATAAACACATACGCGTGGTTTCATTGTTTTCTATATTAAAATACATCCATTTATCTGAATCACAATTAAACCGCCATTTAGCATAAAATGACTGGTCACCAGTAAACGTCCCACTCGTATCAATCGCACTACCGTTCACATCATCCCATTCTATAAAAGCACCATCTGGTTTAACCGGTGTGTAATTTGGAAAACCAAAACCAGAAACATTATTTGAATCATAATAAATCTGGGCATTGTTTAGCAAAGTAGTTTTATCAGAATCATAATAATTTATATCAGCATAACATTGGTCAATAGATGTTGAACCAGATACAGAATCAGGATATTCTGTTGGACATGCGTTGCAAGCGACTCTGTTTGCCCAATCAACTTGGAATGGTGTAGACATTTTATAATAATTATTCGGGCAAGATGTTAACAAACCAGTGTTGTTAAAAATGCCATTCATTGGTCCCGATTCATAATCGGTATCATCAATACCAGCAAATAATTCTGGTGGAATAAAATATCTGCTTGTCCCACCAACTGAATCTTTACCCAGGTTTGTGCAACTGTAAAATGTGCGATAAAACGCGTTTGTTTCTAACACACCAGATATGCCGGCAAATAAATTGTCGGGGATTTTTCCCTTTAAAGAATTATTATATGAAAAAGTACCACTAAACATATACTGCTTTGGTGTTCCGACAATACCATACCATGTGCCGCCAACATTTTTTACAAACAGATTTTCTGGGATTGATGTAAAGCCACCACTACCAAAAGTATTACATAAACCATAATTGCTGGTACCCGTCACACCATAATATACGCCATTAACAACTCTTCCAAAAAGATTGGCTGGTATTTGCGTTAGACCTTTGCAATTCCAAAATGTTGCATAGAAAGAATAATTCTCTATATTGCCACTAAGCCCATAATATGTGTTATTAACCACGCGTCCAAAAAGATTTTCTGGTATCGGACCGGTTAAGCCGGTGCAACCATAGAAAGTTCTAGAAAATGCATATTGTTTTGGTTGTCCACTGATTCCATAATAAACACCGTCAATAACATGTCCAAATAAATCTTCTGGTATTGCACCTGTTAAACCAGAACAATTCATGAAAGTATCTTGAAAAACATTATTTGATAACGTTCCAGAAACACCCCAAAATAGTTTTTTAGGAATAGCACCGGTTAATCTTGTACAACCATAGAAAGTTAGAGCAAACATGTGAGCCACAGGACCACCTGATACGCTGGAAAATAAAGTTGATGGTATTGTTCCGGATAATTTATTACACCCCAGAAATGTAGAAGCGAACGCATAATATGCACCAGATGTTCCAGATGATATACCAGCAAATAAATTTGGTGGTATTGCATATTTCATTCCTGGATTATCCGGGTCATCAATATTTGTTCCGTTTAACCCCGAACAACCATAAAACGTATGAAAAAACATGCTATGTCTTAATGAACCTGTAATACCAGAAAACAGATTTTCCGGTATTGCACCCGTCAACCCCCTGCAATTCTTAAATGTTCTGGTAAACATGTAATTAACAAATGCTCCGGACAAACCACTAAATAAATCAGATGGTATATTGCCAACTAAATTGGATGCACCATTAAATAAATCGGCAAACTTTGGCTGCAATAAACCTGTATTACCATTACCAATTGTTGGAAACAATTTTGGTAACTGGCCATATATCGCATATATTTTGGTTGGTGTATTGTTTGTAGAACGCTCTGTACCAGAACCAATACCAACTATTACCCCAAACGACATGGCTGGATAAGAACTGGCATTGTTATACCCCGTAGCAAGGCCGCCGAATTTTATTATATATTCGTTGGCAGATGCATAATCATGTGAATATTCGGTCATAGTGGTCGTATTTGCACGGTCAATTAATTCAACATTTCCATCACCCCAATCAATGTAAAAGGTTCCCTTAGCAGACATGTTAAATACGAATTTGTCTGTATCGTTTGTGGTGGTGATTTGAAATTTGTTTTCTATACATGTTTCGTTGTTGTTAGCATCAATATATTTAAATTCATTACTTGCACAATCAACCGCGTACGCAGAACAACAAAACAACATTGACACGAATATCAATCCAAAACATACATTTTGTAACAATTTTTTACACGCCCACAACATTTAAAACCCTATGAAATCTGTCTTTCCATCCTGGAAAAATTGTTACACAAAGGTACGTTTAAAATACAAGAGTCAAACCAAATTTTAATTTTTTATTAAAAAATCATGAACGCCTTGATTATCAATGGTTCTAATGATTTTTTGTATTTATTAACAAAGTTAAACATAACAGAAAAAAGTACTTGATTTTAAACGTACCTTTTTTGTACAAGGGTTTAATACTGCCACGACAAACAGCCCCTATGGGCTGTGTCATTGCGAGCGCAGCGTGGCAATCCAGGTTAATTAAGGTGTTCGGCATAGCCGAACTACTTTTTTTTATTGACCTGGATGCTCACACTCGCTTTGCTCGTTCAGCATGACACAACTGCGTTGTGGTACCTCCCTCCCGTCCTACGGACGTACCGGGGGAGTTAATATGTGGCGGGCTGTGCCATAGGAAGAATTAAAACTAAGGGGAGAATTGGGTGGGGAAGCGGCATATTTCTTATTTCATACAAACAAATATGCAACATAAAACAAATAAGACATTAAAAATATCACACCCGAACCACGTGATAATTTATGATGCGGAAACGCAAATAACCACAACATAACAGTTGCAACAACCGCAATCGTGGCATCTGTTAAAAACGCATGTTCAAACAAAATTGGTCGTATTAATCCCGTGACACCCAAAACAAATAATATGTTCACTATGTTTGAACCAATGATGTTTCCGACTGCTAAATCAGAACGTTTTTTTAACACTGCCACTATACAGGTCACCAATTCTGGTAAACTGGTGCCAAAAGCGACAATTGTTAATCCGATTATGCGTTCAGATATTTTCATAATCCGTGCAATATTAACAGATGAATCAACTATTAAATTACTGCCATAAATAACCAATGCTAATCCAACCAATAGAAACATTATGGTTTTTATTCCTGACATTTCTTTGATATCGATTTCTGTTTCTGTGTCCCGTATCCCCACAGTTCGTAAATATATTAGAAACAACAAAAATAAAATGATTAATAATCCAGCACCCCAGCGGGAAATTTGTCCATAAAAACCGCCCATCCACATCAATAATATTGTGATAAAACATACAAAGGGTATTTCGTATTTAATTGTGTTTTTTCGTATTGTCAACGCAGATATTGTCACAGTTAATCCCAACACCAACCAAATATTTGCGATGTTAGAACCCAATATATTTCCAACTGCAACACCATTAGAACCATGCAACACAGATGCAATTGAAACCGATGCTTCGGATAAACTGGTACCCAAAGCAACGATTGTTAAACCAATTACTATTTCAGGAATATGAAAACGTCTGGCCAGTGCAGAAGAACCGTCTATGAACATATCCGCCCCATACGTCAATACAACAAAGCCCACTAGTAATAAAAATATATTTAACAACATGCGTCATAGTGTATCATTTTTACATACACTGCGCTATAAGATTTTATCTACCGCGTGTCTCTCTTTTTGTGTCTTGTACTTTTTTATTTACTGTTGCACCCAAACGAACAATTTCACCATGCCAATTTGTCGGTAAATCTTTTAAATTCGTGTTTGCACCACAAATTATCTTGGTCACTTTGGATAAATCTGCATTACGCAGGTTGACCAATCGAGAATGACCAAAATCCAGTACCCCATGTAAACCTTTGGTTGCAGCCAAATCAATCACCGATGCGTGTTTGTTAAATTTTATCTCAGACACACCAGATAAATCAGCAAAGTTGAAATACAGTGCCGCAACATTATTAAAATACAACGTCCCAGATAGACCTTTGGTTCCGCTTAAGTTTATTAAATTAGCATTAGGATTCAGTTTAAGAGTTGTTACATTGGACAAGTCCATCGAAGCCAAACATAACTCTTGAACGTTACCAAAATCCAAGGTGCCTGTGGCGTTGCGTGCAAATGCAAGGTTAATCTTTTTTGCGTTCGGATTAAATCTGATATTAACAGATGCTAGATTTATATTTTTGCAATATAAGCTGTCTACATGACTTAAATTCAATACACCACTTAAACCAGTTACACCAGATATTTGGACATAGCGTGCGTTTGGATTTAACAACAGTGTTTTTACATTTTTTAAATCAGTTAAACTTAAATCTATATATTCGGCACGACTTAAATCCACGATGCCATGCAGACCTGTAGCACCAGACAGATTTACAATTTTATTATATTGGGTAAAAATTAAATCATTAATCAGTGATAAATCAGCTCCGTATAAATCAACCATCGATTGTTTTTCAAACATTTTCAGGTCTGTATATCGTTTTTGCATATTCAATCCTTTTGGTTAAAGGTTGCACAAAATACGCTGATATAATCATCATTACTATAAATATTTCAAAAATCAAGAAAAACAAGACCTGTTATCTGTGATTACTTTTTATTCTACGTAAAACGCCAGTCATACTACAATGGAATGACTTCAAATTATGCTTTTTGGATATCAATCACGTACAAATATGTTCTTAATAACTGATAATATTGACTTTCCTTTTGGAAATTTAATATCATCAACCGCTTTTGTTAATGCCGCAGCCACAGGTTCACCCAAGTAATAAGAACTTAATTCAGTAGGATTTTTAAAATACAAATTACGTGATTTTGGTGACAAAACGTTATCACAACGAATATAGTTTGGATTAGACCATTTTAATATTTGGGTTCCTATCATACCCATATTTGGATTAAAAAAATCAATTCTATGTCCATTTTCATGTACAATTATTTCTAGCATATTTACCAAATCACGTTCTTCGCCACGAATATAAAAAATATTGGTTTCGTTATCATAACCTGCCACTGTGCCAAATAAACTAAAACGTGTTTTCAAAGGCAGTTTTTCAATTTGTACAACCTCTGATTTCGGCACACCAAACCGTTCTGCACTTTTGTCCAACAAGTTTTTTACAAATTCAATTCTTTCTGCCGGGGTTAAGAAATAAAAACTTACGGCTTTCTGCAACATATCAGGGTTTTCAATTATAATTTTACGATACAAATCGATGCGTTCAGCAACTACAAAATCACCATTTTCCATGTTAATCAAATTATACATCTTTTCCATATATTCTTTGATAAATTGTTTGCGTTCTTTGTCTGTCAGATTTTTTGATTTTAATTTTTGTTCTATTTCCATTTCTAACTGGGCAATTTTCGGATTATACGTAGAATAATTGGCTACAGGCATTTGCCCTTCTGGCAATTTGTTTATTTCATCCCAAGTTTTCCAGTTTTTAACGGTTTTCTGCATTTGTTGCACATCACCTTTGAACATCTGTTTAAAATATTGCCATGTATGATCCCTGTTCCCGTAAAGTTTATATGCTTCATAAAAAATACGGTCTGTTTCAGACATGTCTTTTACGCCCATAACGTAATCCAAAGAATGAACACCAGGAATCACAGATTCTTCTGATAAACGAAGTATTTTCTGTTTGGCTTTTTCGTAGGCATCTTTTTTCATAATGTTCAAATTGTATCATAAATGGCATGGCGTGTCAATAAATGCGCATACACTATAAAAAGACAAAACACCTAGCGTGTTCTGACACATTTAAAAAATTGTGCGATTATATCGGTGTTTTCTTGGGGTAAAGTACCCGCTGGATAAACAATTTGTTGCGCACGCCATTTGTCTGAATTTAAAAACATCGTGATATCAACAGGAAAACGGGTATACAACGTGGGATTTTTCGCAATTTGTTCAGACAATTCTGGCGCAATTAATTTAGTCAAATATAGGGTATCAATATAATCTTGTTCCAAAGAATATTTATAAAGCGCCCCACCCCCACAAACAAACAATCTTTCAAATCCTGCGCAATATTTCACAGCATCTTCCAGAGACGAAGCACGCACATAATCACCCATATTTTCGTTTTTATATGATGAACTGCATACTATATTCAACCGCTTTGGTAATGGATATTTTGGTAAATTAAAGAAAGTATTTTTACCGAAAATTACGGGAAAACCAACCGTCATTTTTTTAAAATGGTAAAAATCCGCCCGCGAATGCCACGGCATAGTTCCATTTAACCCAATAACATTATCGGGACCCACTGCCACAATGGCGCAGATTTGTGGGTTGTTTTGTCGTGTTTCTATCATTTGTTTACCATTAATTAATATGTTTGCGGGCAAAAATGAAAAAACCACCAAACGGTGGTTTCAATCGTGGTGGAGGCACAGAGATTCGAACTCTGGACCCAATGATTAAAAGTCATTTGCTCTACCAACTGAGCTATGCCTCCAGAAACCTTTCTATACATTTCTGCGTTGGGTTCGGGCAACATTTTGACATATAAAAAACATAAAATCAAGATTTTTTTTAAAAAAATGTTTTGGGCAACATTATTAATTTATTCTTTGTTTTTCTGCTTTGTTCTGCTGGTGTATCCAGTAGCATAAAACCAATCATCTATCATTGACAAAGTTGTTTCCAAGTATCTAGCGATTTCACGTGGTGAATTGTGATATTTGCATTCGTTTAAAATCTGATTCAATTCTTGGGTTATGAAAGACAAAATCTGGGTATGTTGGGGGTCTAATACTTCTATTTTATCCGATTTATAAAGTAAATCTTCTAATTCATGCAATTGTTTGCGCAACGTATGCAGATATCGTATATTAAAATTCAATTTTTTATAGTTTAAATTTAAATCTTGCATTGGAACCTCTATACGCGGCAGATTGGCTATATTTTTAATCTGTGTCAATATTTTAAACAGATAGGAATCCACAGAATTAATTATGTTATTGTGCATATGTTTATGCACACGTCTTGTAATCAAATAATTTGAATAATCATAAAATAAAAACACCAAAGGTATGGCCAACAGTGATGCAGCAATATTATCCATCAAATCTTTCCAACCCGCTGCATGCATATAATTCTGGGAAATATCAAAAACAATTATTCCGCCCACAATAGACAAAATATAAGGTATCATTTTCAAAAGAATATTTATAATTTTCATGCTATAAATATATACCCAACGTTTCATTTTTTTGACAGGAACAAAAACCACATAAAAATGACAAAAAACTTGAACAAAACCCAAAAAAATGATACAATTGCTACAACGAAAAAGATAAAAATATCTAGGGGTAATAATTATGGCAGATAATAAATACGGTGATTATCTAAAGAAGTATTATAGACGCTTGCATGCTAAGGCAATGGTGGAAAACACCAATGTTATGGCCAGATTGCTTGATGAAAAAGAAAAGGGCTTGCTGACTGCAGAGCAAGAAAGATGGTTTATAGATTTTTTAGAACCAGATCCAACTGCCCCTGGTAAATACAGGGCAAAAAACCTGCCTGACCCACAAGACGAAGAAGAATTACTACAAACAGAACTGCAAGATAAAATATACAGAGCTATGACTCTGACTTTGTCTGATTTAAAAAGCCATTCTGTGGATTATAGAGAACCCAGAGATACAAACATTCTTAGGTTTATTGACAGATGGATGGTCGGTGATAAACCGTACTTTAAACTTCCACAGGCCACTGATGAATGTAAAAATAGTATAAACAAACTTCTTAACTTTTTAAACACTTCTGATCGTCGAACGGAAATAAAGAATTGGATTGTAAGAAACACAACCAAAATTGATGACAGCAACAGCAAACAATTTGACAACATCCGGGATTTAGACAAGTTTATTAAGGAAAATACTGCCACACCCCCAAAGTATGGAACAGACACCAAAGCACGAGATAAACTGAAACAAATTTCTATGGCCTTGGGGCAATATTTAAATCAACCTACCATAGCAGGAGGTGAAGATTACCGGAACCAGCAAGCATTACTTAATATAGACGAAGCATTAAACGTCATTACCCAAGAAGATGCTTTTTCAAAAATAGACGATACAGCACTTAAAGATTTCGTAAAAAAGGGTCCAAATGGTATTGCGCCAATCAACGAATTTTTAAACACCCTGTATTACGACAAATCTGTTCGTGAAAAATATAAAAAATATGACGGATTATACAAAATAACAGAAAGGGTGGAAAAAGCAGAATCAAGAATTCCATGGCAAGATTCTAAAAGTGACGATTATATAAAACCCAAAGTTGAAGATGTTCGTACACCACTGCAACGATTAAAAAAATGGACTGCTGATACATACAGGGACACAATTGACAAATACAAAGAATTACGCAGCATACCTGCATTTAAAAGCTCGCAAGCCAAAGAATTGTTTAAACAAATTGATAAACTGGGAATAAAACCCGCAGATGGTTTAAATACTTTGTTAGATAAATCTGCTGATGTAAAGAAAAAACTTTCTGATAAAACTGTGGAACAACACTTTGATTGGTTTGTTGAAACCATGAATGCTATCAAAGCAGATATCCCAAATGCTGTTGACGGTGCATGGCGAAATGCAAAACAAATGAAATGCGTCATTGAACAAATTATACTGAAAGCCGCAGACCCAAATAATAATGACCCAGACGCTGTGGATAAAGCCAAAACTGCGATGGAAATTATGACGGCTATGAAATATGGTATGCTGACCAGTAAAATTATGGATACAATAAAACAGACAGATTTTACCATTTTTTCAGACAAAGATTTATCATGGAATAAAAACAACGATGCTATAAAATTTGTGACATCTGCCTTTGACAAAAGTGTCAAAGCCGCATTTATGGGTATTGGTTATGCTGTGACATTTATTGGAAACAATTATTTTTTATCTGGCAGAACATTTTCGGGTAAAGATAATCAAAGCGGATTATTATCAAAGGCCTTTAATACAGAACAAAACAGGGTAACTGAACATGCCAGTTCCAATTCCAGAGAAGACATTCAGAATCTTATCAACAAAAAAACACAAGAGAAAGCCCAACAATTACAACAATTGGGCATTAGTGATGAAAAATCTATAAAAAATTTGGTAAAAAACTTGGAAACACAAAAAGACACTATACTGGGAGGAAACCAATTTACCAAATATAAAGAAGATATAGAAACAGCTGAAACCGAACGAAATCGGATTGCAGAGCGCTTAAAACAGCACGAAGAACAAATGAAAAAACTAGAGAATGTCAAGGACGAATACGAACAGTACGAACGGATTGTTGATAAAAAAGATGAACTACAACTTAGAAAAGATATACAGGATCAAAAAGAATTGATAAAATCTTTGGAAGATGCAAAAGCAAAGGAAACCGATGCTGATACACAAAAAGCACTTGCTGACCAAATAGCACAACAAAATGTTGAAAATCTCAAAAAACAACACCATCTTAAAGATTTAGAACAACAAGACAGCGATCCAAATTCAGAACGTTACAAAAAGATTCAAGCGGCACAAACTTTTTGCACAGAACACAAAAGTCAGTACGATGAATACCTGCGTTTAGAACAAGAATACGAAACATATAGCCAAGAATATGAAACAGCGGACCAAAAATATAAAACGGCCCAAACACAATATGATAACGCAACAGCAAAAAACCAAGAATATGTTAGCGTTACAAATAAGATAGAAAAATTTAACAATGCAGAAAAAGATATCAAGGATATAAATAAAACAATTAAAGCGATGAATGCAGCATTGACAAGTTGGGATAGAAAAAACTTGAACAAGGTCTTAATACTTCAAGAATATTGGAATGACTTGCAGGGCCGAACCGAAGCACAAACCAATTTGTCGCTTAATATGTATAATCAAAATGGTAGAAATTGAACTAAATACAATAGTCAATATCTTTGTTATCAATTGTTTTTTATCAGTTTATTATTGAAACAGTTCAATTTGTTTGCTATTCTGTTGCCGTAAAAATATAATTCTAACAAAACAAAAGGATAAAATCATGTACATACTTGCTCTGAATTGCGGTTCTTCTTCCCTGAAATATCAAGTTTTTGATGCAGATACAAAAAAAGTCGTTGTGGGTGGTTTGGTTGAAAAAATCGGATTACCAGATTCTTCTATCACTCAAAAATATCCAGACGGACACAAAGACAGAAAAGAAATCGTTATGAAAGACCACAAAGATGCATTAAATGCTGTCGTTGGTATGTTGCATGATGCATCTGTTGATATTACAGAAATACGTGGTGTTGGTCATCGTGTTGTTTTGGGTGGTGAAAAATTTAATTCTTCTGTGGAAATTAATGATGAAGTTATGAAAAAAATTGATGAACTATCAGATATTGCACCACTGCATAATCCTGCTGCGCTGGTCGGTATTGTTGCTGCACAACAATTAATACCTAATGCCAAACAGGTTGCAGTATTTGATACAGCATTTTATTACACCATGCCAGAAGAATCTTTTAGATATGCTATTCCAGAAGCATGGTATAAAAACTTACAAGTTCGCAGATATGGTTACCATGGAACATCCCATTTATACGTTTCTAAACGCGCAGCCGCAATGCTTGGTAAACCTGCAGATAAATGTAATTTAATTACTTTGCATATTGGTTCTGGCGCATCCGCAGCGGCAATTCGTAATGGTGTTGCTGTTGATACATCTTTGGGTATGACACCTGTGGCTGGGTTAATCATGGGAACCCGTTGTGGTGATTTAGATGCTGGTGTTGTGTTATATGTAATGCAGAAATTGGGATTAAGCACGGAACAAATGCAGAAACATTTGAACAAAGATTCTGGTTTAATGGGTATTACAAAGTGTTTCTCGGATCGTCGTGATGTTGAAGCAAACAAAGAATCTATGTCAGAATGCCGTTTGGCTATTGACATGGAAGCACACACCGTACGCAAATATATTGGTGCATTTATGGCTGAACTTGGTCATGTTGATGCAATCGTATTTACTGCGGGTGTGGGTGAAAATGATGCTTATTTGCGTTCTCAATATTGCAAAGGTCTGGAAGGTTTGGGCATCAAATTAGACCCAAAGAAAAACGAAGATGCTGTTGCACGCAAAGGTGTTGAAGAAGCAATTATTAGCACTGACGACAGCCCTGTAAAAATTATGATGATTGCAACAAATGAAGAATTAGTCATTGTTGAAGATACTTTGGCAATTATCAATGGTACCTACAACCCTGACCATTTAAAGATGAATTATTCTTTTGCGAATTAATTTGCGATACGCATAAAAATGACTGGCGGAAAACCGCCAGTTTTTTTATTGAACAAAATCACATTTGTCTGCTAACATGTATAACATGGACAAAGAAATCTTTGATTTTTTTAATACAGACCTGCAATTCATACATGGGGTTGGACCTGTGCTGGCATCAAAGTTTAACGAAGTTCTGAATGGACGGCGGGTTTTGGATTTTCTGTTGCACGCACCATCTTATGTACGACCACGTGAAATATTGGATTCTGTGACAAACGCACAAACGGGCGACACTATTACAATATCTTTGATGGTAAAATCCCATAAACGTGGCGGTATATTTCGTGGTCGCAGACGGCCAACACAAATTGTATGTGCAGATAAGTTTGCTGCACCCGTCACAATACAATTTTTTAATGTGAATTATTTGGATTATTGGACTGAAAAATTGCCAATCGGTAAATGGCGTATTGTCAGTGGAAAATTGGATTATTCGCATAATAGTGGCGCAATTATAAATCATCCTGATTTTATAGAAACACCCGAAAATGCCTACAAGATTCCGAAACATCAGGCAATTTATCCATCTGGCGAAGGTTTAACTCAAAAAACATTTTCTAATGTTCGTGACCAGATTTTTAAGATAATACATGAACGTATTTCCGCGTATGTTTGTTCTGAAAGAATGTTAGAATTTCTGGATGCTTTGGAACATGTGCATTATCCTGAAACAGATGAAGATTTGACACCAAACGGAACCTATATGGCAAAGTTGGCTTACTGTGAATTATTTGCACATCAGACCGCCATTGCCATCAACAGACGCAATCGACAAGAACAAAAAAATCAACGCGCAATTCGCACAAAAAAATATGATTTAATGGACAAGTTTTATAGTATTCTGCCGTTTCAATTAACTAATGCCCAGCAACGCACAATCGATGAAATATTTGCTGATTTTCGAAAACCAGTACCAATGATGCGACTGGTTCAAGGTGACGTAGGTTCCGGAAAAACAATGGTCGCAATGGCCGCAGCTGTGAAAATGGCAGAAAGTGGTGCGCAAAGTGTTTTGCTGGCACCAACTGATACTTTGGCTCAACAACATTATTCGAAACTTGCGCCAATGTGTGAAAAATTGGGTTTAGTGTGTGATGTGTTGACCGGTCGGGACAAAGGTACATCACGTAACGAAAAATTAATTTCTTTAAAATCAGGGCGCACGAAGATAGCCATTGGTACCCATGCTTTGTTTTCAGATGATGTTATGTACAAAGATTTGGGATTGGTTATAATCGATGAACAACATAGATTTGGTGTACAACAACGTACCAACATGCGTACAAAAGGATGTAACCCGGATATGTTGGCGCTGTCCGCTACACCGATACCGCGTACATTATCTATGACAATTTACGGAGATATGGACATATCTATTATAAATGAAAAGCCGGCTGGTCGTATTCCAATTAAAACATCTAAAATACCGGCCTTGCGTGTAAATGCATTGATTGACAGAATTGCACCACAAATTGAAAAGGGAGCAAAAGTATTCTGGGTATGTCCATTGGTGTTAGAATCAGAAATGTCTGATATGACCGCTGCCCAATCTAGATTTGAAGAATTAAACACAAGATTTTCGCATGTTGGATTATGCCATGGTCAAATGGACAAAAAAGAACGCGATAAAGTAATGGCACAGTTTGCGGACCCTGATTCTAAAATGCGTATTTTGGTATCTACCACTGTCATAGAAGTCGGTATTGATGTTCCATCTGCGACCATTATGGTAATTGAAAATGCAGAAAGATTTGGGCTGGCTGCCCTGCACCAATTACGCGGTCGTGTGGGACGCGGTTCACAGCAATCTTATTGTGTACTGCTTTATAGTAATAAAATAACCCCAGATGGATTAAAGAGATTGGATATTTTATGCGAAACCGAAGACGGATTTGTGATTGCTGAACAAGATTTAATGATGCGTGGTGTTGGCGAATTGCTGGGAACTAAACAAAGTGGTTGGATTCAATACCATTTCGTAAATTATCGTGAACACAGGGATTTATTCAAATTGGCGCAGACCGCTGCAATGAATAATAATAGCGATGATGAAATCTGGGCGGCACAATTACGTCAGATTTTTGGTTGTTCTGTAACCGCAGGTGCATAAATGAAACGTATAATGTTATTTTTTTTGACAATAATCGGATTGCTGTGTAATGCAAATGGTGCAACATTAATTAACGATACAGAAGTTGAATATGGTATTACAGAAATTATTAAACCAATTGCCAAAGCCGCCAATATTCCAGAAAACAGATTAAAAATATATATCATCAACGATGACAGTTTTAATGCCTTTGTTCGTGGTGGCGAAGATGTATTTATTTATACAGGATTACTAAAACAAATTAAATCACCAAACGCATTGCGCGCAGTGGTGGCGCATGAACTGGGACATACAATCGGCGGCCACATGATACAAATCGCAGATAAAATGCAGGCCGAAATGATGCGAACCATGATTATTCAGGCGCTGGGCATCGGATTGATGGTGGCAGGTGGCAATCCGTCTGCGGGTGCCGGGGTGTTAGCCGGTTCTGCTGGTGTTGCACAACAATCTATGTTGTCTTTTTCACGAGATGAAGAACGAATGGCTGATGATTTGGCAGTTGATTTAATGGTCAAAGCAAACGAAGATCCAAACGGATTAATAGAAGTTTTTCAACAAATGCATGATATTCAGGGCGCATTTGAAACACGTATTAACCCGAACAGAATAAATCATCCATTAACCAGTGAAAGATTAAATAACGCAAAAACCAAAATTGGCAAATTAAAAAACACACCAAAAAAATCTAAAAATCAGATTGCCAAAGAAAAAACAAATTACGATATTCTGCGTGCTAAATTGATTGGGTATTTGGATACCGACAAAACAGTTTTGACTTTGTATCCATACAAAGATAAATCAGATGCTGCGATTTATGCACGTGCAATTGCTAATATGCGTGCAGGCAATTTGGGCACCGCAAAAACAGGTATTCAAACATTGATTAAACGACACCCAAAATCGCCCTATTTCTATGAAATGTTGGGCGACATAGAATATCAATACGGGCATTACGATGACAGTGTGGACGCGTATAAACAAAGTTTAACATTATCAAATAATGCGCCGCAAATTGAAACCGCTTTGGCGGTGGTGTTGGCTGAACGTAACAAAAGCGGTGACAAAGAACATGCTGGCGAATTATGCAGACGGGTTATATTAAACGAACCATCACCCCTGGCATATTGGATTTTGGCACGCGTGTCAGATAGCGCAACATCTGATTGGGCAATGGCAGAGTTTTATAAAATGAATAAAGACGAAAAAAACGCCAAAAAATATGCTAAGTTGGCGCGCAAAAAAGCGAAAAAGGGTTCCCCTGAATACATTAAATCCGGCGATATATTAAAAAAATAAAAAACTTGAAAACGTATGGGAAATATATCATAATGAAACCTGGGTATGAAACCTAAAAGGAGAAAATATGAAAAAAGTATTATTAGCATTATTTGCTGTTTTGACATTGGCCGCCTGAACAGGTTCTTATAAATCTGGCAACTGCGAATATGATTTCTTGTTACACAAAGATATTTCTATTTCTAAATGGATTGGCAGCTGTGGCAAATAATTAACATAACAGTTATAAAAACACCGCCGATTTGGTGGTGTTTTTTTTGGTCTAGATTCGAATGATGGGGAATATGTACTTGGGCTGGAATCACACTAATTCCCCACCCATGGCGGGGCGAAGTCACGGCGTAACGAAGTGAAGACGGATGGATTGATGGACGCATCGCGGACATCAAGACGGGGCGGGGAATCTGCACACGGGTTGTTCGAGAATATGCTATATTCTTATAATATTTAATTATCAAAACCCATACATGCTTTGTATGCAGCATCACTTGTTTTGGTCCAGCATTGTTTATACAGCGGCGCACTTCTGCCCTGTGGTCCATAATACAAATCGTCTTTTTTTAATTGCATATCTTTACATTCACATTGGGCTGCTGTTTTCTTCTGTAATTTACATTTTTTAATGTCTTTTTCACCCCATCTGCAATCACAACCATCTAAACTAGCATTTGGCCATGAACCACGCGGACATTTTGTTATTTGTTTATCTATGGTTGTACCAGCCGCCCATGTACCACCAGCACAATAATATCTGCCCTCTTGCGCATAATTTATCCATCCCGGATTTGATGTACATGGTACGCATTTTTGCATTGGATTAAAGTATACTTCGCCTTTGTTACATGTAACATCCAAAGTATCTGTGAACGATGTATTAGACGTGTCAGAATCATCGGATGTGTCTGACGACGAAGACGTTGACGAAGCAACAACTCCTTCACATCCAGAATGATCTGCATTTGAATAAGATGCTATCTGATTATTCACAGGCATACATTTGGACAAACCCCTAGGTACCCGGTCGTCCCCACTATGCGGCTGTCTATATTTTCCACCATTACAGTAATAATTTGTTACAGTTTTATCTGGATACAAATCATCTGGCAATACAGATAATGCTTTCTGTAAATTTGCATCTGTACATTTAATACATTCGTCTTTATCACCCATGTTAAGGACTTTCCAAGACATATAACCGGCTTCACAATTGTGTACAGTACTATTCTCATCCGTAGCCATTTCACATTTCGTTCTATCCGAATTAGGCCAAAAACCATTTGTACAAAACGTCAAACCATAATCTTGGTCTGCTTTATCTGTTTCTTTCACTGTTTTACCTAAACTGATACCATCGCTACCCTTACATACATAACCAATATATTTTTGTTTAAAAGGATATGAACTACAAATCGTTCTACTACTATATTCACTTCCCTTTAAAACGGCGGTTCCTTCTTGTAAATACAACGTATTTATATCAGCCGAAACCAGCCCCGGCATAATTATGCACAAACAACTTAATAATACTTTGATATATTTATATTTTTGCATATTATATCCCCACCCTTGTCCTTGTTTAATTATACCCTATTGTCAATCTACATTACAAGCAAAAAACACCGTCAATTACACTTTGTTAAAAATTCGTATAACAAGTGTTGACGGTGTTTTATATTTTTATTTTATTTTATCCAACCAATTTTTTCCACAAAGATTTTTTCTTTTGTGCTTTGTTGATTGGTTTACGATGACGCGGTGCAGTTGTTGTTATGCGTTTTGCCTCTGTATGTTCTGCACTTTTCTTTTTTGCATCAGTTGATGGTTCGTGGGCAGTTAAAACATCGTCTGTTTTGACGTTTTCTGCCGCCACACGCTGGATAGAATATTGGTCTATGTTCATCAAACTGTCATCGCCAACAATGACTATTTCAGTTTCAAATTCTTTTTCCATAGATGCCAATTCAGCGCGTTTTTGATTCAACAAGTAAATCGCGACATCACTTGGCACGGTCATAATAATTTTCTGTGCCGCCTTTGCCAACAATTTTTCTTGTAAGTGACGGAACAATATAATTGATGCAGTTTGAATGCTTGGTACAACACCCGCCCCCATACAATGTGGACATGTGACATACGAAGATTCAATAAAACTGCTGCGCAATCTTTGACGTGACAACATTAATACACCAAATGCATTGATTTTTGCAACCTGGGTGCGCGCCCTGTCGTGCTTCATAATTTCCCGCATTTTTTGTTCCAATTTGCGATTGTTCTTTTCATCTTCCATGTCAATGAAATCAATTGCAACAATACCAGCCAAATCACGCAATCTTAATTGTAATGCGATTTCTTCGGCTGCTTCCAAATTGGTATTTAATGCGGTTTGTTCAATATCTTTCTCTTTGATTGCGCGTGAAGAATTAACATCAATTGTGACCATTGCTTCTGTCTGATTGATAACAATAGATCCACCAGACGGCAATGTCACGTATGGACCGTGCAGGCCTTCCAATTGTTTTTCAATTCCGGCCTTGGTCATTAATGGTACAGCCGCATCTTTGTATTGAACCAACTGTCTGCGTGGTGCGCGACCATACATTTGCTGAAAATAAGATTTGGCTTCGTTAAATGCTTCTTCGCCCTGAACATACATAATATCTTCTTTGTCAGATATAAAATCACGAACGACACGGCGCAACAAAGAATCTTCTGTGTGAATTGTCACGGGCGCGATAGATTCCAATGTTGTTTTACGTATTTCATTCCACAAAGACGTCAGATATTCATAATCTTTGGTGATTTCGTCTGAACCAGCATCTTGGGCGGCAGTACGTAAAACCACAGTCATACCCTTTGGTATTTTCAAAGAATGTAATATTTCACGTAATCTGGCGCGTTCCGCTTTGTCAGATATTTTCTTGGATACACCATAACTGTTACGTTTTCTGGAATTAGGCATCAACACAGCAAAACGACCCGCCAATGACAAATATGTTGTCATTGATGCGCCTTTTTGTCCGCGTTCTTCTTTGACACCCTGGACCAATAAAATCTGCTTTGGTTTTATAACATCTTGGATTTTGAATTCGTTTGCACGTTTCAAAAACTCTTTGTTATCTTCGCCAGCACTGTGATCATCATATTCTGCGATTTCGTCTTCTTCGTCATTTGGGTCATCATCGTCATCAACGATGTTCGCATGAGCCAATTCAATCAATTTTTTCTTTTGTTCAGGTGTGACCTGATAATAATCAGGATGGATTTCAGAAAACGGTAAAAAACCATTTTTACCTGTTCCATAATCTACGAACGCTGCCTGAAGCGACGGTTCAACACGTATAACCTTTGCCAGATAAATATTCCCTTTTATCTGTGGCTTGGTCGTTGTTTCTACGTCAAAATCAGACACACGATTCGTAGCAGTATCGACCACCACTACCCGCGTTTCTTCTGGATGAACACCATCCACATATATCTTTTTTGACATTTAATAATCCTTTTATTTTATCGGCGTATGAAATGGACATAATACGTTCCCATGGGGCCGTCCAGCCCATGCCAAGGAAATATGCCGCGATAACCAAAAGCACAATTCGTATCATTGAAAACAGTGAGAATAAAAATATCAACTATTCACCCCATTTTATACAGCAAATAACAGGATAGCAGACGATATAGCCAAAGGCAAGGTGTTTTTATTCGTTGTCTTGTAATTTATGTTTTTTATGCGGAAATGCAAGATTTGGTAATTTTTGTTTTGCCTCAGCCAGCCAACGTTTCATACGCGCACGCAACCAACGTTCATATACAAAGAATAAACCACCCGCCCCAATCAAAGGCAACAGATAGTATATAATTCTGTATGCCAATAATGCGCCAAAAATGCTGGCTTTGTCGACATCATCAGGCAGAACGACCATAAATATAGATTCAAAAACCCCGATACCACCTGGAACCTGACTAAAAACACCCGCAACCATAGCAATTACATACAATCCGATAAACACAGCAAACGGCATATCTATGTATGTACGAATACAAAAATACAACACCAAACCGGCACACACAGAATCCGCAATTCCCAATATCATCTGAATAATTGCTGTCTTGGTTGTTGGTACTTTGAATAAAATCTGACCAATTTTTAAACTTTTATTTCTGAAAAATACAGTCAATCCAAAATATAACAACACCAAAACTACACAGGTTGCAAACAGACCATTTATACCAACAGAATTCGCAAACATTTCATGTGGAACCAAGAAATAACCAATAATTGCAATCGCCGCCGCACCCAAGAAATATGTTATACCTGAAAAAGTTAACATTTTGATAATGTCGCCGCCCGGAACACGCCACCGTGTATACAAACGATACCGAATCGCACCACCACTGACCAATGCATTTCCTGCATTATTGCTGATTGCAAAGCCCAACATTCCGGCCAACATCCATTTCCACCAAGAAACCTTGCGTTCAACATAATCCAGCGCCAGATAATCATACAAAGACAATGCCAAATACCCAACAAAGCAAGAAATACACGCAAAAATCAAATTATGCATAGGAATATTTAACAATGCATGTGCAATATCACGCAAAGAATAATGACGTAATTGCCAATACAGCATGCCTGCCGCCAGAACAAAGAAAAACAGACCTGCATACCTAATAAGTTTTTTTAATAAACGTTTTGCTTTCACTGACATGATTTTTTTTCTTAATCCATCGTGCCATCAGCATAGCAATCCCAAAATAAAAAAGCAAACTAAATAAATATGTTTATAAAAAAATCTTGAAATCGTTGAAAAAACTGCTATTTTGGTTTTGTATAAAACAAAGGTGTGTATGATGATACCAAAATTGATTGATATGAAAAATGAAGATTTAAGCAGGGAAGAACTGATACAAAAATTGGCGATTATCGAAGGCATGTTACGTTCCAAAGATCGTACGATTCAGGGACAAAATGTTGCTATACAAACGTTAACCGCGAATAATTTAATGATGCTTGATTTATTAGAACAGGTAAAGGCGTATGAACCAAATTTATTCAATCGTAGCAAATTTGAACGCTTGAAAGAACGTATCATTGAAAGGTTGGACGAAATGCGTGGCCGTGGTAGATAGCATTTGTATAACAAAAAAACACCCACAAACGTGGGTATTTTTTATTTTTCATTCAAAAATCCGCCACTTTGCATTTGCCACAGTTGGTAATATTTACCTTTCTTGCGCAATAACTGCTGATGGGTTCCCTGCTCTACGATTTCACCTTTGTCCAGCACTATAATTCTGTCCATGTTACGTAATGTAGATAAACGGTGCGCAATTGCGATTGTTGTACGACCTTTGGACAATTTTTCAAATGATTCTTGGATTGCCACTTCTGTTTCACTGTCCAGCGCAGATGTTGCTTCATCCAATACCAATATTGGCGCATCTTTCAGAAAAGCCCTTGCAATTGCGATACGCTGTCTTTGACCACCAGACAATTTTATGCCTTTATCACCAACCAAAGAATTATATTTCTTTTCCGTTGCCATGATAAACTCATCTGCAGATGCGTTTTTCGCCGCTTTACGTATTTCTGCTTTGGTCGCACCAAACTTACCATAACCAATGTTTTCACCAATTGTCCGGTTAAACATGGATGGATCTTGCGGAATAAACGCAATATTTGAACGCAGCGAATCTTGTGTAACATCGCTAATATCTTGACCATCAATCAAGATTTGCCCGCGCTTTGGTTCATAAAACCGCATCAGCAAATGAACGAGTGTTGATTTACCCGCACCACTTGGTCCAACAATACCGACTCGTTCCCCTGGTTTGATGCGCAGAAACAAATCATTTAGCACAGGACGATTACGATATCCAAACGCAACATGTTTAAATTCAATCATACCATGTTTAACCACCAAATCCGGTGCATTTGGTTTATCAACAACTGCAATAGGCACAACTAAATCTTTATATGCTTTCTTGGCATCTGCAATTTTGCTGATAAGTTCCGGTATCATGTTTATAATACCACTTATTGCACCCATAACAGAAAAATATACAAAGATACTGTAAACAATATCTTTAATCTGCATTTGACCACGTTGATAAAATACTACACACAAAACAATTGTTGTTGCCAACAATATATCCCAAAGATAATTTGGTATTGCCCAAGACAATCTTTGCATACGACGTGCATAAACCCTTGTTTTTACCGCCTTTGTTCTTGGTTCTTTCAGCGATTGTTCTTCTTTTTTTGCACCTGCAAAATATTTAACAATGGCATAGTTAGAAAAACTGTCCACCAGTTTACCATTCAAAAAACTCATCGCTTCAGATGCATCTTCGCTTGATTGTTTAATAGGTTTTCTTAACAAACACATATAAATTACACGGAAAACGAAAGCACCAGAAAATATATATGCTACATATTTGTTCAAAGCAAATAACATTCCTGCATTAACAAGTGCAACCATTATTCTGCCAAGAATGTTTATAAACATATTAAAAATCATCACGCCGTCAGTAACGTAATTAATTTTTGTATTAATAGAACCAGACATTTTACTGGTCCAGAAAGACATAGATTGCTTATGAACATAGTTAGTTAATACTTCTGAAATTTTTCGTCTAAGTTTTGGTTCATTATCAAACCACATTGCATTGTCAAGCATCGCCATTGTTGACATAAACATATTCAAAAACAGCACTAACCAAATGGTCGGCATTGAATATTCCAACAAAGTCATACCCGCTGGTACTGTTTTTTCAAACATACCAACTATTAATCTTTGCATCCATGGCCAAACAATACCACTGCTATGATCCAATAAACATGCCAGTGCAAACAAAAACAAAACCCACCCGAAAGGTTTTAGAAAATATTGTCTATAAAACTGCCACAGCGACGACGGCAGAGCCAACGTATTAGCTGGTTTTTTAATTTTTAAACTCATTTTTAATCCTTTTTATATTTATTTATATAAAAGTTGTTTCAACAATCCGTCAATTGATAGATTGAAGTGGTTAAAATGTTTTAAAAACTAAACGCAAACATGTTCATTGGAAATTACTCCCATTGAAGTTGATGTTGGGAATCATATAATATCGAGATTTTTTTGTCAAGTATTTTTTCCGCCATTCTAATTATTTCACAATATCGTGGAAAATTGTGGCTGGTAATGTGCCACCTGTTATCTTTGAAGACATCGGGGTAAAATCGTCTTTACCAACCCATACACCCATTACATAATCGGGCGTTGCCCCAACAAACCAAGCATCCCTGTTATTATTGCTGGTTCCAGTTTTACCGCCAAATACATTTTTAGCGTATGCACGTTTTCCTGTTCCGTTTACAACAACATCGTACAATAATTGTTTCATATATTCCACAGTTGTATCAGATAAAATCTGGATTTCTTCAGATGGATTTCGGTCGTAAATTATATCACCCTGGGCATTTTTTATTTTTGTAATAGAATATGGCCTGACCGATTGTCCATCATTCCAAATTACTGAATAAATCGTGGTCAAATCCAGTAAATTCATTTCTGAAGCACCCAAAACTGTCGAATATTCACGTTTCAGTTTATTCCCAACCCCCAGACGCGCTGCCATATTTAACACAGAATCTATACCATATTGTTTTGTCAATTTTAGTGGCACAGAATTAACACTTCGTGCAAAAGCATTTGCCAGTGTTATATCACCATAATATTTATCATTATAATTTTTGGGGTTATAATCACCAATTGCAAATGGAGAATCATTAACATAGGATTCCGGGGTCATACCATGTTCCAATGCAACCAAATAGACCACTGGTTTAAATGTAGAACCTGGCTGACGTAAAGCCAACACACGATTAAATTGACTGACTTGATAATCATCCCCACCAACCATTGCCTGGATAGCACCATCACGAGAAATTGATACTATTGCACCCTGATATTCACCAATTTTATCAGATAAAATTGCGGCAATACGTGCCTGTAATTTTATATCCATAGTGGTATAAACATATAAATCTTGATTTATGTTTCCAATTCTTGATTCTATTTCATCCATAACAAAATCAGTCCAATATCGATATATATTTTTATCTGTTTTAACATTAGCCACTTTCAATTCTCTGGCGGCACGTTGCGCAGTTTCAAGTGTTATATAGCCCTGCTTCACCATTTCAATCAAAACAACACGCGCACGTTTAATATTACGTTCTGGATTTTTTAATGGGCTGTATGTTGTGGGTGCCTTTAACATAGCCGCTATCTGAGCGCTTTCTGCCACAGTCATTTTATTTGCGCCATGCCCGAACAAAAGCGAAGATGCGGCATCTATGCCGCGCAATCCCCCAACCAAAGATATTCGATTCATATATAAATCCAGAATCTGATTTTTTGTAAATCTGTTTTCCAGCCAATAAGATAATATTAATTCTTGGACTTTTCTTGATACCTTTTTGTCACGCGACAAGAATATATTCTTTGCTGTCTGTTGAGTAATAGTTGACCCACCAGCAGCAAATTTGCCCCGAAATAGATTTACAAACAATGCACGAAATGTACCACGATACGACAATGCCCCGTGTTTATAAAATCCCCTGTCTTCTATTGCCAAAATCGCCTGATATACGTGTGGTGGTAAAGTATCCACAGATACAGGTACACCCATTATTCGCCCACTTGAACGAATTTCCGTCCCATTTTTATCAAGAAAAATTATTGCTGGTTCGCGTGTTTCATGTAAAATAGAATCTAACGATGGCATTTGTAAAAACACAAATAACACATACAGACCAACCAAAGCCAAACCAATCAACCCAACATTGAACACAAAGGACAACAAACACGATTTAAAGGACCGCTTGATTTTTTTGCTGTCTTTGTGTTTATCATCTTTCCGCATAATCGCCCCCACGATTATTTAATTGCTTTTTCAAAATCGTCTTCGGACCAAATTGTTATTCCTAATTTTTGCGCATCTGTTAATTTAGAACCAGCAGATTCGCCAGCAATCACGATATCTGTCTTTGCTGACACACTGGATTGTGGCTTTGCCCCAAAACGTTCCAAGATTTCTTTGGCTTCGTCACGCGTATATTTTACCAAAGTTCCGGTTAACACCACACGTTTACCATTAAGCAAACTGTTTTCAACAATAATTACTTCTGGATTTTTTACATTGATTTGCTTTAACAAATTATCCAGCGCAGACATTGCATGAAAATCAGCAAAAAACGATACTATTTCACGTGCCATAATTTCACCAATACCGTCAATTTGTGTCAATCTTTCAACCGATGCGCCACGTAATTTATCCAAAGATTTGAATTCTTTTGCTAATATTTTTGCGGTTACTTCGCCGACATCTGGAATACCTATTGCATAAATCAAACGGTACAAATCTACATTACGCGCTTTTTCTATTGAATCTGCCAAATTAGATACTGATTTATCACCAAATCCATCCAAAACACGCATTTCATCGCCATGTTTTTCTATCAATGTAAAAATATCTGCCGCTTGTTTTATCCAACCCATACGCGTAAATAATTCAATTTGTTTCTCCCCCAGGCCTTCTATATCAAAAGCATGTCTTGACACAAAATGTTCCAATTCCCCACGAATTTGCGCAGGACACGAAAGTGAATTGACACACCTGCGTGCAACAGCACCATTTTCTTGAACCACTGCACCACCACAAACCGGACATGCATCTGGAAAAACAAATGGTACTGTATTTTCACCATTTTCAGCAACACCAACAATTTGCGGTATAACGTCCCCCGCCCTTTGAACGATAACTTTGTCACCAATACGAACATTAAGACGCGCGATTTCATCTGCATTATGTAATGTTGCACGTGATACAACCACCCCACCTATGTTTATTGGTTCCAATTCCGCCACAGGTGTTAAAACCCCTGTCCGCCCGACCTGAATTGTAATATCATTTAATTTAGTTATTCCACGTGCCGCAGGAAATTTATATGCGATTTCCCAACGCGGACTGTTTGCACGCGATCCCATTTTTTCTTGTACATCAACAGAATCTACCTTGATAACCAAGCCATCTATGTCAAATGGTATTTCATCCCTGTGCAGCATTATATCATTGTAAATCGCCTGAATACCAGACACCGATGCCGCACGTTTTGCCCATTGTTTCGTGGTTTTAAAGCCCCAAGATTCCAATTTATCAAAATATTCCGATTGCGTTTGCCATGTACGGTCTGATAATTCGCCATAGGTATAACCAAACGCGCTGAGTTTTCGCGATGCGGTAATTTTTGGGTTTAATTGCCGCAGTGAACCAGCCGCTGCATTGCGTGGATTTGCAAACTTTTTAACAGACATTTCATTCAAAGCAATAAAATCAGCACGTGCCATGTATACTTCGCCGCGCACTTCCAAAACATCAGGAAAATTGCCAGATAATTTTTGTGGTATATCAGAAATCGTTTTCAGATTTTCAGTGATATCTTCACCCATAATACCACTGCCCCGTGTCAGACCACGAACAAATATGCCATTTTCATAACGCGCTGCAAAAGACAAACCATCAACCTTTAATTCAATAAAAACGTTTTTATCAGGTAATTTATTAAACCAATCTGACAATTCAGATTCATTAAACACATCTGAAATCGACAACATTGGTATTTTATGTGGATATGATTTAAATTTATCAGAAACCGCCGCCCCAACATGCGTAGAAAAACCGTTTACCGCCAATTCTGGATATTCGGTTTCTATTTCCAGCACACGATTTTTAGCCGTATCATACGTTGCATCATCAACAACTGGGGCATCATTTTGATGATACGCGATATCCCACGCATTTAATTTTTTCATTAAATCTGCGTGTTCAGAACGAATAAACAGGTCTGCGATTTTTGCCATATGTCGATTATAGAAAATCCACAATTTTTGTGCAAGCGTTTATTAAATTGCATTAAACAAAGCCGTACCCATAACTGAATAACTTGGCCCACCACCAACATGTCCAGAACAACGTTGCGCGCAACCATAACCATACTCTGGTGTTCCATATCCATAACCTGTACATCCTGCAGCATCCGCATAACCATAACTGCTGTCATAAACCCAATAAGACACCACAGGATAAGTCAGTTTACACCAACAATGATTACCGTTTGCTTCACCACCGACAACTTTGGTGCCATTATCAACCAACATCCCACTATTTTCTTTATATATTCCGCCTTGTTTCTTTCCATAATTACTACTTAAACATGCAGCAATTCCGTGTACTGTCCCATAAGAAAAAGGAACTTTCCATGTTTGTGTACTATTGTCCCATACGCCTGTAGGACCACTAGATGCACTTGCCGGTGTCAATACAACCGCCACAGAATCATTCGGCACACATGCATCAAGTGCAAAAGAATTATATGGAATTATAACGAACAATAAAAATGCTAAGCAACGCCTTAGTTGTGTGTGTGTGTGTG
>JAFRSF010000022.1 GCA_017427715.1 Alphaproteobacteria bacterium | reverse complement strand
TTTGTATTATCATTGCATTTGCATATGCCGGTTGTTTCATCACCAGACCATGTTGTTTTGTTACCTGCAGCACAACAGGCCAACCGTTCATCACTGCCATTTGGATACAATTCTTTACATGTTTTTGGCTTGGGCTGGGCAGTCCGGTCTTTTTTTTTGTAATCTGGTTCCATGTCTAGGACATCTATAGGTCTGTTTGTCTACCATAATAATACCCCCTTTGGGGGCGGTACGTCCGAAGCCCACCATAATAATTCTCCCCTTGGGGGGAGTACGTCCGCAGGACGGGAGGGAGGTTAACACAACGCAGTTGTGTCATGCTGAACGAGCAAAGCGAGTGTGAGCATCCAGGTAAATTATGTTCTGGCGAAGCCAGTTACAAATCAGTAAGCACAAAGCGCAAGTTTAATAAAACCTGGATTGTCACGCATACTATCGTATGCTCACAATGATACAGCCCAACGGACTGTTGTCGGTCTAGAATCGCTTTGGTTCCCCGTCCCGTTCACTTGAAACATCTGGAACAATAATTTCGTTACAATGATTTATATTTTATTTCTTTGCGTTTTTTAATCTTAATTGACCGCATGCAGAACCAATATCTGCGCCACGTTCGCGTCTGATTCTTGTATGAACACCGTTCTTTATCAAAATGTCTTGGAATCTGTGTACTGCATTGCCAGAAATAGATGCAAAATCACGTTCATCAACCGTATTCCATGGTATAAGATTCACCATAACATTATGTCCACGCATCAAATTAGATAATTTTTCAGCATGTTCGGGTGTCGCATTAAATAATTCTGTTTCCCCGTTTTGATTCTTTCTGCCCAGCAATATATATTCAATCATTAATTGACGATTGTGGGTGTCTGAAAATCGAAATGCAGCATCTAAAACTTCTGTTATCTTGTATCGATTATTAATAGGCATTATTTGCGTGCGTAATTCATCGTCTGGTGCGTGTAAAGATATTGCCAGGTTGATTGGTCGTCCCCATGTGTTTAACGCGTCTATGCCTGGAACAATGCCACAGGTTGATACTGTAATTCGTCGCCAAGATATATTCAATTCATTATTTGCACGTTCCAAGAAGCCAATTACGTTTTCTGTGTTTTGCAATGGTTCCCCAGTCCCCATAACCACGATATGTGAAACATCGTTATTATTTGGGTCACCATTTGGTCTGATTTCTTTTGTATTGAACTTGTCGCCCCTTAATTCCCATTGCGCAATTAAAACCTGGGCGAACATTTCATTTATGGTCAGATTGCGTTTCAAGCCCAGCAAAGTACTGGCACAAAAACGACAACCCATTGCACAACCGGCCTGTGAACTGACACAAACACTGTTACCATATGTCGTACGCATTAAAACACATTCAATTTGTTCGCAATCGTTCAATTCCAACAAAAACTTGGTCGTTTGATTATCGCTGCTTTCAAGTTTCTGAACGATTTTAACCGGCAAAGTTCGTGCATTTTCATCCAGTTTTGTTCGTAAATCAGACGGCAGATTTTTCATTACAGAAAAATCGGGCGCACCACGGTTTAGCCATTCACGTATTTGCTTGGCACGAAAACGTGGCAACCCCATATCTGTAACAAATGTTTCCAGTTCTTTATCTGTAAAGTTAAAAAGTATCGGTTTCATAATTTATATCTGTCATCGTTAATGATAATAACTGCTTTGCGCCGCAATTGTTTCAGATTTTGGTCTGCAACTGCGCTGGCTTTCTTGAAAATAGCATTTTGTTTAATAATATCGTCCAGGTTTTGATATTCTTTGGATTTTTTTTCTTTGCAAACCAAAATGACAGAATTATTTTCATTTTTTGACCATGTTAAAAGCGGTAAGTCCGCAATTCTTTGCCGTATATCATCAGATAATTCATACTGCATAGCTGTAATGGTTTGTGGATATCCGCCTAAATCTTCTGCCTGTCTAGATGCATCTTCACAATTTTTGGGTTTAGTCAGTTTTTTTGCTATATCATCAGGAACATCAATTAATCGAACCATGGTTATTTCAATCGGTAAACCACGTTCACGAATTAAATCAGATTTTTCTGATTTAATATCTGTCTCAGAAACATCTATGGTCGGAACAATCGTTCGTGCCATTATAACCTGCCAAGCTATGTCAGAACGTACAGCTAAACGCGCCATTGCCCGCATAGTTTCATTTATATTACCCAAATTCATCCGCTTTAATTCTTTGTCGGCATCTTTGTCAGTTGGTTTTACCCCGAAACCATTTGCATAATCTATTTTGACATAATCGTCAATAATGTTCTGAAATGCTTGACGGCGATTTGTCGCAGATGTTTTTCCTTGACGCGCCATTAATTCTGTTCGGGCAGTAATATCTGCATCTGTTATTGGATTACCGTTTACACTGGCGACAACACTGGCGCCACACGCAAATCTACAAGACAATAACAAAAATGCGCATCCAGCATATAATTTTTTCATTTTTTATCCTTTAATAATGTTTTCCATTTATACTGATTCCAAATCTGAATTGAAAAGTCGTTCCACCAACATAATCTTCCCGAATTGAATTATCCCGTTTATATTCCAGTGCTAAATAATAACAAGGATGATTATAATATATTCCGCCACTATGACTTTGCCATAGATGTTCGTACAAATTATAAATGACATATTCTTTGATATTTATACGATTTGTAATTTGTAAACCCGCTCCGGCCATTATTTCGTGGGTATCTTTATCTTCTAGGGAATAAATATCAAGCGGACTAGAATCCCAAATATGCCCAAATGTTAAATATGTGTTGCCGCTGCCCAGATAAATATCATTTTCCATGTGACGTAAAGAAATATCTTTTCTGTCAAAGCGAAAACGCGTAGATAATTGAATATTTTTATTGTTACTGTACGCAATGCGTCCAACGTAATCAGAAAAATCTTCTCTGAAACCGTTGTCATTAAAATCACTTAATTCACGATTGTGTTTTTTAAAATCGTATGTTTGACCCAAAAATATTTCAAAATTATGATTTTGATTAAATGCAATCCATTGAACACCATAATCAGCAAAATTACCATTTTCCCAAACGTCTAGACCTGCATATCGATTGTTTGAAAACAAAGTTGTATCAGACAAGAATCGTCCTGCTGAATCATTAAGATACGCAAACACTGACTTTGAATCAGCATGTTCCATAATTGTTAATCTAGCACGTGGTTCCAATATGTATGTCCAATTGTTATCAACATCAAATAATGGCAAAGCCCATTCAATATATCCATTTGGTAAAAAACGAGATTTTATTCCATGATAAGAATCTTGGATTGTGCCGTTACCATCATACACAGCGGTATTATCAAAATTATAAATATCATATCTGCTTGCAACACTAAATGTTAAACGGTTCCCGCCCCACAAAGTCCAAGGTGAAACAATTCTGCCTTCGCCGACAAAACGTTGATTTGAATAATCGCTACCTATGACACTTAACACATCACCGTTAATTTGTAGAAATGTTTCTGCAAACAAAGGATTTGTCTGATAAACACCACGTATATTTGGTAATATATTTCCAGATGGTGCAGGTCCAACACGTAATTCTTGGAATATATGTGCATCCGCAACAATATAGCCGTTTTGCCCAAATAATTCTACTTTTGCGCCAGAATCCAAGTATGGTTGGTTTTCATAGAAACCGTATTTTTGTAAATATGTTTTATCAGATGTTCTTTGAACATAGACAAATGCACGTGCGTTTTCACCCATTTCGATGGTGTCTGCGTTATATACATGCCAGCGATTATCACCATCTTTGTTGTGGGTAAAAGAACTGTTTGTACGAAATTCAGAATGATTTAAATTCAATCTGTGTTCTAATTGAAACAAAGGGTTTTCTTTTGTCAAGAATGAAAAAGTAGTTGTTAAATCATGTGTGTCTGATATGTTCACATACACAGGAACGTTTATCTGCGCCCCCATTCCATTAGTGGAATTAATGCTGGGCATTAATAAACCTGTTTTGTATTTTACAGATGGGTCGGGCATTTCATAATACGGTAACCAAAACACAGGAATATTATCATTGTATAACCAAAATATTGCATTATGAAAATAAAGCATTTTTTCGGATGCATCATGAATAATTTTATTACCCGATATTTCCCATGCATTTCCGAACGTATCACATTTATCACACGCTGTGAAAATCGCATGTTTTGCAATTGTTTCGTTTGTTTTTCTAGTTATTTCTTCTGCCTGAATATAAACATTGCTGCCCAGCCATAATTCAATATCATCAGCGGATGCAAAAGACGCATCTTTGGCAAAGGTCGCATTATTTAATTTAATTGTTTGACCAGTTGTATTGGTAATTTCTGTGTTACCGGCGGTTTTCATTTCTTCTGATTTTAAATCATATTCTATTTTATCTGATTTAATCGTTTTAGGTGCATTCATATCAACACCCAGTGCAAAAGCACCATAAAAAACAAATAATCCTAGTAAAGATGAAATTAAGTATTTCATTTTTTTATCAACAAACCAATTAGCCCAAATAAAACAATGAACACACCAATCGCAACCAATGCCACATCAGTAATGCTGGATACCATATTAGACATTGACATATACAAAGCCATAATTCCAGCCATTGCAAGAACTGCAGCCGCAGGCGCAAAACTTGCACGACGACGCAACAACGAAGATTTTAACAATATTAACACACAAACAATTGCTAGTATCAAATTCATGAACGGGTTTATAAATCTTGTGCATAATTCAACCAATGTTCGTTTGTGTCGTTGTGCATTATCTTGGCTGATAAGATTTTTTAATAAATCTTTGGTTGAAATTCGGCGTACCCGAAAAGCGACACCTGAATCGTTGTCGACCAAATTCAAATCCATATCGAAACTATCAAAAGTGCCAGTTGTAAAACCATTTTTGCCAGACATCTGCAAAGAACCATTATCTGTAATAATGGATAATCCATGTGCAGTAGAAACTAATTTGCCACGTTCCGCAAAAATCAACATCTGGTTTTTTTCATCGCGCATATCAGACAGCATAACCTGGTTCAAATCTTGACCAGAAACATTATCAACATATACAACCAAACCATTGGCCAGTTTTGTAAATGCAGATTCCTGTAATTTCAAATGTGCCAAACCATAACGCAGATTCCATTGTGTACTGTAAAACTTTGCTTGGGTAGACGGCACAATCCAAACACTTAAAATTAAATGTAACACAGTTAAAACCAATGCCATTTTGATAACAGGTTTGCTTAACTGCCAAGGTGATAAACCAGATGCAGCCATAACTGTAATTTCGTTTTCTGAAATCATTTTATTGTATATAAATATTGTCGCTATGAAAGTTACAAATGGGACGATGATAGATATGATAAATGGTATCATCAAAGAAGTTAAATAAACAAAACTTGAAAACTTGATACCATAATTTATCAGGAATTTCATCATAGACATAATCTGCATCATCCATGCCAATCCAGTTAGAATCAGCAACAACATTACAAATATTCCTGTTAATTGACGTCTAAAATACTTGCTTATAATATTCATAATCTAAAAGTATAAAGCCCAAACCGTTAATCGTCAAGCAACAAAGATAATAATATCTTTTGTGTTGCATATTCAAATTACTAATTTTTTTCTTGCTTTTTACCGATTCGGTACACATAATAAAGATGTTCTTAAAAGGGTTTTAAGGGCGGGGTTGAAAAACCCCGCTCTTTCAGTAAAATAAAAGACAATATCAAAAGGAGCAAACAAATGTCTTTTGAATCTATGCCACGTCAGGATTTGTTATTAGCCATTGATTCTTTGGCCCAAGAAAAAATGATAGACAAAGAAACGGTAATTGAATCTTTGGAAGCAGCAATTGCTAAAATCGCGAAACATAAATATGGTGAAGAGTTTAATATTGTTGCGAACATAGATCGTAAAAATGGTTCTATACATGTAAAGCGTTTATTCACAGTAATTGAATCACCAGAATCAGTTGGTGATGAATATGACCAAAATACAATGTTGACTGTTGCTCAGGCAAAAAAGTATGCTCAAAATCCGTCCATTGGTGATGTTGTTGAAGATATGCTGCCAGAACCAGAATTCGGTCGTATGGCATTTCAAACAGCACGTCAAATAATGACTGCCCGTGTTCGTGATGCTGAAAAAGGTCGTCAATACGAAGAATTCAAAGATAATATTGGTGATATTGTAAACGGTGTTGTTAAACGTATTGAATTTGGAAATGTTTTTGTGGATATAAACGGTAAAGCCGAAGGTTATATAAAAAATACTGAATTGATACCTGGTGAAAAATTGGCTGTTGGTGACAGGGTGCGTGCATTGATTATGGATGTTGTTCGTTCCAATTCTGGTCCACAAATATTCTTAACTAGAACACATCCTATGTTCATGGAAAAATTATTTACACAAGAAGTACCAGAAATATACGAAGGTATCATTAAAATTAAATCGGTATCTCGTGCGCCTGGTTCACATGCCAAGATAGCAGTAGAAACCCAAGACCCATCTATTGATGCGGTCGGTATGACGGTTGGTATAAAGGGAACACGTATTCAACCTGTGATAAATGAGTGTCATGGTGAAAAAATAGACGTTATTTTATATTCAGAAGATCCGGCTGTGTTCATTGTAAATGCAATGCAACCTGCAAAAGTCGCCAAAATTATCGTTGACGAAGATACACATACAGCAGCAATTGTTGTAACTGAAGATCAACAATCTTTGGCAATTGGTCGTCGTGGTCAAAATGTTCGTTTGGCTTCTCAGTTGACTGGTTGGAACATCGATGTAATGAGCGAAGCAGAAGAACAAGAACGCCGCGCAAAAGAGTTTAAGGAAAAAACAGAATTGTTTACTACCGCGCTGGATGTCGATGAAACAATCGCTCAGTTATTAATTACAGAAGGTTTCAGAACAATAGAAGAAATTGCGTATGTTGCACAATCTGAATTGGAATCTATTGAAGGATTTAATACTGAATTGGCAACAGAATTGCAAAATCGTGCAAAAAATTATTTGGCCAAAATAGAACAAGATTATTTTGATAATGGCCACAAAATGGGGATGAGTGACGATTTATTAAACTTTGATTTTATTAAACGTCCAATCATTATGAAATTGGGTGAATCTGATATTAAATCTTTGTCTGATTTGGCCGATTTGGCTGCAGATGAATTGGTTGAAATATTGGGTGAAGATACTATGTCACACCGTTTGGCGGAACGTGTTGTTATGAAAGCACGTGAATTGGCTTATGGTATAACCCAAGAAGAAGATGCAGAATAAAAAACAAACTAATTTAACCAAAGGTTAAAATATGGCAACATTAACACTTGGAAAATCTGTAACAATTGATGCTGTGCAAAGCAAGAAAGGTGACGCGGTGTTCGTAGAACGCCGTCGTCGCGTTGTTGCACCTGGTAATAAAGAATTGCGTGATGAACCAAAGAAAGTTGAAGCACCGCGTAATGCAGCCGATGAAAAATTGATGGCTGTGTTGGCAGCGGCCAAGGCGCGCGATGAAGAACGCAGAAAACGCGAAGCCGAAGAAGAAGCAGCACGCAAAGCACGAGAAGCAGAAATTGAACGTGAAAATCGTGAATACGAACAAGTCAAAGAACAATTGGCACAGCGTGAAAACGAAATTGTTGTTGAACAACAACCAGAAGAAATTGCTGTTGTTCCTCGGGAAAATACTCATGAAACCAAAAAGAACAATAATAATTCATCTTTTGGATACAATAATAATCGCCGTAATGATAATGATGAAAATTACAATCGACCAAACAATAAACAGAATCGGTTTAAAAAAGATTTTAAACGTGGTGGCAAGATTTCTATACATGATATTGTGATTGGCGGTGGCGAAGATGACGATGATGAAGAAATTGGTTTGCGTGGTGCAAATCGTAGACGCAGTGAAGCATCATTAAAACGTTTTCGTGAAAAAGCGCGTGCGGTATTTTCTGCACCACAGAAAGTTGAACATATTGTCACTTTGGGTGACACCATAACCGTAAAAGATTTAGCAGTTGCTATGGCTGAAAAGGTTGGCAATGTTATCAAAAAACTTATGGAAATGGGTATGATGGCATCACAAAATCAATCTATTGATGCAGATACAGCCGAATTGATTGCAACTGAATTTGGTGCAACTGTTAAACGTGTTGATGTTAAACCATATGCTAATATATTGGAAGAACAACCGAAACCAGAAAATTTACAACACAGGGCGCCTGTAGTCACTGTTGTTGGTCACGTTGACCACGGAAAAACATCTTTGTTAGATGCTTTTCGTAATTCTAATGTGACAGCAGGTGAAGCAGGTGGTATAACCCAGCATATTTCTTCGTATGAAGTTAAAACTAAATCAGGTGAAGTTATAACGTTTTTGGACACACCAGGTCACGAAACGTTTACTGCAATGCGTGCGCGTGGCGCCCAAATTGCAGATATTGTTGTTTTGGTTGTCGCTGCAAATGATTCTATTATGCCACAGACAATCGAAGCAATAAATCATATTCGTGCAGCCAAGGTACCTTTCATCGTAGCAATTAATAAATGTGATTTGCCAGAAGCAGATCCACAGCGTGTAAAAACCGATTTGTTGCAACAAGAAGTCCAAGTGGAAGAAATGGGCGGTGATGTTCAATGCGTTGAAATATCTGCTAAAACCAAAATGGGATTAGATAAATTGGAAGAAGCCATTTTGTTGCAAGCAGAAATTATGGATCTAAAAGCCGACCCAGAAATGATGGCATCTGCATACGTGGTTGAAGCAAAAATGGAAAAGGGTTTAGGTGCAGTTGCAACTGTTTTAATACGTCAGGGTACATTATCTGTGGGTGATGTGTTTGTCGTTGGTGAAACATTTGGTCGTGTGCGTGGATTGGTTAATTCAAGTGGCGCACGTGTAAAAAGTGTTAAACCTGGTCAACCAGCGATGGTGTTAGGATTGGAATCTGTCCCCAGTGCAGGCGATGAATTGCATGTAATGGAAAACGAAGCACAAACACGTGAAGTTGCGGCATATCGTGTTCAGAAAGCAAAAGACAAAGCAAATGCTGTTAAACGTTCTTCGTTGGAAGAATTGTTTGCAAAACGTGATGAAAACAAAAAGTTGACTTTGCCAGTAATTTTGCGTGCAGATGTTCAAGGTTCAGTTGAAGCAATTTCTGATATGTTGCGCGGATTTAATTCTGACAAAGCGGGTGTTGAATTATTATCTGCTGGTGTTGGTCAAATTACAGAAGGTGATATCAGATTGGCGACAGCATCTGGTGCGGTTATAATTGCATTTAATGTTCGTGCTGATTCTGCAGTACGTGATATGGCACGTAATAACGGCATAGATATTCGCTATCACAGTGTTGTGTATCGTATCACAGATGAAATCAAAGAAATATTGTCTGGTAAATTGGCACCTGAAAAACATGAAAAGTTCATTGGATATGCAGATGTTATCGCTTTGTTCACAGTTGGCAAAGGTATCAAGGTTGCCGGTTGTCGTGTCAGTGAAGGTGTGATTAAAAAATCAGCAATGGTTCGTTTATTGCGTGACAATGTTGTGATTTACGATGGAAAAATCGGTGAATTACGTCGTGAAAAGAACGAAGTAAGCGAAGTTACAGTTGGTGTTGAATTTGGTATGAGTTTCGATAAATACAATGACTTGAAAGAAGGTGATAGAGTAGAGTGTTACGAAATTCAAGAAGTCAAAGCCCAGTTGTAAATAATAAATATAGTTTAAACACCGCCTGTTTAGGCGGTTTTTTTATTGTTCTGAAAAACATCTTGACTTTTTTTTTTTTAGTATATTATACATAAGCATTGGGAGAGAGATTCTCTCACAAACAAAGGGGAATACGATGAAAAAACAAATTAAAGATGTAATAAAATATATAACCATTAAAGGTAAAAAAGTTGCGGTCAGTGCTGCGCTTCTTGCTATGCTTGGGGCAAACGTAGCTTGCGCAACCGTTCCAAAGGATTATAAAGTTGAAAAGAAGTTTTCTATACACAAAGATGCTTCGGATCCAGAACACGAAAAAGAACAAAAATATAATAACGTGTTGATTAAACGAGGCAAGGAAAATTTAAAACATTTGGATGTAGAGGAATTGCAGTTTATGTATGATGTGGCTTGTCATGATATTATAATCATGTCGAGATATAATAATGATATACAAAGATTATGGCAAGACCTTGTAAAATGGGTCAATGGTGAAATAGCGATAAATCCAACCGAGTATACATACGAAGAAGATAAACAACTTATGGAAATTAGTAAGGAAAAATGTGGTAGAGATGATGGTTATACATTGGAAAATAATAAATTAGTATGCCCATCAAATAGTAAAGAAAGATAATTGTATAATGTCATAAAAAACACCCGCCAAATCGGCGGGTGTTTTGTTATCAGAGATTTATTTTAAAAACCTTTTGGTGTTGCCATCTTCATAGAAGATACTTTTTTATCCAATGCTTTGATAATTTCATCTGTAATGTTTAATTCTGGAACATCAACACCTGTACGCGCCATACGACCATCAATTACCAAAGACAATTTTTTCTTGGCGATAACACCTTCGATAACCGGGTCCAAATGTTTTTTCTGAATTGTTGATAATGCTTCTTGATAAGATGCTTCAACTGCCTGTGCTTTTTCAGCCAAATCACGTTGCAGATTTGCCACACGACGTTGATAATCTACGATACGGCGTTGCAATGCTTCTTGAGATAAAACATCCTGTGATTTTTCAATATCAGCTTTTTCTTTTTCCAAAGCTTTTTGTTCTTTGTCTAATTTATTTTTTAATTTTTCTTCATAAGATGCACGCTGTTTATGTAAATCTTTTAATACTTTTGCATCCATCTGAATTTTATCCATACTGATAACAGCAATCTTTAATTCAGATGCACTAGGTGCCTTTTCAGATACATCAGATAATACTGCATTCAAAGATTTGTTTGAACGTGTACCAGATATAATCCATATACCCAGCAAAGCGACTACAACAACAGACGCAGCGATTATACCCATTTTTGTGTATTTTTTAATGATATTGTTTTCTTTCATTTTTTCTTCCTTTGTTATTGGTTAATTTGAATATAGCAACCTTTATCAAAAAACGCAAAGTGTTTTTATCGTGCAGGACTGATTCTTATTTCTACTCGTCGATTCATTAAACGTCCTATATCGTCTTGGGCAGCAATTGGTCGTGCAGACCCACGTCCAACAATAAACATACGTGATGTTGATACTTTGTTTTGTGCAAAATATACACCAACCCTTTGCGCCATATCCAAAGACAAAGCATTTGCTGCGTTTTTATCATTCATAGAATCTGTATAACCCGCGATTTCTAAGAAAGTAGCATTATATTTATTCAATATTTTTGTTATTATATCCAATGTATCTGCGCCATCTGAAGAAATATCTGCGATATCCACTGACATAATTGCATCACGAACCAGAATAACAACAATATCTGTACCTGCGCGTTGCACAGAGATACCAGGTTTGCGTAAACTATCATATAATTCGTATTCCATTTTTGCCATATAATTAACCAATACGGTATTATCTACGTCGTTTTTATCACCGTATTGCATATTAGGTGATAAAGCACCACTTGCAGTTACAATTTTTCCACCATGTCCCATATATACGGGTAATTTTGCTGTCTTGGTTGTTTCCGTCATATCAGAAAAACTTGCGCCATATAAATATTGTGACCAAGTATTACGATTCGGACTGCTGTATTGTGTACATGCCCCCATTCCAAAAATTGTTCCATATAAAATTATTTTTCGTATATTCATTTTTATTTTGCAAAGAAAGATATTTTATTGTCACCTGTTTTCATACAAAATGCACCATTTGATGTTTCATATCCATTAACAGTTATTTTAGTTGCCCAATTAAATTTTTTAATAGAAAAATATGCACAATCATCAAAAGACAAACCAACAAGGTTTATTGAAAACTCTGTTCCGTCTATGGATGAAGTGACCGACCAATCTGATGTCCCCATTGGTGCTTTGTCATTATTTATTGCACCAGATTCAATTAAATAATCAACGGATACGGGTTGATATCCAGAATATTCCAGCAAAGTTTTTGTTTTTGTTGCAATATCGGTTAACATTTCGGATGCAATTAATCTTTTCTGGCGCAGGTTCGCAGAACGATACATTGCAAATGCAGCGGATACCATAACTGCACCAATTGCCAAAACACCAATGATTTCTATTAATGAACGCCCTGATTGTTCTCTCATGTTTTAATCCCTGTTAATTGTTATTTAGAAATGTTTACAATTTCTGCATCTTCAAATAATCCCATAGCAGCAGCAACCATAGGATCTTCTGCGATTTCAGATTTAGCATGTTCCACCACAGTTTGTTGGTGTGGTGATTCATTAACTGTTTCTATTTCCCATGGTTTACCAGTATTATCTTTTAACCACAAAGACAGTTTTTGTGAAAAATCTTTATCACCTTTGCGGTCAAAATATTTAATCTTTCCATTTTCAAAATTGATAATTTCCAAATTATTACTGTAATAAGAATACAACAGCAATTCACGTGCATTGTGTAACGCATTTGCCAATTCTTCAGAAGTTTTTATGTCTAAAAACTTTGGCTTTTCCGGTTCAGATTTGGTATCTTCTTTTGATATAATTTTTTGCGGTTGTGTTTCTTGATTTTGTTTTAATAATTCAGAAACAGGTGGCATATCAGCAATATGCATCAGGCGAATAATCAACATATCAAAACATTGTTTTTGATTGTTTGATGCCTGTAATTCAGGTACTGCAGCAACCATAACTTGCCATATTCTGGATAGAGTATTCAAAGAAATATTTTCATTTATCTTTTTTATAGTTTCACGTTGGTCTGCTGTGTATGGTGAATTAATTGCTTCTTGTAGTCGCAAAGATGGATACATACGTGTTGCCCAATGTGTCCATTCCATCATGTCGTTTAACAGCATAGTTAAATCTGCACCATTATTGTATATTTCATCCAGTTTATTTATCGCTGCATTTACATCACCAGATAAAACAGTTTTCATGAATCCAACGACTGTGCCACGATCTGTTCTTTTTAGCATGTCCAATACGGCAGTTTCATCAACATGGCCACCGGTTTGTGCAATCGCTTGATCTAACAAAGATAACCCATCACGTACGGAACCATCGGCTGCACGTGCCAACAATTCATTTGCACCATCTGATAATTCAATATGTTCTTGGTCTGCGATGTATGCAAAATGTTTTTTCAATGTTTCCACGGGTACACGTGCTAAATCAAACCGCTGACAACGTGATAAGATAGTTACAGGTACCTTTCTAATTTCTGTGGTAGCCAATATAAATATTACGTGTGCAGGTGGTTCTTCCAAAGTTTTCAATAAAGCATTAAAAGCACTTGTTGATAACATATGAACTTCGTCAATAATGTAAACCTTGTACCTAGCATTTGTGGGGCGATACAATGCAGCATCCAATATTTCGCGCATATTATCAACACCTGTGTGAGATGCAGCATCGATTTCCATAACATCAATGTGTTGTCCTGCTGCAATTGCGAGACAGTTTTCACATTTTCCACATGGTTTAGATGTGGCTGTTTCTGAAGATAAACAATTTAATGCTTTGGCTAAAATACGGGCCGTACTGGTTTTGCCAGTTCCACGAATTCCCGTAAAAATATATGCATGAGCAATACGCCCAGTATTTATAGCAGTGGTCAACGTTTTAACTAAAACATCTTGACCAATCAAAGATTCAAAATCTTGACTGCGATATTTACGGGCTAATACAGTATAATTATTTTCCATAATGCTTCCTTTGGGTAAAGCATAGCAAATAAATACCTGATTTCAATAAAAAACAGAATTCAAAATTATTTTAAATTAGTGATAAAATCTGGAAAGCCCATTTCTTCATCATCATTTGATTCAGAACCTTCTGTGTTTTCAACAGATTCTGGTATTTCTTCTGGTTCGGGCGTTTTATCTTTTGGATCACGCTGAGAATCAATTTTAATTTGTTCTTCATTGATGATGCGACCATAATGTTCCGCAGTTTGTAATAAACGTTCGCGTTCAATCTCATCAGTCGTTTGCCGAGCCGAATCGATAAACTGTTTTCTTTTTTGGCGCCATTTATGACAGCGCTGAATCATCTGACCAACAGATGTTTGATTTTTTTTGTTTTGCATGTTCTTTCTTTATTTTTTATGTAACAAGGGAACAATTTTTAACAGCACCCTGGGACTGTTTTGTTTTCAACACTGTAAATAATAAAACATCTTAAAACTGATTGCAATAATTTTTTTCAATTGCTATGCTTTAACCGTAGGGGGAGTTTTTTTGTATAATCAGCGCGGAAGTTTTTTATTACAAGCATTACTAGCATTAACTATGGTTTTTGCTTTTATTCCTTTCTTTGCAGGTAAAATTGCTGCGCGAGATATTGCTGCGCAAATGTATGCTGCCACAGAACAGGTTGAAACTGCTTATGTGGCGGCTCGTGCATATGTACGTGAAAACAAAGAAGATTTACCGTACAAAATCACAGAATTATCTGGTTCAAAATTTGTAAATACTTTGGAACAATATGGATTACCGTTGGGTTTTGTTCCGGTAACTAGTTTAAGACAAGATTTATCTTTAATCATAGATAAAAATGAAGATGGCATAATCAGTTATATTAAAATTACTGGTGGAAAATTATCAAAAATGCAGATTGCAGAATTAACACGCAGAATTGGTTTTTACGCGCAAATGAAAAATAACAACACAATATATGTTTACATACCTTTGGATACAGTATATTCAGACATTGTTAACAAAAAAGAAACAGATGAAAATATCGGGTTTCTTTCGGAACTGGATATGGATGATAACAACATAGAAAAAACAGGGGTTATATTTGCCAGAAACGGTGAATTTGAAACTGTACAATTTGGTAATTTATCTTTGTATGGAATTGAATCTGGACGACAAGAAAAAAACAAAATAGCAGATTTATTTGCAAACAAAGCGATATTTCAAAGTGCAGATGGTGGTGCAGCATTATCTTTGTCGCGCGGTGATTTGCGCGTTGGGGATATTTCTTTGCGAACAATTTCAAAGTTTGGGAATGCCGGTTCTTTTGCGTCAAATGTCGCGTCTGTATATGATTTTTCTATGGCGGAAGGTCGCACAAGTTTTGCGGGTCCCACTGATTGGCTGGTGCGTGGTTCTGTGCGTGCAGATAATTTTACTTTTACAACAGAACGATTGAGCATTGGGGCATATATAGATGCATCTCGGGGACAAGATGTTTATGTTGACCCAACAAATCTGGAATATAATTCTAAGGCCGGTATAGATGTTCAAACAATTTCTGCAGCAAATATAACATTGCGTGACCAAACATCTTATGGTTTGTTAAACGGACAAAGTGGTGCGGTGTTGATAGATATAAGACCTGCGGGGACTTCCGTTTTGCCAGATGTATATGTTGATACTATAAACAATGATTCATTTGAAATAATCGCTGATGCCAAAGACACCACAGGTAAAAATGTTTCGTGCAAAGATATCATAACGGCATTGGGTGGAAATTATAATAATAAATCTTTGGCTCAAAACATAATATGTCAGTATGTATTTTGGCAAAGATTAGAACACAGGATAGATATAAAACAATGTTTAATGAATGGCAGAGATGATTGTATATAAAAAGCATTTTTATGAAAACACTGTTGATACACAACGTGGTGCATCAATATTGGAAGTGATTTTATCAATCACGATAATTTTTGCTGTGGCACCATTTTTGTATAATCAAATAATAGATATGTCACATGACATAGAAGATATAACTATGGCAAATAAAGTTGTAAAAACACGGGACAATGTTATTAATTTTTTGCGTGTAAACCAAACGCAATGGCCTGATACAGTGGAAATTAAAATGACAGATGAAGATTTAATAGAACTATCGTCTTTGGCGCACGCTGGTTTCATAGATAAATATCAAATAAATGGCGCAACGATTACGGATGTATATTTGGCTTTTGATGTTAAAGATTCTGTTTACAGGTCCGCCAATGTTGCTAAATATATTGGTGAAGATGCTGCAATTGTTCGTGAAGATGGAATTGCGTATTCACATGTTTGGGCTGTGTCTGCACCAGATGTATTTCAGCCAGGCGATTTGATTTACAGAATATCGCATGATTTTGCAGGTGCTGACAAATCAAGATTTTTACATCGTGGCACGATGGGTGAAGACGAATTAAACCATATGAAACGCGATTTATATATGAATAACTTTAATATATTTAATGTCGCAAATATAAAATCGTTGTCTGCAAAAATACTGGATGTAGAAACAGTATTTTTAGATTCTGATATGGTGGATACAGATACAGTATACTTTACATCTGGGGCAAATATTAATTCATCTGATGTGTCGTTTGGTTCTATGCGTGTTACGGGCGATACGAACGGATTTAGAAATATTACAGCAAATAAATTAAATGCTGATAAATATGTCACAAACAGTAAAATAATAGTGGACAGTGCAACAGTTGATAATTCTGTAAATGTTGCAGGAAACATGATTTTGAAATCCAGCAGTGCCAGAACGATAACTGGATTTAATGGTATTGCAACCAATAAACTTTTGACACCATATATATCTGCAACAGAAATGATATTCACAGATAATTTTGGAATAACGGTTTCTGGTGAATTGCTTGTGTCTAATAATGCGCCATTGCGAATCGGGTCTTGGTCTTTTCCGACCAATGTTCCACCGTCTTTTTCAAGATTTATATTAACACGCGCATCCGTACCATCTGTACCAGATGCAACAGAATTTAAAAATATAACATCAGAAAATTGGCATACGAAATGAAGATATTTGATAAATCTTTTTTAATGTATAACAATCAACATGGCGGTATGTTGGTTGAATTGATAATGTCAATCAGTTTGGCGGCTATAATAATTCCGTTTATATTCAGATATCAACAAAACGCGGTTGTACGTGCGCGTGATGTTGCTGTGACAAAGCAGATGGAAAGTGTCCAAAATGCGCTGGAAAGATATATCATAGAAAATAAAACTGTTTTAATGCAACCTGTGGGCAAAAGTATATATAGAATCAAATTGGACGATTTAACAGAATATGGTCTGCCAGATTATATGGCTGAAAAATTCAAAGAAGATTATCAATTAAGAATATTAAAATCGTCTGACAAAAATAATAAATCTACATTGCAAGGCATAGTTATTTTGAACAACGAAAAAATTACACCATTAAGAACCAGAGAAATAGTGAATCTTGGTGGTGGAAAATACGGTTTCATTGAAAGTGATATTACATATGGTGGTTTTGGCGCTTTCCATGCGAATGTTGCGGATTTTGGTGTTTCAAACACCAAAGGTATCGTTGGAACAACATCTGTTAAACGTGGTAACACAGAATATTTATGGCGTCTACCATCAGACAAAAAAAGTGATGCAACAATGTTGTCATCATTAAATCTTGATGGTCACGATATAATCAATATCAGGTTTCTAGATGCCAACAAAGCACAATTTGATGAAAAATTAATCGCAGGAAAAATTGCTACTAATTCTTTGGTATTTACAAACAGGGCAACATTGGATTCTATTTTTGCAGCAAATAATTCAGTTGTAAATGGTGCTTTGACATCAGATGCAAAACAAATCGATGTTTCTGGTACAGTTTCTTTGGCAGATTCTGGCAAGTTTTCATCTTTTTACACCAACGATTTATACGTAAATAATCTGAATTTAAATGGTTTTTCGGTTAAATCTGTGACTGGTAAAGATTCTATATTAAAAATCATAGGCGATATGGATTTAATATTGGGGCATGTTAATGCAACATACGTCAGTGTTGGTTACACAGGTTCTGTTACACCGCAATTATCAATCAGCGATAAAATTCAAGATGCCAAAGATTCTAGTTATTATTGGGACATCAAAGGGAAAAAAGCCCGCTTTGCAGATGCCCTGTTTCCTGAATTATCCAGATTAGCGCTTGGTGCAATTGCAACAGAATCAGTATCTGGCACATCATCAACTTTGCTTTTTGGGGCAGTGTCTGCGAATACAAATGCCACAGTTGGTGATTATTTAAACGCGTTGCACGAAATACAAACACGTGTTCGTCAAAAATATCAGATGTTGAATTTGGAATAAAATATGCTATAAATCTACAAAACAGCAAGGCAAGACAATGAAAATGATTTGTGATTTTTGTAAAACAGAATATACATTGGCTAAAATCCCGAATACGCCTGTAAAGTGTGCTATATGTGGGCATGTTTGGGTACCGCGCAAAAGATTTATCGGAAATGGTACATGGTTAAAGTTTGCTGTCGTTTTATGTGCATTAATTGCAGCATGTATATTCTCATTTGTTGCGGTTTTAAAATTTCAAAATACAGTGTCTAAAAAGAAACCTCTTGTTGCACACATAGATGAAAAAACTGTTCATTTAATCAAAGATGAAAAGGGCAATAATCGCATTTTTGTGGCTGGGGATATTACAAATAACACAGAAGACATATATGGTCTGCCTGCGATAATAATCGTGTCGTATGATGGGGCGAATAATGTTTTATCGCGTCAGTCCTTTACCCCGCCTGCAACATTACTGGAACCGAAAACAACAGTGACATTTAATCATATTTTATCAGTGGATCCGACAAATGTTAAACGTGTATCGGTTGAATTAAAGGAATCAAAATAATGAAAGTAAAAACAATATTTTTGTTAATGTCGTTATGTGCATCGGTTGCAATTGCAAGGACAACAACCGACACACCACCTGTACCACGGGTCAGCGTATTTTCTACTACTGTTGATTGGGCTGCGGTAACAGGGCTGCCATGGCGTCAATATACTGGTAAAATTTCAGGAACAGATAAATCTTTTGTTAAACAGGGCTTGGTTTTGTATTATTTGGATTCTTTCCCATGTTATGGCGAAGCAGACAGTGTTCGTGTCTGGTTATCACCAAATGGAAAAATGTCTGGTAATTTAAGATTGGTCTGTGTTCACAAACCAGAAACAATATCATTTTCTTGGCGTAATGCAGACGAACAAGCATTAGATTCTGTTTCAACTGGAATTATAACATGTCCGGTGAACGGTGACCGCAATTTCACAGTTGATATCACACAATGCCAACGTGGCAAAGATTGGAAAGAATATAAATAATGTCTGAAACTAGAAATTTTACAGTAGATGACATAAATACAGGTATTCGGTTAGATAAGTTTTTATCTGTACAAATGCCAGATTTTTCGCGCAGTGAAATTCAAAAATTTGATATTCAACGTGCTGATGGTGGCCGTGTAAAATTATCAGATAAGACAAAATTGGGTGACAAGTTTATTGTACAAATACCAGATAAAAAGTCAGATATAGCATGCGAGAATATTTCTTGTGATTTTGATTTAGATATTTTGTATGAAGACGATGATATCATTGTAATAAATAAACCACGCGGTGTGGTTATGTATCCGTCTGCTGGGAATAAAACGGGTACGTTGGTTCAAAATCTGCTGTCTCATACGTATTTATCTGCGCTGGGTGGTGCAACCAGACCGGGGGTTGTGCATCGGTTAGACAAAGATACCAGCGGAATAATGGTTTTTGCAAAAAGTGATGGGGCATATCGCGGGTTGGTTAAAATGTTTTCGACACACGATTTGACCAGAAAATATGTCGCATTTGTTTGGGGGGTCCCTGTATGGGGTGGGGCAGACATTACCGGCAATATTGCGCGTTCATCCAGAAATCGCCAAAAGATGTCTATGGTTAAAACCGGGGGAAAACCTGCACACACAATTGTTAATGTATCAGATGTATGGACACAAAGCGGAATATCAATGTTTCGTTGCACTTTGTTGACTGGGCGGACCCACCAAATCAGGGTTCATTTATCAGCACATGGTTTTCCGGTTTTATGTGACCCGTTATATGGGCGTGCAAAGAATCATATTGGTACTGTCAAAGACCCAGAATTATTAGATTTTTTGAAAACACATAATGGCCAGATGTTGCATGCAGAGGTTTTAGATTTTAATCATCCAATTACCGGTGCCAAAATGCACTTTAAAACCCGTTTACCAGATGATATGTTGGAATTGAAAGAAATATTAGACGGCGAATAAAAAAATAATCATAAAATATATGATTTTTCACTTTCATTATTTTATAAACTATGATAAAATAAAGACAAAGTAAAATGGAGAAAGGGGATGAAACATCTTATCAAAACCGTTAGTTTTCTTGCTGTAATGTCCGTAATACCTGGCGCTTTTGCGGCTACTTCGCGGGTCAGTGTTATGGGAAAAACAACATCGCGTCTACCATCGATTGCGGGTTACGTTAATCCAGTTGCTATTGTTACTGGTACTGCTGGCACAGTAATTGGTTCTTCAACTGCATCATCGTTATTAACAAATGCGGATTGCATAGATGCTTATAAATCTTGTATCAATGGTGCAGATGCTTGTGGGGCTGATTTTGAAGAATGTACAACGAATGTTTTGTTTCATGCCCAAATGCCAAAGTGTTTAAGTGTTTTATCTCAGTGTAGTGCATCTGGAATAAATGATTTGTTTGGAACATCTTCTGTGGCTGCATTATCGACTGTTGCAGAACAGAATACATATGGCGAAGTGACTCGGTATACATACCCAACAGACGGCAGCGTTTTGGGACAAATGATATTGGGTGCCGCGATTGCGAATAAATATGATACGCAAACATGTGTCAAAAGATATACATCTTGTCTAAAGAAAGACAATGTTTGTGGAAATGACTTTGAATTGTGTACAACTGGTAACGAATTCAAAAAACAGGCGGTATTGTGTGCATCAACTTTGGCGCGTTGTCAAAGCGAAGGCATAATTGAATTGTATGGTCAAACGAATACATCAGTGCCACCGAAATCGGATTCCAGATTGGGTATGATGATAACAGATGGTGCAGAATTGGCTGCGGCAAATGCGGTTTCTACTTGTTACAAAGTGGCAGATCAATGTATTTTGAATGCATGCGGTGCAAATCCTGCACAATGTACAGAAGAATCCGCTGTGGTTCAGGTTAATATGATAGATGCAATAAATGGTGGAAACGTTGTTGCGCCGGATAAATTGTCCGAATGGTCTGGTAAAATTACCAAAAGTGACGTTAATAAATATCTTAGAAACATGTGTCAAGAAACCATTGGTGGAAATAAATATTGCTATATGACATCTGAATTGGGTGGTGGCAAAACACCAAAGGCGACTGACTTAACTGATGACGAAAATCGTGAATTGGTATTTTCTGATATTTATGCATCGCGTATGAATTCTGCTATGAAACAACGTTTGCAGACATTGTTGGAAAAATTTGATGAAAAGACCAAAGATAAATGTGTAAATACAATTAAATCTTGTGCTATGCGTGCGTGTGGTGGTGGTGTTGGTTCAGTATGTTATAAATTGGTTTTCAAAAATGGCAAAGGGTCAATTAACGGGGTAAACACATACGATGAAATCAGAACGGCATGTGAAGCAATTACAAACACAGACCCGAATTGTCAATATGCACTGGCATCAGCAGACAGTTCTGCATACTTATACACATACACAGACAATAATACATTTACAACATTGTTCCCTGCCGAAGAAGCAGGCACGGACCCAATTGGTGTCGTTGGTCTGTTGAATGCATCGTTGGCTACTTCTTATAATGATGCAGCAATTGCAAACATGAAAAAACAATGTGCAAATACAGCGGTTAGTTGTGTAAAGTCAATGTGTGGTAAAGATTATGCAAATTGTTATCGTAATAGAACGGATGTTTACACAAATATGTATGATACTGGTTCTACTGCGTTTGATAAAAGTATGAACAAAATGGGTGGTGTATTGGATTACACAATCGTAACCGGTTTGTGTGTGCAGACGGTCAAAAATTCCAAGGTTTGCGAAGAACACTTGAAAATAGAATCTGTGACCATGAACAAAAATAAATTTAATATATTGGGACAAAACAGAAGATTGTTTGGCTTGTCTACACAACAATCTTCATGGGGCAGTGACAGTGTTCGTAACGATTGGTTGGGGGCTGCTGATTCAATATCTGTAACTGCGATGCAACACGGCGAAGACGACATTGTTATGGGATGTCGTACAGCCAGCGAAAATTGCAAAAACAACAACAATATTGAAGAATGTGGTTATGTAGACGAAGATGGTTGTTTATACGACCAAGAAGTCACACAAACATGGGATGATTATGTTGTTGATCAATCTGCAACAACTTTATTCCAACAGGTTTTAATGGATATTGAAAAAGAAGCCCAGGCAAAATACAAAGCCAAATTGAACAAAGAACAAAATATTTGTTTGGGGCAAAATCATGGTGGTATCCAGGGTGTTGCGGACAACGGTTCAACATTCAAATGGGTGAAATTGAAATCTAACAAGATTCCAAAGAACTATGGCATGAAGGGGTTGAACACAAATCAATTTGTGAACAGTAATGATTTGTATGGTTCGTTCTGTCTGTCCAAAATAACAGTTCAATCTGATGACAAGAAAATACAAGACTTGTTGACTGATGGTTCCACAGCATACTTTGCGGTTGGTGATGCGTTTACCTGTGGTTCTTGGATTGACCAAAAACAATTGGATAAAATTACAGATGCTGTCAGAAAAGAAGCAGGCAAAAACGAAGGTGTTTCTTCATGGAAGGGCAAAGTTACAATGTTGTGGACTGCATTGGGTGGTGCAGCATTGGGTGGTGCAGCCGGTGGTTTAATTGCTGATTCTTTACAAGGTGGTGGCAAACTGGGTGGTTTGATTAAGAATGATGATGCCAAGGTTGCATACAGTGATAAAACCAATGCAGGCAGTTGTGTGAACAATTTGAATAAATGTTTATCCAACAGAAGCAACAGCAGTGCATGTCGTTCTGGATATAATGATGCAATTGCCGCAGGCGTAGAAGTTGGTGGTTTCTATATTGCTGATAATGGTGCGAGTACTTCAAAGTGTACAGAAAGCAGTCCTAGCTTTTGTTCGTCAAATGTATGTAAAGATAGTGCAAAAGCGACAAGAAATTGTTGTAATGCTACCACCGATGAAGATAGTAAGTTAAAATGGACTGCAATTGCAGACAGAGCAAACCGTTGTTATTTTGGTGGCAGAACATATGATATTAATCAAGTGATTGTTGGTGCAATCACTTCAGCGAACATTAATGAAGTTGTCGTTCAACAGGTGTTGGCAGATTGTAAGAAAAAGGCACAGGAAACATACGACAAGAATCGTGGTTTGAATGTTGGTCTGGGTGCTACATTGGGTGCGTTGACGGTTGGTGGATTGGGTGCAGGTATTGCTGCCACAGCACTGGAAGCCAAAAAACGTAAAGTAATGGACAAAGCCGAAAAAGAATGGCTGGAACAGGTTGGTGAACACATCCAATGTTACTTGGGTGCCGACAACATCGGTTCCTATGGTTACATAGTCAGTTTCAACTTTGACGAATAAAGTAAAGGTTGAAAATATATGAATAAAAAACACCTGTTAGTTCGGGTGTTTTTTTTAATCAATGCAACAATTCCCCACCTTTGTATAGGGAACTGGTTATTATTCTCCCCCCAGGGGGAGAATTAGTATCGTTCTAGCCGTTCATTAGTAAAAATAATTCCCCCCTTGGGGGAAATCACAAGTTCTCCACCCGTTGCAGACAACAACCCAAACGGTCTATGTCATGCTGAGCGAGCAAAGCGAGTGTGAGCATCCAGGTCAATTATGTTCTGGCGAAGCCAGTACAAATCAGTAGGCGCAAAGCGCAAATGTTATAAAACCTGGATGTTTACGCATACTATCGTATACTCAACATGATACAGCCCGATGTGCTGTTTTGGTCCAGTTCCCCATCTGGACTGAAATGAACCATTTTTTCCTTGCTTTAAAAACACAACGTTTCTATAATTTGACAAACACAAAGGACGCAAAAATGAAAAGATTATTACAATTATTGTTTGGACCACGTGCGAATAAAACCACCGCGGGTGAATTGGCAAAAAAATTTGGATTGGAATTAAAGGGTGACCCAAAAACTGTTGTTGCTGGTGTTGCACCAATTGCTGATGCAAAGCCCGGTCAATTGGCTTTTTATTCAACAGAACGTAATTCAAATGCTTTTAAAATACTACCAATTGAAGTACTAAAAAATACCAAAGCATCTGTTATTTTATTACAACCCGAACAAATCAAAGATGCACCAAAAGGTGCAACATTGTTAATCACTGATACCCCGCGTGGTAATATTGTGAAAATATTGGGTGAAATATATCGTGAAAAACCAAGATTTGGTATTCATTATTTTGCCAAGGTTGAACGTGGTGTATTTTTCCGTAAAAAACATTCTTGTTATGTTGGTCAATTTGCAACAGTTGAACGTGGCGCAGTTATTGAACCAGATGTAAAAATATATCCTGGTGCTTTTATTGGTCGTAACGTGGTTTTGGGTGCGGGGACAATTGTTTATTCTGGCGCCCACATAGAAAACGCCACAATTGGTTCAGAATGTGTGATAAATGCTAATGCGGTGATTGGCAAAGATGGGTTTGGCTATACGCGTCAAAATGGGCATAATGTGTTTATTCCACATGCTGGTCGTGTTGTGTTGGGTAATCGTGTTTCCGTTGGTGCTAATACTTGCATCGACAGGGGTGTTATGACAGATACAATCGTTGGGGATGGTACAAAGATTGATAATTTATGTCAAATTGCACACGGTGTTGTTATAGGTAAAGAATGTTTCTTGGCTTCCGGTTGTGGGTTGGCTGGTCAATCTGTTGTTGGGGACAGAGCAATGCTTGGTGGTCAGGTTGGTGTTGCTAATGGTATTCATATTGGCACAGATGCAGAAGTTGGTGCAAAAAGCGGTGTTTTCCGCAATATTCCAGATGGTGAACGTTGGATGGGATACCCAGCGGCGGGTGGAATCGAATTTTTCCGCAACTATGCATGGGTTAAAAAACAAATAAAAGAAGAACAAAGCAAAAAATAAAAAATGCCCGTTTGGGCATTTTTTCTTAATCTGGACATTCGACCAACATATTTAATGTATTTTGTACATCTTGGTTAATATACACGGTAACATCGCGCCGCATGCCATCTGAATACGTATAATCAAACGCGGATGATTTGAAAGATGGTACAGATTGATACAGTATTTCAAATGGTGCCAACAAAGAATCAAACCATTTACGATTTTTGCATAAGCAAGTATTGCGAACATTTGTTACCATTTCACCACTTACACCGTTGGAATAATTGACCGATATATCGTTATTATTCATCACTAGACAACGTGTACCAACCGCAAAATAATTTGCATCATCCTTCAAGAAATTATAGATTTGTCTATCAGATGCATTTTTGTTGTGCATTTTATAAATTATACCTTCGCTGCAGCATGCCTTGGATGCGTTAATCAACATTTTATATCGTTCAACCAATGGCGCAAAAACCGCGTTATTCGCAGATATTTGCGTGCCGTTTTCCAAGACATAAATCACATCGTCAATTTTTATTGGATTTATGCGTGGTTCACGTGGTGCCACGGATTCTGTGTATATTGGCTTTTTATACCATATTTCACATTCAGATTCTGTTGCAAACGGGCAATTGTAATCGTGTTCACAATCATACTGCGAATCGTCATTTGTAACATTCTGAACAGACCAAATAGAATCGGATGTTTTCTGAGGTTCCAAAAAATCAACAGGTTTTATTTCTTGTTCTTCTGATACAACAACAGATGATAATTCACAATCGTTATCCATACATTCAGATGCAGTGGCACAATTTATGCCCAGCATCATAACCAAAATGGTTAAAAAAGATATTCTGCTTTTCATGGTGCTAATTGTATCACAAAAAACACTTATATTAAATAAAATTTTTTATTGAACAAACTGTGTGAAAAAAATTATACTGTGAATATATTCAAATAACAAAGGAAAATGATATGAAAAAAATCTCATTAATAGCATTGGCAGTGGCATTTGTGTCGCCTGTTATAGCCGAAGAAACAATCAAAGAAACTAAAAACGCAGATTCAACAGAAATTGTTGCAGAACAACCTTTGGTGGAAAGCGAAGAAATAAAAATTGAAACATCATCAAACCCAAAGACAAAATTTCCACATGGTTTACAGTTTGGTTTGGGTGTTTCTGTATCTTCTGGTCTGAATGCTTTTGTTGGATATAACAATAAAAACTTCGATTCTTTTTGGGCAAAGCGGTTTGGTGTCCGATTCGATTTTGCAACTATGTCGCCGATTAAAAGTAGTTTGAATTCAAGAATAAACAGTGCGCTGGGTGACGATGGTATCGAAATAGATGATAATCTGAATATAAATAACGTATCGTTGTCTGCTAAACATTTTGGTGCATTGATTGATTTTTATCCTTTTGGAAATACTTGGTTTGCAGGTGGTTTGCGCATTTCAACTGGTTATGTCAGCGGAAAAATGGATTTAGATGCAGATATTTACGGTAAAATAAACGGTGGTAAAATAGAATTCGAACTGGGTGGTAATAAATATTACTATGAAGGTGAAATAATGCATGGAACCGCAAAGTTAGATTGGAAATATAATGGACCATATTTGGGAACTGGTTTTGATTTGGGAATATTTGCTGGTTTTAAAATGTATCTTGATGCAGGTGTTGTTTTTGCTGGTAACAGTGCAAAAATCGATTTAGATGTTCCTTTGGAAGGATTAAAGCATGTCGCTGGTGGAACGGACGTTGTACAATCTGAATTAGATAATGCCAAGAAAAAAGCATTGGCTGATGCACAAAAGGAACTGGACAAAGTTGATTTTTATCCTTTGGTCAAAATTGGTTTTATGTATAGATTTTAAACTTGGGGTATTTTTTATACGTTTTTATACCGATTCGTATCGTGCGAATCGGTTTTTTTGTGTTAAACCGAATCAGTTTTTCAGTTTCTTGTAATAATAAATTGCGCCATAAACGTTATAAATATAAAAAACAAATGGGAATAAAATGCCGGATTTCAGGGGTTTTTGATTTTTTTGTAATTTTTTGCAAATAATTTTTGAAAAAAAACTTGACTTTTTGGAACTTCAAACACATAATATGCGAGCTTTCAAGTTGAGATTAAAGAGATTTTTGATTCCAACCCCTGAAATATAGCGAAATACATCGCAACATTGTTAATAAAAGCAGCTCATCAATAATATGATTTTTGAAATTCAAAAATCTGTTCAAGAAGAGATATGCAGACAGTTGAATTTGGAAATATCCAAACTTTGACTAAGTCAAATGTGCATATCCTAGACAGGTAACTGGTTTATATAACCTCGTTAAAAACTGTCTTGCGAATATATATGATATGTAAAGACGAACTGATTAAAGTCAGCTTTGTTATATGCACAGGACTTAAATTACAAGTTTTTTTAGAACTTGAGAGTTTGATCCTGGCTCAGAACGAACGCTGGCGGCAGGTCTTAGGCATGCAAGTCGAACGGATGA